>CAYRZX010000074.1:0-22684 GCA_964428665.1 uncultured Gemmatimonas sp.
CTCTTGAGACATAGGACTCCTCCCAGCCAGTGAGTAACCCCTTCTGTGTCGCTAACTCACTGTAGCTGTCAGAAATCCTGTGCCTTACGTCAAGCATAAAATTCTGAGACTATGTGAAAAGGATTATCTTCTATACACCTCCTGAAGCCTATGGGATGTCTCAAGCAAGTGGATATCCTGAAAACCGCGAAGAGGGGTGAGTCAGGGCACGACGAAAATGATCAAGGGTCATCTCCTTTGAAGCGAGCTGTTCTGCATTTCGTGCAGCGTGTCCACGATGCGCCTCCCCATCCCTTCCCCCATCCCGGCTTGCGTCACCACCCTCACCCAGGGGCAGTCCGCAGGGGCCCATCGGGGGGCGTCCTGTTCCGGCACGATCCCCACGGTGGGGAGGCCCATGGCCACGGACAGGTGAAACAGGTCGGTGTTCCCGGCGACGAACCCCTCACACGCCTCCATCAGGGCCACGGTTCGGGGGAGGTCATCCGTCTGAAACAGGAGCGCCCGGGGCCCCAGCATCTCTTTCAGGCGATTGGCCACGCGGCGCTGGTCAAAGTCGAAAAACAGGATGGCGCGGCAGATCTCGTCCACGGCCCGCACCACCCCCCGCCACTGCCGGAACGAGAGGGGGGGGCCGATGCCGGAACTCGTGTCGATGCCCACGAGCCGTTCCGCGTCCCTCCGCTCTCCGAGGTAGCGATCCAGAATCTTCCCGGCCCCTTCCGGGGAGATCGCCCATCCCAGCTCCCCCTCCACGATGTCGAGGGTCCGGAGGAGCAGGGAGAGGCGCTCCGCCTCATAGCAGGGCTCCGGCCTGGGGACGATTCGAAAATTGAAAAACGGGACATCGTCGGCGTGGAACCCCACCCGCAGTTTGCTCCCGCTTTTGTAGCACAGATAGGCCGGGAGGAGACTGTCCGGGGCCCCAAAGCAGAACGTCACGTCGAATTCCCGCCGCTGCAGTCGCCCGATGAGGTCCCGGAGCTTCATCCCGATGGGCAGGAGAAAATCGCCGCAGAGGATGACGTCGTCGACAAAGGGCATCTCCCGGGCGATGTACTCCCGGCGGGCATCGGTGAGCAGGCTGATCTCTGCGCGCGGGTACCGGCTGCGAATGGCCCGGAATTTGGGCGCCCCGAGGAAAAGCCCTCCTGCGCGCAGGTCCGGGATGATCAGGATTTTGCGGGGATTTTCGAGCACCCCTGCGATGGAGACCGCCGGCTCCTCGCAGGTGCGTCCCCTGTAAAACCGGAGGATCGCTCGGGCGAACCGGCGCCGGCAGGTCTCGACGAGTACTTTCACGTCTCCGCTCAATCTCCCCACTGTCTGGCCTCAAGCTGAAGGCTCTTGGCCATTTTCTTGGAGGATCTCTGGTCGTATCTGAGCCGCCGGTCCTCTGCGCCGAGGCTGAACAGGATCGCATAGAGGTCCACCGCCGCGGTGCACTTGGGGTATTCGATCAGGAAGGGGCGCATCCGCTCACACGAATCCACGACCTGACCGTCCTCCTCGATGTGTCCCACGTAGGTCATGTCCACGCCGAGATAGTCCCGCACCAGGTCCACGAACCGGCGGGCGTCATCCACGTGGACCTTCCTGCGGACCCGGTTCATGATGAACCGGGGGCGGAATTCGGCCACGGCCTGCTCCGCCCTCATCCCCGCCTCCTGGTCGCGCTCCCGGAAGGCGCGGATGAGGTCCCTGATCTTCAGGGCCTTTCCGCCCGCCTGGGCGAACGTGGTGATCAACTCCTGCACCTCCCGGTATCCTGAGAACATCCGCATCAGCCTGCGATAGACTGCGCTCTTGATGAAGGTGTAGGCGTCGATCTTGGCGTGAGGCTCCGGGTTGGCCACCACGATGCCCTCGTTGGACATGATGAAGAAGTCGAGGGTGTTGTAGGCCGTGCCTGCCCCCAGGTCCACGATGACGTAGTCGGCGTCGATCTGGGCGATATGCCTCTTGAGCTTCTCCTTCCTCTGGTGGGGGAGGTTGGCCATGCCGAGGATCTCGCTTCCGCCGCAGATCAGCCGGAGGTTTTCGCTGGGCGTCTGGAGCAGGACGTCCTGCAGGGAGGCCACTCTGCCGGTCAGGAAGTCGTTCAGGTTGCGGGCGGGGGCGGACATGCCGAACAGGAAGTGGAGGTCCGGCGCGCCCAGGTCTCCGTCGATCAGGATGACCTTGTAGCCGAGCGTGGCCAGGCCCACGCCGATGTTCGCGGTGAGGACGGTCTTGCCCGTCCCCCCCTTTCCGCCGGCCACGGCCCAGACCCGTTTCTCCAGGTCTCCCGCCTCCAACAGGACCGTGCTCTGGTCCGCCAGTAACGCCATGTGTTCAGGGCCTCACAGACGTGTCATAAAACGGACACTTACGCAAAAATAACGTCCGGTAATTAATACATTTCGCCCGCCAATGTCAACTGGAATCTCGTGAGGGGCGGTCCTTCCGGGCGCACCTGAAAAGCCGTCTTCACATTCCACTTGCAATTTTCTTGTCTATTCTGTATAATTATTCGGATTGCCTGCGCTATGTTCTGTATTATTATTCGGCACTTTGGCGCCCAAACCAGACAATTTTTGTAAAATTCTGTCAAGCAGCAAACTTAGAATACAGGAGACAGGAGACAGGAGACAGGAGAAAACCGAAGTTTTTTGGCGCTTTTCCTCCTGTATTCTGTATTCTGTCTCCTGTATTCCTTAGTCTTACAAGGAGGCTGGGGGCCATGAACGGATCGAACGGCAGAGGGGGTTCGCTCTACGAGCAGACGCTGGAGTACGCCCGCCGGGAGATCGACGAGGCGTCGGCCCAGATCGCCCGGCTGCGGGAGCATCTGAGCCATCTGGAGGCACGCGTGGAGGCCGCCAAGTCGGTCTACGAGGCAGTGGCCGCCCGGCTGAACATCGAGGATGAGATCGGGGAGGCCTCCCCGGAGGAGGCCGAGGCGCGTCCCCCTAACCCTTCTCCCATGGTCTCGCGGGAAGAGATCTCCCGGCTCCTTCAGTCCCAGGAGTCCTCCCTTCGGGACGCCTCCCCGCCCGCCCCCGCGCCGGCCCGCGAGCCTGCGGGCCTGTCCGCCACAGAGAGGGACCTCATCCGGCGGCACCTCGAGTCGCGCGGCAGCCGGGCCCCCGAGCCTGCGCCTGTTGCGCCGGCGCCGGCCAAACGGACGCCTGCGGGCGGGCTGTCGGAGGAGGACCGCAGGTTGATCGAAGAACACCTTCGCCGCCGCGCGGAGGCCGAGCGCCAGAGCGCCTGACGGCTGTCTCATATGAAGGTCCGGTCCTATACCGACGTCCTGCATCGCATCCAGGCCGTAGCCTCCGGGGACCGGTCCTGGCGGGTCTCCGAGATCGCCCTCCTGTCCTATCCTTCCGGCCGCTATCCGCTCGTGGCCCTCTGCCGCCCCGGCGAGGCGGGGGCTCTCTGCCTGAGCCTCTCCGCGGGCATTCACGGGGACGAGGCCGCGGGCGTGGAGGCCCTGCTCCGGTTTTTAGAATCGAATCTGCCGCGACGCTTTGCGTCTGTCCCGCTGACTGTCCTCCCCTGCCAGAACCCCTTCGGTTACGAGCGACACAGCCGTTTCAACGGGTGCGGCCTCGACCTGAACCGTCAGTTCGACAAGCCGGACACCCCTGCCCAGGAGTCCATCGCCCTGAGGCGGTTCCTCCTTGTGCGCCGGCCCGACCTGGTGGTGGAGTGCCACGAGGACGCGGACGCCGACGGCTTCTACCTCTGGGAGATCAAGCGCCCCGGCCGCCCGGAGATCGGGCGGGGCGTGGTGGACCGCATCTCCGGCGCTCACCCGGTCACCGCCGCCCGCACTGTGGAGGGGTGTTTCGTCACCGCGGGCGTGGCGCACCCCACGGCCGAGCGCATCCGCAGGATCGGCGGCTGGTCTCACACCTACTTCCTGTTCCGGAACGGCACGCCCCACTGCCTCACCCCCGAAACGCCGTCCTCCGCGCCGTTCGAGGCGCGCGTGGACATGCACCTGATGGCCATCCGCACGGTCCTTGAGATGACAGGGTGAGCAGGGGCGACCCACCGGGTCGCCCCTACGTTTTAATATCTGTAGGCCATCACCGTGTCCACCAGGGCCCGGTAGTTGTCCAGAGGGACGGCGTCGTTCAACTCTGTCGAAGAGCCGACCAGGACGCCCGGCCCGGCGGTCTGGATCAGGGCCTTCGTGGCCGCGGCCACCTCCTGCGGCGTTCCGAGCGGGAGGAGCTGGCTCACGTCGATCCCGCCGGCCAGGATGAGGCGGGGACACCGCCGCCGGATCTCCTTCACGTCCATCCCGGCGAGGACTTCGATGGGGTTGAGGAGGTCGATGCCGCAGGCCATCAGGTCGTCCAGGATGCCCATCAGATTGCCGTCGGAGTGGAACATGACGGGCAGGCCGCGTTCGTGGTAGAGGGCCACGAGGCGTTCGAGGTGGGGCATAAACGCCCTCCGCAGGAAGGCCGGGGAGAAGAGGGTTGTCCCCTTGCAGGCGATGTCCTCGCCCACAAACACGGCCACGGCGAGGTCCTTCAGGTCCAGGCGGGCGATGCGCCGGGCGCTCCGCTCGGCGTTCAGGGCGAGGTAGCGGAGGACCAGGTCCTCGTGGTCGGCGAGGAGGTAGGAGAAGGTCTCCAGGCCGTAGGCGTGGTAGATCATGATGCCGATGCCGAAGGCCGGGGAGACGTAGGCGAAGTCGTGTCCCAGCCTGCTCAGCTTCTGCAAGGCGTCCTCCCGGAGGCGCGCCGCATCGGCGCGGGCGGCGTCCCCGTCGTCGATCCGGCGCTCCAGGTCCTCCACGCGCCGGCGGAGGTCAGACCGGGCCTCCTCGACAGTGGGGGGATGGACGCGCTCGTTCCAGGTGGTCCAGCGCCGGCGGACGATCACGCGCCCGTCCTGGCCCCGCTCCTCCCCCTCGGGGTCGGGGAGGCGCAGGGAGCGGGTGCTGTCCAGGACGTTGCGGGCCGCGGCGTAGACGGCGGCCTCCGGCTCCCTGAAGGGGTCGAGGCCGCTGTAGTGGGCCAGCACGGCGTCGTTCCGCAGCAGGTCGAACAGGGGCGGCCGGTCGGGGGCCTGGCCCCGCAGGACGGCCGAGACGCGCTCTCGCCTGGTCATCGCTCAGGCTCCTCGATCCATTTTTCGATCGTCTTTTTCAGCGTCTGGTCCACGCCGCAGTTGATGTAGAGGGTCGCGCCGGGGCAGTTGGCGCAGTATCCGTCCGGGAAGGCGCGGAGGTCGGAGACGTGACGCTTGATGTTCTCGCAGACGCCCGTCTCGTTGACGTTTCCGAGCGCGGGCGGGAGGGACATGGTGTGCGCCCCGCACCAGTGCTGCGACCCGTCGGGCAGGATGAACGCCTGGGTGGGGGCCAGGTAGCAGCGGTCCAGGAGGGCGGTCTGCGAGTAGATGCCCCGGGCCGCGAGCTGCGCGTATTCGTCCAGGCCGGCCCGGTGTTCCACCCGGAGGTAGGGGGTGTAGAAGCCGTACTGCTTCAGGTCCACCCGCCGCTCCGGGGACACCCCTGACCGGGCCTGGTAGTCGTCCCAGAAGGCAGACGCCTTCTTCCAGATATCCGTGTAAAAGGCGCGAAACTCCCTGTCCGTGGGCCGGATGTCGGCGTTCTCGGCCCCGCCCACGGGGATGACGTGCAGCAGGAGGTCCCGGTAACTCAGGTCCGGCTCGGCCCGGCCGTCCCCCTTCCTGTAGCGGACCTTCCGCCGCTCCAGGAGGAAGGCGAGGAGGTCGGGGAGGTGGGTCAGGTTGTGCCGGTTCAGCACGCAGTTGACGTGGACCTGAGGCTCGTCCACGCCCGCGACCTCCCGCGCGATCTGCACGTTGGCGATGCCCCTGAGGATGCGGGCGAACCGCTCGCCGCTGGGGATGAGCCGGTTCTGCGTGTCTCTGTCGTAGGTGTCCAGGGAGATGTGGAGGCGGGACACGCCGGCTTTGATGAGCCGGAGGGCGACCTCAGGGGTGATCAGGGAGGCGTTGGTGTTCACGTTGACCGCAGCCCCCAGCTCGACGGCGTAGCGGATGAGGCCGTCGTCGCCGTAGAGGGCGTCCCCCATCAGCAGGGGCTCGCCGCCGGTGAAGTGGATGTAGACCCCGCGCTCCCCTCCCTTCCCGACGGCCTCCCGGATGACACGCTTCCAGACTTCCGGGGGCGCCTGCGCCTCCGTCCGCTCCTTGTTGCAGTAGATGCACCGGAAGTTGCAGTCGGACGTGACCGTGAGGCCGAGGAAGGAGAGATCCGGGTCCCCATCCCACCGCCTGGGCCACTCCGACAGGGCGTCTAACAGGGCCTTCCGGTCCCGGACGCCCGACCCGATCATCTCCCGAACGCGAGCCCCGTTGAACCGGAGGAGCTGGTCCACGACGGTCTGCGCCGGGATGCGGGCCGGGGGCGGCCGGAGGGCGCGCGTCTGAACGTCTCGAATCCACTCTCTGCGGCTCAGGACCTGTTTCCACTCCCCGCTCGCCACCAGGGTCCGGAGCCTCGCCTCGTGCGGGGGGAAAAACCCCCTGAAGGTCACGTCGGTCGGCGCCATAAAGTCCTCCTCCTCCCATCGGCGACGCGCAGAAAAAATCCCGGCCCGCCCCATCCTCAGAGCTGTCACCGGGATCTCATTGCCAGCCGCCCCTCCGCCAAAAGAGGCGCGATCACCGATCGCGCTCTATAATCGGCGTGATCACCGATCACGCCCTACAGAGGCGCGACCACCGGTCGCGCCCTACATCTCTAAAGCTATCTCTCCCATCGTGAGAAGTCAAGCGGTTTTCCCGCAGGTCAGGACGGCTGTTCCGGGGGCCTCGCGCCGAATCCGACGGCCCTCTCACACCAGGCGGCGACGCGGAAGAGGTCGGCCTCGCGGAAGGCGCGCCCGATGAGCTGCACGGCCACGGGGAGGCCGTTTTGGGCCAGGCCCACGGGCAGGACGACGGTGGGGAGGCCGGAGTAGCTCCAGGGGGAGTTGAAGACGGGGTCGCCGGTGGTGGTCAGGTCCCGGGGCGCGGGCGTGGGGGCCGCCGGGGTGAGGAGGGCGTCGAACCCCGTTAGCGTCTCCTGGGTGGACACTTTGAACCGGAGCTGATGCCGGCGCGCCTCCGCGTAGTCGGCGGCGGAGAGGGCCAGCCCCTCCTCGATCAGCCCCCGGATGCCGGGCCGGTAGTCGGCTTTCCTGTCCTGGAACCGGGGCCGGTGGACCGCGGCCAGCTCCACGCACATCAGGATGCGGTGCATCCGGTGGGCCTCGCCGAAGGTTTCGGGCATCCGGGCCACGGCCACACCCGCGCCGTGCGACTCGAACGCCCGGCGCGCGGCCTCCAGCCCCCGGCGCACGTCCTCGTCCGCCCGGTCCAGGAAGAGGCCCTCCACCAGGCCGAGACGGGGGGGGCGATCCTCGTCGGGGGCGCAGGCGGCGACGCAGTCGTCCACCGGCTCGGGCGCGGCGACGGGGTCGCGCGGGTCGTAGCCCGACATCGCCCGGAGGAGCAGGGCCGCGTCGGCTGCGGTCCGGGCGAAGGGGCCGGGGTGGTCCAGGCTGAAGCTGACCGGGACGAACCCATCTGCGCTCACGCGGCCGTAGGTCGGCTTGCAGCCCACGACGCCGCAGTAAGCCGCGGGCCGGCTGATGGAGCCGCCGGTCTGCGATCCGACCGCGCCGGGGCACATGCCGGAGGCCACGGCCGCCGCCGAGCCGCTGCTGGACCCGCCGGGGGTGTGGGCCAGGTTCCAGGGATTGCGGGTCTCCGCTGGATCGAAGCAGGCGAACTCCGTGGTCACGGTCTTTCCCAGGATCACTGCCCCGGCCTGTCGCAGCCTGGAGACGACGGTGGCGTCCCGATCCGCGGGCGGGGCGTCGGTCAGGAGGCGGGACCCGGCGCGCGTGGGCAGGCCCCGCACGTCGACGATGTCCTTGATGCCAAGCGGGATGCCGTGCAGGGGGCCCCTCCAGCGCCCCGCGCGCGCCTCCGCCTCCGCCTCCCTGGCCGCAGACAGCGCGGCCTCCCGGTCCACCACCACCCAGGCGCGAATCCGAGGGTCCACGGCGTCGATGCGGTCCATGCAGGCCCGGACCAGCTCCAGAGGGGACATCTCCCCGCGCCGGATGCGCTGAGAGGCTTCGAGAATGGTCATGGAGGTCCTCCTCATATCACAATGGGGGGCAAAAAAGGCCCTTCGGCGCCACCCCGCGCCGAAGGGCCTGAATGCCGGACCCCCACGCTCCCATGGAGGTTCGGCGCTCTGGAATGTACTATTTATCGCGGGCGCTGTCAACTGGAAATCCGGGTTGACAGGGGGCGCATCGCAGGGTATATTGGCGGCAGGGTGCTTTATGTATTCGACACGTCTCAAACGCGGGAGAACCTCATGGCAAAGTCGGACAGATTGAACATTGCGCTGGTGGGCGCTGGCGGGCGCGGGCTGGGCGTGCGGCTGCCCCACATCCTGCTGATGAAGGACCGGTTCAACCTGGTGGCTGTCTGCGACGTGGACGGGGAGAAGGCCCGGAAGGTGGCGGCGGAGCAGGGGGTGAGGGCCTACACCCGGCTGCAGGACCTGGTGAAGCACGAGCGTCTCGACGTGGCGGCCATCAGCACGCCGGGGGACTCGCACCACGCCATCGGGGCCTACCTGGCCGAACAGAAGGTCAACCTGATCGTGGAGACGCCCGTGGCCATCACCCTCCCGACGGCGGACCTGCTGATCGAGGCCGTGGAGCGGAACGGGGTGAAGTTAGAGGTGGCGGAGCAGTATCCGAGGGACCCCATGCACTTCATGAAGCGAAAGGTCATCGACCTGGGCCTGATCGGAGGGGTGCTGCGGGTCTACAGCCTGTTCCAGACGGGCGGGTACCACATCGTCAGCAGCCTCCGGATGATGGCCGGGGCGGAGGCCACGCGCGTGACGGGCGTGGTGATGGACAGCCCGATCCCCCACGTGAACGCGAGCGCCGTGCGGCAGTTCGCGTCCGAGGCGTGGTCGATGGGGCTGATCGACTTCGCCAACGGGGCGCTGGCGATCACGGCCTACTCCCCGCTCTACCACGCCCGCGCGCTGGGCCGGAAGACCAAGATGCTGTTCCAGGTGGACGGCGCGACGGGGGCGATCGTGGAGGACGACGTCCACCTGACCACGGAGGAGCAGCGGCTGAACGGGGGCCGGGCCACGGTCCATCCGATCCGCACGGTCACCCGGAAGGTGGAGGAGGTGGACGTGCTGGAGCGGCTGGAGATCGAGACGGACCCGAAGGTCTCGTGGGAGAACCCCTGGCCACACTACAAGGTCCGGCCCTCCGGGCTGGCGATCGTGGAGGAGATGGACAGCCTCGCGCAGGCGGTCCTGAACGACCGGCCCACGCGCTACGACGCCAGGCGGGGGCGCGCGGACCAGGAGATCGTGATCGCGTGGGAGGAGTCGGGCAGGCGGGGCCGCGTCCCGATCGACCTGCCGCTGAAGGGGACCACAGGGTACGAGGAGGAGCTGCACGCCCGGTTTCGGGAGCGGCACGGCTGCGACCCGATGGACGTGGGGCGGCTGGTAGATGTGTTCTTTCCGAAGGTGTAACGTAGGGGCGACCCGGTGGGTGGTCCGTCTGCTCACGGAGGAATAGTCATGCAGTTGACCGACGCGCAGATAGAGGAGTTCAACGAGAAGGGCTTTCTGAGGACCGGCAGGGTGCTCGACGACGGGGGCGTGGAGCGGCTGCGGGCGGACCTGGACCTGGTCATGGCCGGGAAGTCCCCGAAGCCGCCGGTGCTCAACCGGAACATGCTGGCGGGGAGGAGCGAGTATGAGGGGGGCAAGGGGGGGGAGGCCGTCATCCAGATCGTGAACATCTGGCAGGCGAGCGAGGCGTTCTATCAGCATGCCTGTAACCCGACGATCACGGGGATGGTCTCGCAGCTCTGCCGGACGGACACGCTCCGCATCTGGCACGACCAGGTCCAGTACAAGCCGCCGGAGCGCGGCGGTCCCACAGGGTGGCACCAGGACCAGCCGCTCTGGCCCATCCTCCAGCCGCCGGACCTGATCAGCGCGTGGGTGGCGCTGGACGACGCGACGGTGGAGAACGGGTGCATGTGGATGGTGCCGGGGAGCCACCGGTGGGGCAACCAGCAGAAGTGGCTCCGGTCGGGGACGGATTTTCACCCTGAGCACAGGGATGTGACGCTGCTTCCGGCGGACGCCCGTCTGAAGGCCGAGCCGGTCGAGGTCATGAAGGGGGAGTGCGCGTTCCACCACTGCCTGACCTGGCACGGCAGCCCTCACAACCGGTCGCAGAGGCCCCGCCGGGCCATCGCCGTGCACTACATGCCGGGGCACATCCGCTACGAGCCCACGGGCAAGCACGTCATGGAGCAGTTCGTGGCCGTGCCGAAGGGGGAGGTTCTGTCGGGGGATGCCTTCCCGGTGGTGTATCAGAAGAAGTGAGCCATGCAGTCCATCGAGGTGTGCATCGACCTGCTCCGCGAGGCGTACGGGGCGGCGCGGGACGACATCCGGGTCGTCCTGTCCCCTTATCGCATCTGCCCCCTCGGGGCGCACGTGGACCATCAGCTGGGGCGCGTGTCGGGCATGCCCATCGACCGGGGCATCGCCCTGGCGTTCGCGCCCGGCGGGCGGAGGGGGGTCCGGCTGAGGAGCCTGGACTTCCGCGGGGAGGTGGCCTTCTCTCTGGACGATGTACCGGCGAAGGCCGAGGGGGACTGGGGGAACTACCCGAGGGGCGCGGTCCGGGCGCTGCGGCAGACGCACGGCCTGCGCCGGGGGCTGGACGGCGTGATCGCCGGGAGCCTGCCCATCGGCGGGCTCAGTTCTTCGGCGGCGGCGGGGGTGGCGTACCTCATGGCCCTGGGGGCCGTCAACGGCCTGAGTCTGTCGCCGGACGACCTGATCGCGCTGGATCGGCACATCGAAAATGTCTATCTCGGCCTGAACAACGGGGTCCTCGACCAGTCGGTCATCGTGGCGGGCAGAAAAGGGAAGCTTCTCCACGTGGACTGCCTGTCGAACGAGCGCCGGGCGCTCGACGCGCCGGAGGGGATGCCGGCGTTCGAGGCGCTGATCGTCCACTCGGGCGTGACGCAGGCGCTCGTGACCACGGGCTACAACCGGCGGGTGGCGGAATGCGAGGAGGCCGCGCGGGGTCTGCTCGAAATGGCGGGGGGGCCGGTCCCGGCGCCTCCCCGGCTGCGCCACGTGTCGAGGGCCGCGTTCGAGGCGCACGGGGAGAGGTTGCCTGATTCCCTGCGCCGGCGCGCGAGGCACTTCTTCGAGGAGAACGACCGGGTGGCGGAGGGGGCGAGGGCGTGGACGGCGGGGGACCTGGCCCGGTTCGGGGCGCTGATGAACGCCTCCGGCCGGAGTTCCATAGACAATTATGAGTGCGGCAGCCCGCCCCTGATCGCGCTCTACGAGATCCTGCGGGACCTGGAAGGCGTCTACGGGACGCGGTTCAGCGGGGCCGGGTTCCGGGGGGCGTGCGTGGCGCTGATCGACCCGATGCGCCGGGGGGAGGTGGAGGCGGAGGTTCGCCGAAGCTATGCGGGGCGCTTCCCGGAGTATCGGGGCCGGTTTTCGATCCAAGCCTGCGGGACGGACGACGGGGCGCGAATGGTCGAATAGAGAAAGGGAGAGGTCGTGAAAGGCGACACGGAAAAGACGAGGCTGGAGGAGGGGCGCGACCTTTTGCTGGATTTCGACAAGCTGAAAAAGGTGGCCTCTTCGGGCGAGGCGGTGATCCCCGTGGCCGTGCAGGACGCCGGGAGCAGGGAGGTCCTCCTGATCGGTTACGCCAACCGGGCCGCGCTCGACCACACCCTGAGACACGGGGTGGCGGCCTTCTGGAGCACCTCCAGGAACGAGCTCTGGGTCAAGGGGGCCACGTCGGGGGATGTGCTGGAGGTCGTGGATGTCCGCGTGAACTGCGAGCAGAACTCCCTGCTCTACCTCGTCAGGCCCAGAGGGCACGGGTCGTGCCACACGAAGGGACCCGACGGGAGGACCCGGCTGAGCTGCTACTACCGGAGGATCAGAGAGGGACATCTGGAGTTTGTGGAACCTGGCACTCCATAGCCGAGGAGTCTGCGACGTGATCATCGACGCGCACAACCACGTCCACTATCAGGGGCGCGACGCCTCCGGTGTCCTCGCGGAGATGGACGCCTCCGGCATCGGCCTGGCCTGGCTGCTCACGTGGTACCTGCCTCCCGGCCAGCACGCCCCCGGCTCTGCCCGCACCTTCGGCCCGCTCAATTTCCGCCCGGACGGCACCCACGCCGGGGCCACGCTCGATCACATCCTTCAGGCGCGCGAGCGCTATCCGGGGCGGTTCGTCGCGGGCTACTGCCCGTGCCCCTACGAGGGGGACGCGGCCCGGCTCTTTGAGACTGCGTGGCACATGCACGGCGTGCGGGTCTGCGGGGAGTGGAGCTACCGCCTGACCCTGGACGATCCCCGGAGCCTGGAGCTGTTCCGGGCCGCCGGGAGGCTGGGCGCGCCGGTGGTCCTGCACATGGACGTCCCCTACCTGCCCGACGCGGAGGGGAGGCCGGTGTACCAGAACTTCTGGTACGGCGGGGACCTGGACAACCTGGAGCGCGCGCTGCGGGCCTGCCCGGAGACGGTCTTCATCGGCCACTCCCCCGGCTTCTGGCGCTACATCAGCGGGGACGCGGAGACCGCTCCCGAGGCGTATCCTCCGGGGCCGGTCACGCGCGGGGGGCGTCTGCACGGGCTTTTAGAACAGTACCCCAACCTGTGCGCGGACCTGTCCGCCGGGTCTGGGCTGAACGCGCTCAGGCGGGACCCGGGGCACGCCAGGGAGTTCGTCACCCGGTTCGCGGACCGGCTGCTGTTCGGGCGGGACGACCGGGGGCAGGCCCTGCAGGAGTTCCTCCCCACGCTCGACCTGCCGCAGGAGGTGGCGGAGAAAATCTACTGGAGGAATGCGTTAAGGCTGGCGCCGGTGGAGATGCCGGGATGAAAGTTTGGGGGTGATGGGCCCAAGAAGGGACCTCCTTTTAGCGCGGCATAGCCAGAGGAGAAAGCCTTGTTAAAGATTACAGGCTTCTTATGGCTTAAAAATATCGTTGAAAAACTGGCGCAGAAACACAATGTTCAGCAACAGGAAGTAGGAGAAGTCTTTGGCCATTCTCCCTTCATCTACTTTGTTGAAAAGGGGCACCGCTTTGGTGAAAACGTTTATGCTGCGCTTGGGCAAACAGACGCCGGGCGATATTTGACGATTTTCTTTGTCCACAAGAGAGATAGACGAGCGTTGATCCTGTCTGCACGGGACATGAGTCGAGCAGAACGGAGGAGATATGAGAAAGCGTAGAAACTCTATTTCAAAAGCAAAATCCTACAAGGAGATCGGTGAATTCTGGGATACCCACGATCTGGATGACTACTGGGAGCAGACCCGGCCTGTTGAATTTGAGATCGACATTCAATCAGAGGCAGTGTATCCTCATAAGAAGAAGGATTCTTTGCTTCTAAAAAACCATTTTGACGCTGTAGAGAATCAACTACTGGCTACTTCACAGGTTTCTGCAAATAGTGGTCATACTTTGCATAAGGGAACACCAAGAGAAGCTTTCATCAAAACCTTTTTGAAAAAGCATCTGAGTGAAAAACTTGAAATCGGAACAGGTGAGATCATCGACTGTAATTCTACTTCAGGCCAAAAACGAAATCAAATTGACGTCGTGATTTATAAACGCGAGTATCCAAAACTTGATTTTGGAGGAGGGATAAGTGGATTTCTTGCTGAGTCTGTAGTTGCTACAATTGAAGTAAAGTCTAAGCTTACTGAATCTGAAATCAAAAAGGCCGTTAATACCGCCCAAACCGTTAAAAGACTCAATCAGTCCTTCTTAGGAGGGGGATGGAGTAGAGGATGGGAACCTCCAGCTATCCTCAACTTTGTTGTTGCATATCAAGGTCCAGCGAAGATGAAAACAGTTCACGCGTGGATAACACGGGCCTATAAAAGCGAAAGTATTCAATATCCTGTCTTAGAGCCATCTGGGAGCCAACGGGTGAAAGTTGCAAGTCCAGCGCTCGATGCCATATTTGTTTTAGGCAAAGGATTCATTCTATTCGATAATTTACCTCTATCATTTATTACTGATCAACAGCGAAAGACCCAACCTGATTTGCGGTGGACAATAACTGAAATCTCACATGGATCGTTACTGATGTTATTCTTGATATTGTCTCAAGCTATTGTAGGAACTTGGAATCGAGTCTTTGATCCTTACCGATATGTTTCTGGTTTCCAGATTGATAATTTAACGTATATGCCATAGAATCCATAACTTGATGTTCTGAAAGCTTCATATTCCTACCACAGGGATTTAAGGTATGTGGTCCAAAAAGTTTGAGCGATGTCAAGATTGTGGAACAACAGAGACCAAGCACCTCGCGAGGGGTCTTTGTGTTCATTGTTACCAGAGAGATATTGAGGCCAGACACAAGGAGGCGGATAGACAGCGTTGGATAGCGGCCCGAACTTTGACCAAAGACTATCTCATGGAAGAGTATGTCCTGAAGAAGAAATCTCTCAGCGAAATAGCCAAAGAGTGTAACTGCACTCGTCAATATGTGTATAAGATGATAAAACACCATCATGTTCCGACCCGAAGTTTATCCGATGCAAGGCAGATAGCCCTGAAAGAACATAAAGTATCTTTTGAGCATCAAAACGGTGATAGCGAAACGGTTATAATCACTCATGAAGCCCAAAGATTGAACGACAAGTTTTTTTCAACATGGTCATCAGATGGAGAAGTTTATTACGTTCAGATTAACGTCAGCAAAGTCTACGATGATCTCCTAAATTTAGGCCTGATCCCCAACAAAAGTCTTACCATGCGATTTCCTGAAATTCGAAGAGAGTATGTGCGACACTTCATTCGTGGTTGTTGGGATGGTGATGGTTCTGTATTTTTTGATAGGGCCGGCAGACCTGTTGCACATTATGTGAGCGGATCGCTAAAGTTTGTAGAAGGGATGTTGGAACAGCTTAAAGAAGCTGGACTGTCCGAAAGAACTATCCACAAGAACAAACATTCTTCGAGTTACTACTTCAAATTCTTTGGCCCACAGTGTAAGTTGTTGTACGAGTATTTTTATAAAGATGTTGGTCCAGCACTGTACTTGGAGAGAAAACACGGACTTTTCAGAAAGAGCGCCCTATTATACGAAAACGACCCCCAAAGAGCTTCATCGGCACCTGTGATTATGGAGGCACGTTATGACCCCACGTGAGATTTTGTCCGACATTCATGCGCTCGAAGAAGAACTCCTGAACTTTGAGCGCAAATACGGCATTCGCTCCGAAACCTTCTATGCGGCTTATGTCAGTGGCGAAGAACCGGAGGACGAAAATTGGGTCTTGGATTTCGGGGAGTGGGCCAGCGTCTATCGCACCTGGCTTGCCCGGCAGATGGATTTCCGCTCTCTGGAAGGTATAGGGAAGGCAAAGTAATTCAGGAGAAAATCGTGTCCACAGATCAACGGTATCAAACGCATTTACCTTATCGCTACGAGTTCGCGCCGGAGGAGCTGGACGCCATCGTGGCGTGCAACCGGGCGCACGGGTTCGCGGTGGTGAAACAGGTGATCTCGCCAGAGTTCGTCGAGGAGCTCAAGGCGTCCGTGCGGGAGGTCGTCATCCGGGACGGGCTGAAGCCGGGGGAGAGCCGCTACTGTCTCAACTTCATGGAGCTGTCTGAACCGGCCGCCCGGCTGCTGAGGCACAGGAAGTTCATGGCTGTGGCCCGCGCCCTGCACGGGGAGGCGCTGACGTTTCACCGGTCGGCGGCGATTGCCAAGGACGTCGGGGCGGGGGCGTGGACGTGGCACACGGACTGGACCTTCCCGGAGGCGAAGGCCGCAAGCGCGAGCGCGTTCCTGAACACGATTGAGGGCTTCAGTTCGATGTGGTTGTATCTCAACGGCACGCACCCGAGCCGGGCGGGGCTGGCCATTATACCGGATTCGAATGCGATGGACTGGCCGGGGCCGGAGGGGTTTGCGCTCACGGAGGGGCGCAAGTCGTTCTACCGGATCGGGGCGGAGCCGAAGGGCCACACGGGCATGGATGTGCCGGGGATGCTGCCGCTCCTGACGGAGCCGGGGGATCTGATCGTGTTCGCTGAGCGGACGTACCACGGGGTGTTCCCGCACCGCGGGGATGAGGTGCGGCTGTCCATCGGCCTGGCCTTCCGGCCCGGCCAGACGCCCTTCCCGGTCCCCTGGCCGCTGCCGGAGTCGGCCCGGAAGTTCATCGCCTCCGCGCCGGCGGATGTGCGGCCCCTGGTGGAGCATTACGTAGGCATTGAGCCGGGCTGGAAGTTTGAGAGTTGAGACGACGGGGGGACAGACCACTTCATATCCGGAGGACATCCCTATGCCCGCCCGACGCGATCCCGAAGGGGCTGTGGCCCGGAACCTAAATGAGGTCGTGGACCTCACCGGCGTCCGCGCGCTGGACATCGGGTGCGGCGATGGGCGCCTCACCCATCGCGCTGCCGCCGTCGCCACACGCATCGTCGGAATCGACCCCAACGCTGAGCGTCTGAGCCTGGCACGCTGCGCGCGTCCGGAAGCCCGCACGCCTCGCCCGTTTTTCGCGCAGGCCCGGGCTGAGGCCATGCCCTTTCCCTCCGGCGCGTTCGACGTGGCCGTCGCAAGCTGGTCGCTCTGATGAGTTCCCATCGAGGGCATGGTCGATGCCCTGAAGGATATCTGGCGCGTCCTGACGCCCGGCGGGCTCTTCGTCGACTGGCGGGACGTGCCCTGTGACTGGCCTGTTGAGGTCGTGGCTGGCGGTCGGGTCCATTTTGTTGGCCTCGCCGACGGGACGCGCCACCCGGACGGCGCCTCTCGGAGCGCGCAGCCTGACGCTGCGGACAAGGCCCTGGTCCGTCTCCTGGACGAGGGCCGGTTCATCCGCGAGGGCAGGCGCACGTTCGACTGCGCCTGGTACTGGGATACCCCGGACGAGGTGCGCGCTGACAACGAAATCCCTGCGGGGTCGGCGAGGCCAGACTGGCAGCTCCGCGTTCTGCCCCCGCCGTCCGTGCTAAAAGAGGCTGGGCGTCTGGTGAAAAAGGGTTCGGGTGCTCATGTGCGCATGCGCCTGACCATGGCCATCGCCCGGTATCGCAAATGCCTTCCGTCGGGATCACCTAAATGAAGATCGAAGGTGTCACATGGTTGAGAGATGTTGTGGACAAACTCGCCATCAAACATCATGTCCAAACCGATGAGGTCGAAGAGGTGTTCAACAACAGACCGGAGTTTCGTTTTATGGAAAAAGGGGAGAGAGTAGGCGAAGATGTATATCTGGCCCTAGGACAGACTGACGCAGGGCGATACTTGTCTGTGCTTTTTATCTACAAGGAGACCAAAGAGGCGTTAGTCCTGAGCGCCAGAGACATGGCGAGAAAAGAGAGGAGATTGTATGGCAAAAAGTAGATCCAAGAAGCCACCTCGTTTTCGGTCCTTGGATGAGCTTGTGGCGTTCTTCGACACCCACGACCTGGGGGACTACCTGGATAAAATGCCTGAAGCTCACTTTGAGGTTGACCTGAAAAGAGACGTCCATCTGGTCGCCATCGATCCTGAACTCGCCGACGAAGTGACCAGAATCGCTCGATCAAAGCGGACAACCTCCGGGAGGCTGATCAACTCCTGGTTGAGAGAGAAGGTCCAGGAACAGGCGCAGATGTGAAATAAGCATCCAAGTAGATGCGTTGAGATATGGGTAGCCGAAAAAATCGCGTTGACACGGGTTGGGATAAAGTCGATGCCGTTCTGCTAAAGGCCATCGCAGATGGGGCGTTCCCCGGCGCGGTCTATCTCGTGACCGACCGCGAGGAGGCCCTGGTCGAGCGGGCGCTGGGGCGGCAGACCTACGCAACGGATGTCCCCCCCGTCCGAACGGATGCCATGTACGACCTGGCCTCGCTGACGAAGGTGGTGGTCGCGACGACGCTGGCCATGATCGCCTGCGACCGGGGGCTGCTGGACCTGGACGCGCCGGTGACGGGGCACATCCCGGAGTTCGCCGGGGGAGGACGGGAGCGGGTGACCGTGCGCCACCTGCTGACGCACAGCAGCGGCCTGCGGGCGTGGCGGCCGTTCTATGAGACGTGCCGGTCGAAGGGGGATGTGCTCCGGGCGATCTGCCGGATCGAGCCGGAGGCGACGCCGGGGACGCAGGCGGTGTACAGCGACCTGGGGATCCTCCTGATGGGGGAGATTCTGGAGCGCCTCTGGAACTTAGAGATCGACGTGATGGCCCGGCGGGAGGTCCTGGACCCGCTCGGCCTGCGGGACACGATGTACCGGCCTCCGGCGTCCCTGCTGAGCCGCATTCCGCCCACGGAGGTCCGGGCGACCTGGCGGAAGGGGCTGATCCACGGGGAGGTTCACGACGAGAACACGGCGGCGATGGGGGGCGTGGCCCCGCACGCGGGGCTGTTCGGCACGGCCCGCGACCTGGGGGTCTTCGGGCGGATGATGCTGAACCTGGGCGTACACGAAGGGCGGCGGTTGATCGCGGGGGGGACGGTGGGCCTGTTCACGCGGCGGGCGGAGGTGGTGCGCGGGAGCAGCCGGGCGCTGGGCTGGGACACGCGCTCCGAGACGGGGTCCTCCGCCGGGGGCCGGTTCTCCCTCCGGTCCTACGGCCACACGGGGTTCACGGGCACGTCCCTCTGGATCGACCCGGAGCGGGGCATTGGGGCCGTGCTCCTGACGAACCGCGTTCATCCCACCAGGGAGAATCAGAAGATCCGGGAGGTGCGGCCCGCTTTTCATGATGCGGTGATGGAGGCCCTGTCAGACAGAATCGCATAAGGAGACCCTGTTATGATCAAGTCCCGCCTGCTCACCCCCGGCCCCACGCCCATCCCGGAGCGCGTGCAACAGGCCATGTCGCGGCCCATCGTGTACCACCGGGGGGCGGAGATCGCCGCGCTGGTGAAGGAGGTGAGCGAGGGCCTCCGGCGCGTCTTTCCGACGGAGGGGGACATCCTGCCCTTCGCCGCATCGGGCACGGGGGTGATGGAGGCCGCGGTGGTCAACCTGATGCGCCGGGGGGACCGGGCGCTGGTGATCCGGGCCGGGAAGTTCGGGGAGCGGTGGGGGGAGGTGTGCGCGGCATTCGGGGTGGAGGTGGCGGGGCTGGACCTGCCGTGGGGGGCGTCGGCGCCGCCGGGGCAGGTGGCCGAAAGATTGAAGGCCGATCCCTCGATCCGGGCCGTGTTCGCCACGCAGAGCGAGACGTCCACAGGGGGGCTGCACGACATCGAGGGGATCGGGCAGGCGATGCGGGGGTCGGAGGCGCTGCTGGTCGTGGACGCGGTGTCGAGCCTGGGGGCGCACCCCCTTCCGGCGGAGGCGTGGGGGGTGGACTGCGCGATCACGGCGTCGCAGAAGGGGCTGATGACGCCGCCGGGCGTCGGCTTCGTGACGCTGGGCCGGAGGGGGTGGGAGGCGGTGGAGCGGTCGGACCTCCCGAAGCACTACTGGGGTTTCCGGATGACGAAGGCGGCCCTGGAGAAGGGGGGGAGCACGCCGGCCACGCCGGCCACCACGTTGCTGATGGGGCTGCGGGAGGCCCTGGCCATGATCCACGAGGAGGGGGTGGAGAACGTCTGGCAACGGCACGCGCGGCACGCCTCGGCGTTTCGGGCAGGGGTGGAGGCCGTGGGGCTGAGGGTGTTCCCGGAGCGGCCCTCCAATGCCCTGACGGCCGCGCTCCTGCCCGAGGGGCTGGACGCCAGGGACCTGGCCGGGAGGATGAAGTCCCGGCATGGCATCGTGGTGGGGGAGGGGCTGGACCGCCTGGCCGGGGGGCTCATCCGCCTGTCCAACCTGGGGTATATGGACGACCTGGACGTGGTGGGCACGGTCTGCGCGCTGGAGATGACGCTGAGGGAGATGGGCTGGGCATTGAGGCCGGGGGCGGGCGCAGAGGCGGCGGAGCGGGTGCTGACGGAGAAGAAACAGGGATAGACAGGATGGACAGGATAAAAGAATTGACTTGCATTTGGATGGGGAAATGATTTAGATTAGGCAACGGCAGGGCGAGCGGCTGAGCGCCCTGCCGAATTTTGTGTTTAGAGCCGTTTGACCTTGAAAGGGGTGAGTCTTTATGTCGGTGCGCATCGTCATCGGGGCACAGTGGGGAGATGAGGCCAAGGCCAAGGTCGTGGACTATCTGGCCAAGGAGGCGGATATCGTCGTCCGGTTCGGCGGGGGGGCCAACGCGGGTCACACCGTGGTCGTGAACGGGGAGAAGTTCGTGTTCCACCTCGTGCCGGCGGGCATCGTGCACCCCGGCAAGGTCTGCGTCATCGGCAACGGGACCGTGATCGACCCTGCGGCCCTCCTCTCGGAGATGGCGGAACTGAAGGCTCGTGGCATCTCCTTCGAGGGCCGGCTGTTCATCAGCCAGAACGCCCATCTGGTCATGCCTTACCACAAGCTTCTGGACCGGGTGGAGGAGGCCGTGCGGGCGGAGGATTCCGAAAGGGGGGGGCGCATCGGCACGACGGGGCGGGGGATCGGGCCGTGCTACCGGGACAAGATCAACCGGACGACGGGCATCCGGATCGTGGACCTGCTGGACCGGGAGACGTTCCGGGAGAAGCTCCGGTCCAACATCCGGGAGAAGAACGAGCTCCTGACGAAGCTCTACGATTATGACAAGATGGATGAAGAGAAGATCATCGAGGAGTACATGGCCTTTGACCATCAGATCGACCCGTATGTCAAAGACGCCTCCGTGTACCTCAACGACGCCATCGACGCCGGGAGGTCGGTGCTGTTCGAGGGGGCGCAGGGCACTCTGTTAGACGTGGACCACGGGACCTATCCCTACGTGACCTCCTCCAACACGACGGCGGGCGGGGCGTGCACGGGCACGGGCGTGGGGCCCACGAAGATCGACGAGGTGATCGGGGTGGCCAAGGCCTACACGACGCGGGTGGGCACCGGCCCCTTCCCCACGGAGCTGACCGATGATCTTGGAGAGCGCATCCGGCAGATCGCCCAGGAGTTCGGGGCCACGACGGGGCGCTCCCGCCGGTGCGGGTGGTTCGACGCGCTCGTGGTCCGGTTCTCGGCGCGGGTGAACGGGCTGGGCAGCCTGGCCGTCACGCGGCTGGATGTGCTCGACACGCTGGACCAGATTCAGATCTGCACGGCCTACCGGTATCGGGGCAGGGTCCTCCAGCACTTTCCGAGCGATGTGCGCATCCTGGAGCAGTGCGAGCCGATCTATGAAACGCTCGAAGGCTGGAAGGCCCCGACGACGCACATCCGGCGGTTCCAGGACCTCCCCGACAACGCCAGGCGGTACCTGGACCGGATCAGCGACCTGACCAGGACGCCCATTTCGTTGATTTCGGTGGGGCCTGACCGGGAGGAGACGATTGTCGTGGGGTAAAGCGAAAGGACAACCTGATGAGCAGCGTTGATAAAACTGTGCAGGTGACGTTATCGTTGCCAGAGGATATCTTCGAGCGAGTGGCGCAAGCAGCGGTCAACGAACAACAGAAAATAGAGGACCTTTTGAGCGTTTTGGTCGCCGAAGGGCTGGATGCGCACGCGACCGTGCGAGGGCTTTTTGAGCAAGTCTCAGAGCAATACCGCACCCGCCTTGCCCGTGAGGGAAAGCTGAGTCAGTCATCCGACGCCGTTCTGCAAGAGTTGCGTACCATGCGGGAACAGATCGCGCATGAACTCTATTCGTGACGAGACGCTGGTTCTGGACACAAATGTGTTCGTCTTCGCCCTTCGCAAGGATGCCCATTATCCCGCGTGCGAGATGCTCCTCTTCGACAGACTTCACGAACTGAAGGTCTACGTGCCGTTGCAGATCCTCGTTGAGTTGCAGCGCAATCTGACTGCCAGTGAGATGCGGGGAGTCTCTCGTGCGCTTATCCGGGCCCAAACCGTCACGTGGGATTACGCGCCGGCCCCGGTTGAGCGCATAAGGCGGTGGGAACAGCAGGGGGCGAAGAAAGGCGATGCGGTGATCATCACTCACCTTGAAACAGTCAACGTCCGTTACCTTGTATCCGAGAACCGTCACTTCCTCTCTGAGTTGCCAGCACTGCCCTTTGAGGTATTGAGCAGTGAGGAAGCCCTGCGGCGGATGAATTAAGTAGGTTGAGCAAAATAGAACAGTAAACACGTCCTTTCTTTCTGTGAATCTCCCACCCTCGGCGGCTACACCAGCAGTGTCGCCTTCCCCTCCACCGGTGGGCCGGTTTCCGTTGAGGAGGCCCGGCCCGCACGAAGATGCGGGCTCGGCAAGGTCGGCGGCCGCGTTTAGACCCTCCCGGCAGGTCCATTCCCCTCTCTCCCCTCTTCATGATAAAAGACTTGACAACCTGATAAGTAATTATTATTATATGACCATAAGCTAAGAGCATAAAGGCACGGTCCTCGTCAGGCCGGACCTGGGAGGTTAGGGGGGAAGGTTCCGGGACGAGTAGGCCGATCCGCACACGACAGCCGCACTACTCAAGATGGGCATGGAGTGGTGCGGTTTTTTATTTGTGCGCAGGGGGATGGGGAGCTGTCGAGGTGGGTGAGAAAGTTGAAATTCAAAGGAGGCTCACAGATGACACGCCGCAGCCTGTTCGCCCTGTT
>CAYRZX010000075.1:0-19972 GCA_964428665.1 uncultured Gemmatimonas sp.
CGCGGCGGCGGACCTGGTGCGCACGATGGACCGGGTCGGCATCGACCAGGCGTGCGTGTTCTCCACGCTGGCGGTCACGATCGACATGCGGGGGGGGAACGACCTGTCGCTGGCCGCGGCAAGGGCGTTCCCGGACCGGCTGCTGGCCTATGTGGTCCCCGACCCCAACCACGCCGAGGCGGCGCCGGGGGAGCTGGAGCGGTGCTTCGGCGCGGGGGCGCGGGGGATCAAGTTCCACACGCAGCTCCACAACTACCCGTTCGACGGGCCGGCGTATCACCCGGCGTTCGCGTTTGCGGACGCGCACCGGCTGCCGCTGATCAGCCACGGGGTGGGGACGCCGGACACGCTGCGCCGGGTGGCGCGCGCCTATCCGGGCGCGCACTTCATCGTGGCGCACGCGGGCGCGGGTGGGGGCGGGCCCCAGGGGGACGCCCTGCTGCGCGTGGCGGCGGAGGAGCCGAACGTCCACCTGGACCTGGCGAGTTCGGTGGGGAGGCTCGGGGCCTTCGCCGAGGTCGTGCAGAAGGTGGGGGCGCACAAGCTGCACTATGGCTCGGACATCCCCTGGATGTGCTTCACGCACCAGATCGGGCGGGTGCTGCTGGCGCCGATTTCGGAGGCGGACAAGCGGGCCATTTTAGGGGGCAACCTGGCGGCGTTGCTGGCGACGAGGCGATGAGACTATGACCCACGTGCTGAAGTCCTACCCGCGCGCGGACGAGGCCTACTGGCAGCACCTCCTGCGGCGGTGCCGGGAACACGCCTGGCGCAGGCGGCAGAAGCTGCGGGCGTTCTCCGGGGCGGCGGACTGGAAGGGGCACTGTCAGGAGGTCCGGGCGCGCTTCCGGGCCGCGCTCGGGCCGATGCCGGAGCGCACGCCGCTCAACCCGCGTCTCGTCGGGACCCTGGAGCGGGACGGCTACGTCGTGGAGAGGCTGCTGATCGAGAGCCAGCCGGGGTTCTTCGTCACGGCCAATCTCTACCGTCCGAAGGAGGTCCGATCTCCGGCGCCGGCGGTCCTCAACCCGGTGGGTCACTGGGCGCACTCCAAGGCGCAGGACGTCGTGCAGGCGCGGGGGGTCGGCCTGGCGCGCAAGGGCTACGTGGCGCTGATCTACGACCCGGTCGGGCAGGGGGAGCGGAGTCAGTTCTGGGACGAGAGGGCAGGCTCGAACCCGATGCCCGCCAGCACGTCCCAGCATAGCGCGGTCTGCAACCCCTGTTTTCTGATCGGGCAGACGGTGATCAACTACATGGTCTGGGACGGGGTGCGCATGCTCGACTATCTGGAGTCCCGGCCGGAGGTGGATGGGGGCCGGATCGGCTGCACCGGGGCGTCCGGGGGCGGGACCTATACGATGTTCATAACGGCCTACGACGAGCGGATCAGGGCGGCGGTCCCGGTCTGCTCGACGAGCACGTACGAGCGTCTGCTGACGGACAGCCGGATCGGCGAGCCGTGCCAGGACCCGGTGGCGAGTTACCGGGACGACATGGACATGGCGGACCTCCTGATGTGCGCCGCGCCGACTGCGGTGCGGGTCGTGGCCGCGACATACGACTTCTTCCCGCTGACCGGGGCGCGCGAGGTGTATCTGGACCTGAAGGACTGCTATTCGGCGCTCGGCGTTTCCGAGCGGGCGGACCTCGCGGAGGTCCCGGCGCACCACGACTACAGCAGGCCGATGCGCGAGGCGATGTACGCCTGGTTCAACCGCTGGCTGGGGAACGAGGGGGTGGACGCGGCGGAGTCGCCGTTCGAGCCGGAGCCGCCCGAGCGCCTCTGGTGCACGAAGACGGGCCAGGTCATCACATCTCTGGGCGGGGAGACGGTCCTTTCGCTCAACCGGGCGCGGGTCCGTCGCCTTACCGCGTTGGCCCTCCGGATGGAGGATCGGGCGGACGCCGAGTCCCACCGGGCGTGCGTGCGCGCCGCGGCGCAGGAGGTCCTGAACTATACGGGCGGGCCGGCGCACGCTGCCGCAAAGACGCTTGAAAAGACCCCTCTGGACGGTCTCACGGTCGAGCAGGTCGTGTTTGAGACGGAGCCGGACCTGCCGATCCCCGGCCTGGTCTTCGTCCCGCCCGGCAGGGGGCCGCACCCGGCGCTGCTGCTCCTGCACGACCGGGAGAAGGGGGTGGAGGCCGGGCCGGAAGGGCTGGCCCCGGCCCTGGCCAGGGCAGGCTGTCTGGTGATGGCCGTGGACCTGCGGGGCCGGGGGGAGACGGCCTGGAGGCGGCGCTCCCCGATCGAGGCCGACGACCTGGGGCTGCTGGGGGACGAGTCGATGCTCGCCTATGTCTGCTACCTGTTGGGCGAGTGGGCGCTGACGCAGCGCGTCGCGGACGCGGTCCGGGCGCTGGATGTGCTGGGGGGGCGCGCGGACGTGGACCCTGGCCGCGTGGGGGTCGTGGGCCGGGGGGGAGGGGCGCTCGTGGCGCTTCACGCCGCCGCGCTCGACCGGCGCGTGAAGGGGGTCGCGGCCTACGAGGCGCTGGCCACCTATCGCTCCATCGTCGAGGCGGACCGGTGCGCCCACCCGATGAGCGGGTTTGTGCCGGGGGTCCTGCTGCGCTATGACCTGCCGGACCTGGTGGGGGCGCTCGCGCCGGCATCCGTCCTGATCGCCAACCCGCTGGACGCCGCAGGGGAGGCGCTTTCGCCCGAGGCGGTGGATTCAGCCTGTGCGCGGGCGCGCCGGATGTACGAGTTGCTCGGCGGGGATCTCAGCGTGGAGCCGAGGCTGGACCGATCAGAACTCGTGGGATGCGTGAAGGCGTGGGCGGGGCGGCTGTAAAAACTTCATAAAAAAAGGAGGTTTCCTGACATGCCGAAATCCAGCCTGGCCCTCGACGGCGGGCCTAAAACCGTGACGACTCCCATCGGGGACCGGTGGCAGACGGTGACTCCGCTCGAAAAGCGTTTCGTCAACGAGGTGTTAGACGACCTGGGCAAGTCGTATTCGCAGTTAGACAGGTTCGAGGCGGAGTTCCGGGGTTTCGTGGGGACGAAGCACGCGCTGTCCATGTGCAACGGGACGGCCACGCTCCATTCGGCTGCCTTTGCGGCGGGGGCGCGCGCGGGCAGGGAGGTGATCGTCCCGTCGGTCACCTGGCACGCGAGCATCACGCCGATCCTGCACTGCGGGGCGACGCCGGTGTTCTGCGAGGCAGACCCGGAGACGTTCTGCGCGGACCCGGAGGACGTGAGGCGGCGGGTCACGGACCGGACGTGCGCGATCATCGTCACGCACGTGTACGGGAACCCGGCGAACATGGATGCCTTCCTGGACATCGTGAGGGGGACGCGGATCAGGCTGATCGAGGACGCGTCGCACGCGCACGGGGGGCTGTGGGACGGCAAGTCGGTGGGGTCGCTGGGGCACATCGGGTGCTTCAGCCTCCAGCAGAGCAAGGCGGTGACGGGGATCGAGGCGGGGGTGGCGGTGACGAACGACGACGACCTCTACGACCGGATGCTGGCGCTGGGGCACTACGGGCGATGCGAGAAGCTGTGGGCCACGGAGAAGTTCAAGGCCCTGCGCGGCATGGGCCTGGGCATCAAGTACCGGGCGAACCCGATGGGTATCGCGATGGCGCGGGCGCAGATGGAGCGGCTGCCGG
The DNA here is from genome assembly GCA_964428665.1 of uncultured Gemmatimonas sp. Classification (GTDB taxonomy): domain Bacteria; phylum Latescibacterota; class UBA2968; order SICM01; family SICM01; genus SICM01. The sequence continues at coordinate 3,628 of CAYRZX010000075.1, forward strand.
GGCTGAACGAGAAGCGGCAGGCGTGGTTTGGAAAACTGAACCGGCTGCTGGAGGGGGTGCGGGGCATCCGTCCGCAGAAGGTCTACCCGAAGGCCACGCGGGGGGGGCTGCTGCTCTACACCGGGACCATCAGCCCGGAGGAGGTGGGCGCGCCGGTGTCGGCAGTGCTGAAGGCGCTGGTGGCGGAGGGGGTGGGCACGCAGCCGGGCATCACGCCGTTCGGCTACGGGGTGATGCACCTGGAGCCGCTGTTCAACGACTTCCCGATGGAGGATCTGGGCGGTCCCTGGGCGGACCACCCGGACGCCCGGCGCAAAATGGCGCGGGGGTCCCTGCCGGTGAGCGAGCGCATCCACGACACCTGCTTCTGGCTGAGCACGCCGGTGGACCCGAACCCCGAATGGGTGGAGCAGGTGGCCGGGGCGTTCCGCAAGGTGGTGGACCACGCGGACCGGCTGAAGGAGATCGCGAAGGAGGCGTGAGATGAACCCCCAATCGGGCGTGGAGATAGAACGCATCACCGGCGACCTGAAGCCCGGCGTGCGGAGCTGCTGGGGGTTCATGCACGGCCCCCTCGTCCGGCACGGAGACGCGCTCTATGCCGTCGCGCTGGAGGCCGGAAGGATCGAGGAGGGTCCGGGGGCCGTTCCCTGGATGAAGCAGGACGGGGTCTTCTGGGTCTACCGGAAGGCAGGGGATGGGCCGTGGGCGGAGACGTTCCGGGGGGCGTCGCAGCAGACGGTATGCCTGCTGATGTCGCCGGACGGGGTCCTGAGAATGGTCGGCGGTCTGGGGCCGGAGGCGTGGACAGCGGCGGGGACGGGGCAGGCGGACCGGTTCGCGCTGGAGCGGCTCGGCAACCTGGGCGGGCATCCGTACCACGGCGCGGGGATCGGGCCGGAGGGGAACGCCTGCGTCTCCTGGTGCGAGGAGAGGACGAGGGAGCGGATCGGGTTTTATGACGCGGCGACGGGGAAGTGGACGGTGCGGAGCGTGGCGGAGGTCCCGCAACACACGGGCTACCCCTACGTGGTCGTGCGGGGGCGGTCCGTGGACATCGTCAAGCACGAGGCGGTGATCTTAGAGGGGAAGTACTGCTACCGGGTGCTCTACCACTTGCACGCGGAGGACGCGCTGAACGGGGCGTGGAGGCTGGAGGCGCTGGACGACGCCGGCCCCGGGCACTGCGAGTGTCACAGCATGTTCGTGGACCTGCGGGGGCGCATCCACGTGGCCTACCGGCGAAACCCGAGGGAGTACGGGGCGGGGTTCTGGGACCCGTCCGATCCGGGACACCGGTTCTTCCACCTGGTCGGGCCTCCGGGCGGGCCGTTCGAGCGGTCGGAGATCGAGGCCGCGGCGGGCTACCACCGGGTCCGGCTGTGCCAGACGCCGGATGGCCGATACCACCTGTTCCTGGAGCGGGCGGACGAGACGAAGGCCGATCCGGGCGACCGGTCGCCGATCAAACAGAGCGCGTGGAACAACGGGGTGTTCTACTGCCGGAGCGAGGACGGGCGGGTGTTCGACGAGCCAAGTCCGGTGCGGTTGTTGCCGGATGGGATCGACCGGCTGTTCCTGCTGGAGCCGTCGCGGTTCGGGGGAGAGTGGAAGGACGGCGCTCTGGAAGGCTACACGACCGGGGGCTATCCGGCGGCCTACATGAATGTGTACTACGTGAAAATTGATCCGGCGAGGTTGTGAACCCCCTACCCTCCCCCGGCCTTGGCGAGAAGCTCTTATGCCCCCTCCCTCCCCCCACAGGTGGGGGAGGGAGGGGGTATAGGGGAGAGTGGGGGCCTGAATCGGAGCAACACGCATGGCCGATCCGCTGTTGCAGGTGACGGACCTCAAAAAGTATTTCTTTCAGGGCAAGGCCACCGTGAAGGCCGTGGACGGGGTGTCGTTCCAGATCGACCGGAACGAGACGTTCGGGATGGTGGGGGAGAGCGGGAGCGGGAAGACGACGGTGGCCCGTGCGGTGCTCCGGCTGCACGAGCCCACGTCCGGGAAGGTGGCCTTTGAAGGGCGGGACGTGCTGGCGCTGTCGAGCCGGGAGATGCGGGCGCTGCGCCGGGAGATGCAGATCATTTTTCAGGACCCGCTCTCGTCGCTCAACCCGATGATGAGCGTGGGGGCGATCATCGAGGATGCGCTCAGGATTCACGGGATCGGGACGAAGGCGGAGCGGGAGAGAGAGGTGCGGCGGCTGCTGGACCTGGTGGGCGTGGGGCAGAGGTTTTATCACGCCTTTCCGCACGAGTTCTCCGGGGGACAGCAGCAGCGGGTGGGGATTGCCCGCGCCCTGGCGCTGAGGCCGAAGTTCATCGTCTGCGACGAGCCGGTGTCGTCGCTGGACCTGTCCATCCAGGCGCAGATCCTGAACCTGCTCGAAGAGCTGCAGGACCGGTTCGGGCTGGCCTATCTGTTCATCTCGCACAACCTGAGGGTGGTGGAACATCTGTCAGGCGCGGTGGGGGTGATGTACCTGGGCAGGCTGGTGGAGGTGGGCGCCACGGAGGCGATCTACCGTCGGCCCGCCCACCCCTACACGCAGGTCCTGCTGGCGTCGGCCCCGCAGATGGACCCGGCGGCGCGGTCGAGGCGGGTCCTGCTGGAGGGGGAGGCGCCAAGCCCGATGAATCCGCCTTCGGGCTGCCCGTTCCACCCGCGATGCCCGCATCGGATGGCGCGATGCAGCGAGGAGACGCCCGTGCTGAAGCAGATCGAGCCGGGGCATCAGGCGGCGTGTTTTCTGACGTGAGGAAGGATGTGACATGATCCTGGAAGCCAAGAATCCCGACCCCAAGACCCTGCCGACGCTGGGGGTCTGGCAGGCCACGCACGGGGAGAAGACGCTGACCTATCTGTCGAGCGCGTTCCCGAACGTGCCGGACTTCACGTGCGACTCGTGGTGCTACGAGAGCCCGATGGACTTCGAGGGGGCTCGCGCGCTGGATGGGGGGAGGGTGGAGTTGCGGCACCGCCTTCACGATCCGCCGCACGTCATCGTGGTAACGGTGGTGACGCCGGAGCCGGGGGCGGTGGAGTTCCTGGCGCGGGCCGAGGTGGATACAGTGCGGGAGGCAGGGGGCAGGCTGCCGGACAATCTGCTGATCCCCAACCTCTGCTGGCAGCTCCGGCGCGCCCCGGGGTTCGCGAGCAAGCCGGACCCGTACCCGGAGTTTGTCAGGCGGTGCTTCATCTTCACGGACGACGGTGCCACGTTTCTCCACCAGACGGAACGGAGGAATATTCCGGTGCGCCCGGCGGACCACCAGTACAACAACCCGCCCTGGGTGCAGATGTACATTCCCGTGTGGGAGCCGCTGCGCAGGGCGGGGGAGGGGTCGTGGGCGGATTTCAGCTCAGACCGATATGTCTACCCGGTCATCGGGACGGTCTCGCGGGACGGAAAGCACCTGACGGCCATCGTCTGCGAGGCGCCGACGGCCCTGTGCCAGGCGTGGCACGACTGCATGCACAACAATCCCCGCTGGCTGCCCGCCGACGCCCCGCCGGGCGGGCGGACCTGGAGGCTGAGGGTCTACGCGATGGAGAACGACCCGGAGGCCCTGCTGAGGCGCGTGGGACAGGACTTTCCGCAGGCGCTGAGGCTCAAGGAGGGGCGGGTTCCGGCGGGGCCGTAGGTATGATCTGGGGTCGTCTCATCGGGGTTTTGCTGGGGATCACGGCGTTGCATGACGTGTGCGCGGAGGAGGCCCCGCTGTGGGAGGCGCTCGTTGTAACTTACGGCAGTCTGGAGGGGATGATCCGGGGTATACGGGACCACCGGCCTCTCGATCTCAATGCCGAGCAGTGGCGCAGGGCGCATCCGGAGGGGACGTTTGAAGGATGGCGTCAGGACGCGCACCGGTGTCTGCTAAAGGGGCTGCACTACGACCCGGGGCCGCTCGATCTGCGGGCGGAGGTGTTGGGCCGGGAGGAGCGGCCTGAGTTCGTGCTGGAGCGGGTGGCGTTCAACACCGCGCCGAACGCGAGTATGGTGGTCAGCACGAGCGAGGACCCGCTGTTCCCGCCGGAGGGGCAGCAGGAGGCGGCGCGGCAGATCGAGGCGGGGTACCGGTGGGCCGGGTGTCCGGAGAAGTTCCGTCATTTCTTCCCGCAGAAGCCGCACTGCTACGACGCGGAGGTGCAGGCGGAGGCGATGGGGTGGTTTGATCGACATCTCAAAGGATAAGGTATTCCAACTTTTCTTGCTCGTGCAAGAAAAGTTGGACAAAAGAAGCACGCGCCTCAAGCGCCGGCGAGGCTTGGCGCGCCGCAACCTTGACGTTCAGGGGTCGCACATAATGTGTGCCCCCGGCAGGTGGGTTGCTTCTGCTGGACACCTGCGGTGGGGGTTTCTGGCGGCGCGCCTTCTTTTTGACTGATCGCTGTCCTGAAAGGAAAGGCTATGTCGGAGGTCAAGGTCGAGGTGGAAGAGGTCGTGACCCGGTATGTGGACGCGAACAACGGCGCGGGGCCGATGTGGTGCTACGGGTCGCCGGTGATCGTGCGGGAGGGGGGGCGGGTGTTCGTGAGCGCGCCGGAGACGGACCCGGCGCTGGACGGGCTGTGCAAGACGCGGTGGCAGTTGTTCTGCCGGGACGAGGGGGGGTGGCAGCTCGCGCAGCGCGGGGCGCACTATGATGAACGGGAGCCGTGCTCGCTGGTCCGGCTGCCGGGCGGGCGGCTGGTCCTGTCGGTCAACCCGCTGGCGGACCTGAACGCGCCGGGGCGCAAGGGCCGGTGCACCCCGCACCTGCTGATTTTCAACGCGGGCGATTTGAAAAGGCCGCCGTCTCAGGTCGCGCCGGTGTGGGATAAGGAATACGCTTTTACGGAACATTCCTATCGGGGCATCGGAGTGGACTTCGGGAATGAAGAGGTGTTGCTCCTGAACATCGACGGCCATGAGGGGTATGCGTGGAGTTGGATGGACCGGACGGGCCGATGGGTGAAACAGGGGAAGGTGCGGTTTCCGATCCGGGCGTGCTACCCGCAGGTGGGGCTCCGGAACGGGGCGGCGCACCTGCTGGCCATCGGGGACATCGTGGAGGCCAACGAGGCGTGGCGGGCGTTCAAAGAGGAGAAGACGGGGCGGAAGTGGGACTACGATTTCCGGCGGCTGTTTTACACGTGGACGGAGGACATCCGCCGGGCGGACTTTTACGAGTCCGTGGAGGTCGACTCACGGGAGGAGACGGCAGGGCACATCCGAAATCTGGACATGTGGCTCGACCCGGATGGGGCGGCGCACGTCCTGTACGCGACCAAGAACATCTGGCACGACTTCATGCGGGATCGGTTCTTCCCCGGCACGCCCATCGCGAGCACGGTGGAGTACCGGGTGATCAGGGGAGGAAAGGTGATCGAGGAGCGCACGCTGGCGACGCACGTGAAGGATGAGTCGACCCCGGAACGGGCGGCCCGGCCGTCGGGCATCTTCTACCGGGGCGGGGCGTTCCACGTCGCGCCGGACGGGAGGGTGCGGGCGCTGTTCACGGCGGGGGACACGGGGACGTGCGTGATGCAGGTCCACCCGTGGGTGGGTGGCCAGCCTGTCCGGCTGAACCTTCAACATCCGTTGCATAATTTCTTCGTCCCCGGCCCGCGCCAGGGGTCGGAGGCGACGGAGGCCATCGACATGTTCGGCACGGGGCCGGAGCCGGGGGTGTTGCGGTATGCGCGGGTGAGGTAAACGAGAGGGTAGAACCTTATTGACAAGCATAATGATTAAAGGTACTTTTACATAGGAGAGAGCCGATGAGTACCGTGAGTTTTCAGCTTCCAAACTCGATATATGAGCAGGCGAAAATGCTGGCAGCCAGAGAAGGCGTATCCCTTGAAGAGTTTCTTGCCCTGGCTGTGATGGAAAAAGTGGCCACGATAGAGACAGCCAGCTATCTTAAGGAGCGAGCCAAGCGTGGAAGTCGGGAGAAACTTCTGGCGGTGTTAGGGAAGGCGCCTGACGTGGAGCCGGAGGACTTAGATCGTCTGTAAAGGACCGGACTACAGCAGGCAGCGTGCAGGCGCACACTGGTCCGAGAGTAAGGAACAACACAATGAAGATTACCCTTGAACTGCCCCCTGATGTCGAAGCGCAACTGCGCGAGCGTGCGACCCGCCGCAATGTTGAGGCCGTTCGCCGCCTGCTGGCAGAAGCCTTTGTCCCAACTGTAGAGGCGTTGCTGCGAGAGGCCTCAGAGGAGTTGACGGATGAGGAGTTTGAAGCCGTTGCGGATCAGTTAGCTGACGAGCTAACGGCAAGTCTTGGACCCCAAACTCCTTCGATGTCGGACTACGCAGTCAGTCGTGAGGGCATTTACGAGGGTCATCCATCACTGTGATTTATCTCCATGCCTGTTGTCCGCGAGCCCGGCTTGTCCGGGTTTTTCGTTGGGTGGCGCAGCAACCTTGAAACGGATCGCGGTATACCACTTGGGCGGCTTTACAGAAAAAGAATGAACTATGAGACGAGTAGCGATTGTTGTCTTCGCGGTCCTCGCCACAGCGTTCCCTCGACAGCTTGTGGCCCAGGGCGAGTTGCAAAAAAACAGGGAACCCGGCGCAGTTGCCGCACAGGCGAGTTTCGCCTGCACTGAGGTCCTCGGCTTCTCTCAGTCGATGCAATGGTTCATGTCTCGCGCCACCCATCAGGAGGCCGGGAAGGCGTCCCAACTCCCTGTGGATCCCTTCCTTCCCGGATGGCAGGGACGGTTCACATTTGGGGCCTCTGTAGAGCTATGGGCAGACCCGAAGTACAAGGGCTGGGAAGGAACGTACCGAAGCGCCGCTCATTGTGAGCGAGAGCAGGTCGACAGGGTCGTGTTCAATGTCTCCGGCGCCCCGAGATCGGCGGAGGAATGGGCGCGGGGCGTCGCAACGGTCGCCGAAATCATCAGGTCCCGGTATCCTGCCGTGCAGGAGATCGTGATGCAACCGGTCGTCGGGGCCGGCTCGGGGCAGTGCCTGGGGGTGCGAGCGGCTCTAAACCAGCCCTTTATTGTGGCCGGGATCAGACAGGCGGCGAGCCCTGGAAGCATGATCAAGCCTGGGCCGGCGCCAAAGGTCTCGACGTGCTCGCAGTTCAGTGACAGTCTGGGTCACCTCACCGAGGATGGGGCTAAGTACATCCGGGGATGGCTCCGCTCCTATTACAGTAAAAAATAGCCGTCCAACATTCGACCGTATTAACTGCCCATCAGGCGAAACCGGCTGGCCAGCCAGGGGGCGAGGTCGAGGTCGGTCTTGCCTTCGAGGATCCATCTGGCATTGTACTCGCCCAGGGCGACGGAGAACTTGAAGCCCCGGCCGCTCCAGCCGCAATCGAGGAAGAGGTTTTCGATCTCGGGCACGAAGCCGAGGAGGGGGCGGAGGTCGGGGGTGTCGTCGTAACAGGTCTGATACGCGCCCTGGAACCGGCCCCGGCGCATCTTCGGCAGGCGGCGCTGGATCACCTCGGTGGTGTGCTCCACCATCCACTGCGGGCAGACGGCATCGACAGGGTCCGGCTCCACGCGCACCAGGGGCCTGCGGGTGTCGCGCAGGACGCGGAAGTGTTTGTTGTGCCAGGGGATGATCGCCAGCTCCGCGCTCAGGACGGGCGGGCGCTCGAAGAAGTCGGGGGGCTGGCGATAGAAGGAGACGCCGACCTGGGTCGTCTCGATGGGGAGGTGCAGTCCGGCGGACCAGGCGACCTTGTGGCTCCAGGGACCGCAGGCCAGGACGACCCTTCCCGGCGAGATCGCGCCCTGAGGGGTGTGGACGGCGTGCACGCGCCTTCCGCGCGTCTCGATCCGGGTGACGGGGGTGAACTCCCGGAGGTCTGCGCCGAGGCGCCGGGCCTGGGCGGCATAGGCGTGCATCGTCCGGTAGGCGTCCACGCACCCGGTGCGCGGGTAGAGGATGGCCGCCCCGAAGCCCTCTGCGTTGACTTCGGGAAAAAAGGTCAGGGTCTGGTCGAGGGTCAGGGCGCGGGCGTCCGAGCCGTTCCGGCGGGCGGCCTCGGCGCGCGCCTCCACGTTTTTCAGGTCAGAGGCGAGGCCCAGGATGCCGTGGTTGAAGAGGCCGGGGTCCCCGCCCACCCGGTCCGTGAAGCTCTCGTAGACCTCCAGCGCCCGCACGGCGAGGCGGCTGATGGTGTCCGTCATCTCCGCCTGCTGGCCGCACATCGCGCCGGACAGGGCGCTGGTGCCGGAGCCGAGCGCGCCCCGCTCGCACAGGACGACCTTGCCTGCCCCGGCCTGCGTCAGATGGAAGGCGACGGTCAGGCCGACGATCCCGCCCCCGAGGATGACCACGTCTGCGGTTTCCACGAATATCTCCTAGAATGCTTTCAAATACCGCATTTTAAAGGTCTCAAGTCAAGCGAAAAAACCTCTCTCGAAGGAGGCGCGGGATGCACAGGGTCAAATATGCCGTCATCGGCCTGGGGTGGTTCGGGGAGAAGCATTGCGAGGCGCTGGCCGGGCTTCCGAACGTCGAACTCTACGCGCTCTGCACCCGGACAGAATCCAGGCTCCGGCAGCTTGCGGACGAGTTTGGCGTGAGGCACGTCTACACGGACTACCACGAGCTCCTCTCCAACCCGGAGGTGGAGGCGGTCAGCGTCACGACGATGTGGGACCAGCACGCGGCGCCGACGCTGGCCGCCCTTCAGGCCGGCAAGCACGTGTTCCTGGAGAAGCCCATGGCCTCGACGGTGGCCGACTGCCGGGCCATCGTGGCGGCGGCCCACCGGTCGGGCAGGTGTTTCATGGTGGGGCACATCTGCCGCTTCAACCCCCGCTATGCCGCGGCCAAACGGGAGATCGAGGCGGGGAGCGTGGGCAGGATCGTGTCCATCTACGCCAGGCGGAACATCCCCGCCGCCGTGGGCAAGCAGGTCCTGGGCAAGATCGGGCCGATCATCGGGGACGGGGTGCACGACACGGACCTGATGCTCTGGTACACGGGGGCCAGGGTCGAGACGGCCTACGCCCAGACCGTGGACGTACGCGGCCTGAAACACCCGGACATCGGCTGGACGATGTACCGGTTCGACTCGGGGGCCGTGGGCGTCTGCGAGAATGTCTGGTTCCTGCCCGACAGGACGGCCTTCCAGATCGACGAGCGCATGGAGATCATCGGCACGGAGGGGGCGATCCACATTCACGAGACGCACCCCAACTTCTCCGTGGTGGACAAGGACGGCTGGCGTTCGCCCGACACGACCTACTGGCCCGAATTGCACGGCGTGCGGGCCGGCGCCCTGCGGGCCGAACTTGATTACTTCGCGACGTGCGTCTCCGAGGGGAGGTCTCCGACGGTGATCCGCCCCGAGGAGTCCCTGGCGGCCGTGCAGGCCTGCCTGGCAGCCGAGGCGTCCGCGGCGACGGGCAGGATTGTGCGGGTCGAAGAGGTGTCCTGAAAGGAGGTTTTCCCGTGACTGTCTGTTTCGATCACGTGAGTTTGCGCGTCACGGACTTGGGCCGGTCGGTGGCGTTTTACCGGGACGTGGTGGGGCTGGAGTTCGTGAGCCGGCGGGAGGACGCGCAGGCGGTGTTCAAAGTGGGGGAGGCGCTGCTGGTGCTGTTCTGCCGGCCCGAGTACCGGCCCGTGTCCCCGGAGGTGAAGTCCGGCACGGACCACATCGCGTTCTGTCTGGACGCGGGGCGCTACGACGCCCTGCTCGAACGCCTGAGGGCCGGGGGGCTGGTGCTGCGGGGGCCGACGATGAACAGGGGGGCGCGGGGGGAGGGGCTGGCGACCTATTTCCGCGACCCGGACGGGAATGAGCTGGAGATCAAGAAATACAGTGAGGCGTGAAAACAAGAATCCAGAATCCAGAATCCAGAAGAAAAGCAAAACCGGTTCTCATTCTGGATTCTGAATTCTGGCTCCTGTATTCTGCTTTTGTCGTTTCACGGCAGCAGGCCGCGCATGAAGACGTCGACCAGGTTGTCCACCACGGCCTCCTCGTCGGCGAGGTCGGGGTGCTGGGTGTGGGCCACGAAGCGGGAGATGCAGTAGTGGAGGAGGGTCCAGAGAAAGGCCCGGAGGGTGAGGCGGGGGTTGACGGGCCGACAGGTCCCCTGAGTTAGACCTGTCTCCAGGGCCTGGCAGATGGCCATGAGGTACGGGGACCGGTAGACCTCCAGGAAGCGCTCCCGGAACTTGTGGTCCTCCAGGGCGCTGTAGAGCATCAGCCGGATGAAGGTGGGGTCCTGGCGGTTGCGCCGGATGTAGGCGTGGGCGAAGGTCCGGAGGGCCGTTTCGAGGTCTAGAGGGGGCTGGAGCAGGCCCTCCTCCTGCTCCCAGACGCGGAACCGTTTTTCGAGGGTGTGGGCGATGATGGCGTCGTAGAGGTCCTCCTTGGTGGCGAAGTGCCGGAAGATGATGGCCTCGGAGATGCCGGCGGCGCAGGCGATCTCCCGCGTGGTGGTCCCCTTGAAGCCCTTGCTCGCGAAGAGGTCGATGGCCACCTCGATGATCTGGGTGCGCCGCTCTTCCTGGGGGATACGTTTTTTGGCGGGAGAGGTCATATAGGCTTTGGCATCAGTCGTCATCGCCTGCGCGGAGGCTCGCGGCCGGGGCCTCGACGGGGGCCCTCCGACGCCTTGCCAGCCCCCGGACCCGGTCCATCCCCCTCTCGGCGACGACGTAGAAGGCCGGGACGACCAGCAGGCTGAGGGCCGTGGAGACGATAAGCCCGCCGATCACGGCGATGGCCATGGGGGTGCGGATCTCGGAGCCTGCGCCGAGGCCGAGGGCGGGCGGGATGGCAGCCATGAGCGTGGCGACGGCGGTCATCAGAATGGGCCGGAGGCGGATGGGGCCGGCGTGCAGCATGGCGGCGTGGGCGTCCATGCCCCTCTCGCGGGCCTGGTTGGCGTAGTCCACCAGGATGATGGAGTTCTTCTTGACGATGCCCATCAGGAGCAGGAGGCCGATCATGCTGAAGATGTTCAGGGTCTTTCCCATCAGAAAGAGCGCGCCCGCCGCGCCCACGATGGAGAGGGGGAGGATGGTCAGGACCGTGACGGGGTCGAGGAACGAGTTGAACTGCGAGGCCAGGACCATGTAGGCCACGATGATGCCCAGGATGAGCGCGAACAGGAGGCTGTCCATGGACTCGTGGAAGGCCACGCTCGCGCCGCTCAGGACCGCGCGGTAGCCCACGGGCATGTCCTTCGAGATCTGCTGCACATAGGCCAGGGCCTCGTCCTGCGAGTGGCCTGGGGCGACGTTGGCGAAGACCGTGATGGCCCGCTCCCGGTCGCGCCGGGTGATGGCCTGCAGGGCGGGGATCTCCCTGGTTGTCACCAGAGTCGAGAGGGGGACGAGGTCGCCCGACCTGTTTCGCACGCGGAGGCGGGCGATGTCCTCCGGGCGGGTGCGCTGATCGGCCAGGAGGCGGAGGCGCACGTCGATGCGGCGGCTCCCGGAGCTGTATTTCCCCACCCGCAGGCCGCCCACCAGGGCGTTCAGGGTTGTGGCGACATCTTCCACGGGGACGCCGAGGTCGGCGGCGCGCGCCCGGTCGGGCAGGATGCGCAGCTCGGGCATGCCGAGCTGGTAGTTGGAGTCGAGGTCCACCACCAGGCCGCTGGCCGTTAGCTTCTGCATCATCTCGCGGCTGGAGGCCACGAGCTGGCCCCAGTCCGATCCCTGGACCGCGAACTCCACGGGGAAGCCCCGCTGCGCCGTGAACCCCGACTGAGACAGGTCCTGGACCACGGCGCGCAGGCCGGGGATCGAGTTCAGCTCCCGGCGGACCACCGCCTGGAACTGGGCCTGGCTGAGCTTGCGCTTGTTCGGAGGGGTGAGCGTCAAAAACATGATTCCGGTGTTCACGCCTGTCGAGCTGAATCCTGCGCCGACAATGGTGTAGTTTCCCTCGACCTCCGGGCGCGTGTTGACGAAGGCCTCGGCCTTCCGGAACAGTTTGTCGGTCTCATAGATGTCCGACCCGACGGCGGTCTGGAGCCGGATGAGGAGCCGGCTCTGGTCCTGTGAGGGGACGAACTCGCTGGGGAGGACCTTCAGGATGAAGACGGCGCCGGCGAACAGGGCAAGCCCTGTCAGGAGGACGGTTCCGGGCCGGCGGAGGCCGCGCCTGAGCGCCGAGTCGTAGCCGGCGGACAGGCGGTCGAAGACGCGGTCGGCCAGGAGGCCCACCTTCCCCCGCCCCTCCCGCGAGGTGGTCAGGATCTGGGAGCAGCGGGCGGGGGCCAGGGTGACGGCCTCGACGTAGGAGAGGAGCACGGCGACGCAGAGGGTGACGCCGAACTGGAGGAAGAACTTTCCGACCACGCCCTTCATGAACACGACCGGCAGGAAGATCGCGACGACCGCGAGGGTGGCGGCCAGGGCGGCGAAGGCGATCTCATAGGTCCCCTCGCGCGACGCCCGCACGCGGTCCTTGCCCCCCTCCGAGTGCCGGAAGATGTTCTCCATCACCATGATGGCGTCGTCCACGACGATGCCCACGGCCAGGGCCATGGCCAGGAGGGTGAAGGTGTTGAGCGTGAAGCCGAGGAAGTAAATGGCCGCGACGGTGCCGAGGAGGGACATGGGGATGGCCAGGACGACGTTGAGGGTGCTGGAGACCGAGCCGAGGAAGAGCCAGCAGACGAGGGCCGTCAGCGCGATGGACAGGGCCAGCTCGATCTCGATCTCGTGGACCGAGTCCTCGATAAACTTCGTGGAGTCGAACCGGATCCCCACCTGCATCCCCTTCGGCAGGGTCTTCTGGAGTTCATCCAGCTCGCGCCTCACGGCCTGGGCCACGGCCACGGCGTTGGCGCCGCGCTGTTTCTTGACCCCGATGCCCTGGGCGGGCAGGCCGTCCACGCGGGCCAGGCGGCGCACGTCCTCGAACCCATCCTCCACGAGGGCCACGTCCTCCAGGTAGACGGGGGCGTTGGCCACCTGCCGGACGACGATGCGGCGGAGGGTGTTCAGGTCCACCGCCTCCCCCATCACCCGGACGTTGACCTCGCGCCCCTGCGACTCCAGCCGTCCGGCGGGCAGCTCCACGTGCTGGCGCTGGAGGGCAGAGATCACGTCCGTCACGGTGAGGCCGCGCTCGTCCAGGCGGGAGGCGTCGAGCCAGATCCGGACGTTGCGCTCCAGGTAGCCCCCCATCATGATCTCGCCCACGCCGGGGACGGTCTGGAACTTCTCCTTGAGCTGGTATCTCGCGTAGTCGGCGACGACCTGCTGGGGGAAGGGGCCCGACACGGTGGCCCATATGATAGGCTGGTCTTCGGGGTTGGTCTTGGAGATGACCGGTGCGTTGAGGTCCCTGGGGAGGTTCCGCTGGGCCTGGGAGACCTTGGTCTGGACGTCCTGAAGCGCCAGGTCCACGTTGCGGGAGAGGTCCAGCTCGACGGTGATGTTGGCCCTCCCCTGCTGGGAGGAGGAGGTGATGGAGCGGACGCCCTCCACCTGGGACAGGGCCTCCTCGAGGGTCTCGACCACGTCGTTTTCGATCACCTCAGGGGCGGCCCCCTCCCAGGTGACGCTGACGGAGATGGTGGGGAAGTCGACGTCGGGCATCTGGCTGATGCCGATGCGGGAGGCGGCCACCGCGCCGAACACGACGGTGGCGGCCATGAGCATCCAGGCGAAGACCGGTTTGCTGATGCAGGCGTCGGTGAGTTTCATGATCGGGTCCCTTCTGACTTATCCTCTTTGGCGTCTCCGCTGACCCGGACGGGCGCGCCCTCGTAGAGGGCCTCCGCGCCGCGCACCACGAGCAGCTCGCCGGGGCGCAGGCCGTCCCGGACCTCGACCTGACCGTCCGCCGTGCGCAGGCCCAGGGTCAGGACGCGGGACCTGGCCACGTCCCCCTCCACGACGTAGGCGAGGAACCCGCGCTCGCTGGGGCGCACGGCGGTCTGGGGGATCACGGGGGCGTCCGTCGCCGCGCCGACGGGGACGGTCACCTGGGCGAACGCGCCGGGGCGCAGGGCCTCCTTGTTCGGGTCGTCGACCTCCGCCGTGACGGCCACCATGCGAGACGTCTCGTCCGCCGTCTCCGCGACGGAGGTGATCTTCGCCGAGTACTCGCGCTCGCTCCCCCGCGCCAGGAAGCGGGCGGGCAGGCCCGGACGGAGTTGGGCCGCGTCCTGCTCCGGGACGCTGAAGCGGAGCAGGAGGGGCTCCCGCCGGACCAGGGTGGTGAGGATGGCGCCGGGCTGGACGTAGCGCCCGGTCTGCACGGTGCGGGTCTGGATGACGCCGGAGACCGGGGCGCGCACGAAGGCGTCCCGCAGGTTCAGTTCGGCCAGGTCCAGGGCGGCGCGGGCCTGGGCGGCCTCGGCGGTGGCCGTGCGGACCTTTGTGCGCCAGGTCTCCAGCTCCTCGCCGGGGATCAGGCCGGGGTTCTTGGCGTTCACGCCCTCGCGGCGGGTCAGGCCGGACTCGGCGTCCGCCTTTGCGGCCTCGGCCTTTTCGAGGGCGGCCTTCGCGGACCGGACGGAGAGGCGGTAGCGCTCCGGCTCGATCTCCACGAGGGTCTGGCCCTGCTGGACGGCGTCCCCCTCGCTGAAGCGGACCTGCTCGACCTGCCCCGACACGCGCGTGGTCACCTGGACGACCTCAAACGCCTCCACGGACCCGACGGCGCTGACGCTGTACTCCACGCGCCGGGAGACGACGGGGACGACCTCGACGGGGAACTGGATCTTTCCCCTTCCCCCTTTGGCCGCGGGGGGCGGCGAGGCGGAGTTTCTGGAAAAGAGGACCAGGGCGACGGCGATGACGACGACCCCTGGCAGGACGATTTTCAGCTTGAGTGACTTCATGGGGCGGGTTCCTCTCCGAGGGGGTCCAGGCCGCGCGCCGCGCGCAGGTCCAGATGCGCGAGCGCCAGGCCGTAACGGGCGCGGGCCAGGGCCACCTCTGACTCGAACAGTCTGATGTTGGCGTCCGCCACCTGAAGCGCGTTGGCGAGGCCCTGCCGGTAGAGTTCGGCGGCCTGATCGGCGTTCTTCCGCGCCACTTCGACGGCGACCGAGGCCTGCCGGATGGCCGCCTGCCGGCTGGCGAGGGCCACGAGCGCGGAGCGCACCTCCAGGGCCACGCGCCGCTCGACGGCCTGCGCGTCCAGGTCGGCCGCGCGGGCCAGGGCGAGGCGCTCGGCGCGGCTGGCGCTGGCCTCGCCGCCGTCGTACAGACGCCACGCGAGGGACAGGGCGGCGTTCCCGTCGTGGCGGCGTCCGTTCAGCCCGGTCTCGTTGGTGCCCCGGTACTGTCCGGTCAACGTCAGGCTGGGGAAGGCCCGGAAGAGCGGCTCCTGCGCGGAGGCGTGCAGGGCCTCGGCGCGCTGGCGGCCGGCGGCCACGTCCGGGCGCTGTCTCTGCGCCAGGGCGATGAGGTCGTCCCCCCTGCCGGGGGGCTCTGCGGCGGCCTGGAGGAGCGCGGCGGGGGGGGCGAGCGGCCCCTCGACGTCGGTGTCGAGCAGGTGGCCGAGGCTCAGGCGGGCGGTCTCGGCATCCCCATGCGCCCCGGTCAACTCGCGCTCGGCGGTGGCGAGCTCCAGTTCGGCCCGGGTCACGTCGTTGGAGCTGACGATCTGGGCCTCGAAG
Source organism: uncultured Gemmatimonas sp. (assembly GCA_964428665.1). Lineage (GTDB taxonomy): Bacteria > Latescibacterota > UBA2968 > SICM01 > SICM01 > SICM01. The sequence continues at coordinate 19,209 of CAYRZX010000075.1, forward strand.
CGGGCCTGGGCGTCCTTCAGGCTCTTCCGGGCGAAATCGAGGCGTCGCCGGGCCGCCTCGGACACCTGCTCCGCGCTGAGGGCCGTGAGGAAGGCCTCGGCGGCGTCAAAGGCGAGGAGCCGCCGGTCGTCCGCGGAGGAGAGGCGCGTGGCCTCCCGATCCTGCTTCGCCATCCGATAGAGGGGGAAGGCGCGCGCGTCGAAGATGTTCAGGGACATCATGGCCGTGGGGGAGAGGGCGTTGTAGCGCTGGAGGATCACGGTCTCCCCGCCCACCTCGCGCGAGGTCTGATAGGCGCGGCGGGTGTAGGCGCCGACGAGCGTCAGGTCCGGGAGGAAGAAGGCGCGGGCGCCGCTCACGCGCGCCTGGGACGCCTGGAGGCGCGCCTCCGCAGCGCGGGCCCGTTCGTTGCGCTCCAGGGCCAGCCGGACGGCCTTCTCCAGGCTCAGATCATCACCGCCTTCGGCGCGGGCGATGCCCGCCGAGAGGGCCAGGGCCAGGGCCAGGAACAGAATGAGGGGACGATTTCTCAAGGGTGCTCCTTAATCTTGTGCATGGAACGATATCGCCTGATGCACAGGCCCTCACCCCGCCTCGCTGACGCTCGGCTTCCCCTCTCCCGCCTGCGGGAGAGGGGTGGCGAACGTAGTGAGCCGGGGAGAGGGCCAGAGCCGCAGCGATTTTTTATCAGGCTCTCGATTTAGATTTTTGAACGGAGGATGAAAAATATAAAGTAAGTGCTTACTCATGTCAAACCAAATCTT
>CAYRZX010000075.1:20072-22666 GCA_964428665.1 uncultured Gemmatimonas sp.
CTCCATAAATAGAGGGAAAGCGCGGCTCAGGTCAAGAAGAATCTGAGGGGGCGAAGGCGCCGCTTCAAAAAAGGGTTGACGGAAGGGAGCGGATTCGCGAAGTTTGGGGGCGCGAAATCCACGAGCGACAGCCGGAACAGGGCAAACCATCGGGAGAAGGCGGCATGAACACAAGCGATATATTGGCGGAGGCCCGCGCGATTCAAGGCTGGATCATTGAGCTGCGACGGCGTCTTCACAGGCGGCCTGAGTTGATGTACGAAGAGGTGGAGACCGGTCGCCTGATTCGAGAAACGCTCGATCAGCTGGGGGTCTCGTATCGGTCGCCCATCGCCAAGACCGGAGTGCTGGGTTTCATCGGGCGCGGCGAGGGTCCCTGCGTTGCCCTGAGGGCGGATATGGATGCCCTGCCGATCCAGGAGGCGGCCGATGTCCCCTTCCGCAGCGAGGTGGAAGGAAAGATGCATGCCTGCGGGCACGATTGCCACACGGCCATGCTGCTGGGCGCCGCCCGGATGCTCAAGGCGCGTGAAGATAAACTGCCGGGCGTGGTGAAGTTGCTGTTTCAGCCCGCGGAAGAGGGGGGCGCTGGCGGGGAGAGGATGTGTCAGGAGGGCGCGCTCGACAATCCTTCGGTCCAGAGGGTGTTCGGCCTCCACGTGTGGCCGTGGGCGCCCACGGGATCGGTCACCTCCCGCGCCGGCACGTTTCTGGCATCGGCAAGTTCCCTGAGGGTGAGGCTCCACGGTGTTGGAGGCCACGCGGCCACGCCTCACCTCGCGGTCGATCCCATCGTCACCGCCGCGAAGGTGATCGTTGAGGCGCAAACCCTGGTGTCCCGAGAGCTGGACCCGCTCAATTCAGGCGTCGTGAGCATCACGGCGGTGCGGGGCGGCGAGGCATTCAACGTCATTCCCCCGGAGGTGGAGGTCAGGGGGACGATCCGCGCGCTGACGCTCGAAGACCTGCGCCATTTGCAGGCCCGCGTGCGAGAGATCGCCGAACATATCGCCCAGGCCAACCGCTGCCACGCGGAGGTCGAATATTCCGGAAACGACTATCCGCCCACCGTGAATGACCCGCACTGCTGGCATCTGGCCCAGGACATCGGCGCCGAGATGCTCGGGACCGCGCGCGTGTTCGAGTCCCCTCCGCTCATGGCAGGGGAGGACTTTGCCTACTACGTCCAGCGCGCGCCGGGCTGCTTTCTGGGGCTTGGGGTCAGGAATGAGGGGATCGGCGCGACGTACAATGTGCACCATCCCTGCTTCAAGGCAGACGAGGACGCCCTGCCCATCGGGGCGGCCCTGCACGTCGCCTTTGCGCTGCGGTCTCTTGAGGAACTCTCGGACAGGTGAAAGGGCCGGGTCTGACCGGTCCCTGCGCCTGACGGGGTTCGCCCGTTCGGTTCGTGAGAGGAGGGTTCTGCCGTGCCAAAAATAAAGGTTCTGATCGGAAGCCGGCAGTCGCCGGAGATCGAGGCGATGCTCCAGGAGGCCCCGCCGGAGGCGGAGGTCCATTTTCTGCCCAAGGGGGAACGGCTGGGGGACCACGTCGCGGATGCGGAGGTCCTCTACGGCCACCTCGGGGAGGCGGACTTCAGCAAGGCCCGCGCGCTGAAGTGGGTGCAGCAGCCCCACGCGGGGGTGGAGGGTTTCATGTACCCGGCCTTCAAGGCGAGCGGCGTGATTCTGACGAACTGCCGGAGGCTTTACGGGAGGCAGATCTCCGAGCACGCCTTCGCGCTCCTGCTGGCGCTCACGCGGCGCCTTCCGGAGCACGTGGAGGCCAGGCGGCGCAAGCGCTGGGAGATTCTCCCCTGTCTGGAGCTGGCGGGGATGACGATGGGGGTCCTGGGGCTGGGCGGGATCGGGAGGGCGATTGCGGACCGGGCGAGGGCGTTCGAGCTGCGGGTCGTGGCCGTGGACCCGGAGCCGATGGAGAGGCCGGACTCGGTGGAGCGCCTGGGCCGGCTGGACTGGCTGCCGGAGTTCCTGGGGCAGTCGAACGTGTTGATGGTCTGCTGCCCGAGCACGCCGGAGACGCACAGGCTGCTGTCTTACGAACAATTTGAACGGCTGCCGGAGGGGAGCTATCTGATCAACGTGAGCCGGGGGAAGGTGATCGACGAGGAGGCGCTGGTCGCGGCGCTGCGGAGCGGGAGGCTGGCCGGGGCGGGGCTGGATGTCACCTACACGGAGCCGTGCCCGCCGGACAGCCCGCTCTGGACGGAGCCGAACGTGATCCTGACGTCGCACAGCGCGGGACAGTCCCAGCACGTCCGCCGCCGGGCCATGCAGTTGTTCGTGGACAACCTGCATCGCTACGTCAAAGGGGAAGCGCTGGTCAACGTGGTGGATAAGCAAAAAGGATACTGATTTGGCGCAGAAGAGCAGGCCCTCACCTACCCCCAAACCCCCTCCCTCTCCCGTACGTACGGGAGAGGGAGGGGGCTTCAGGCTTTTCTGTAGGCATGGGGGAGGGTGAGGGCCGGACCTATTTTGCGTTGAAAACATAAATTGAAGGAGCAACTGCATGTCGAAGCTGAAGCTGGTCATGATGTGGGAGACAGCGCCGGGGATGGCGGAGCGGGT
>CAYRZX010000076.1:0-22599 GCA_964428665.1 uncultured Gemmatimonas sp.
AGGCGGACCTCCAGGGGGCCAACCTCCAGAAGCTCAAGTTTCAGGACGTGGACCTTTACAAGGCCAACCTCCAGGGGGCCGACCTGCGGGGGGCCGACCTGGCCGACGCGACGGGGATCACGAGGGCGCAGCGGGAGTCGGCGCGCACAGAGTGAAAAGTAAAGAGACTCACAAATGGAAAAGGCTGTCCGGCACATCGCCGTGCGCGTGTACACCTGCTACGAGGAGCGCAGGGTCCACGCGCGCGTCCAGGTCGTGGGCGAGACGCACGTCGCCCGGGGGGGGAGGGTGGAGCTGGTCCTGTACCAGCAGCGGTCGCGGGAGGTCTTCGGGCGCAGGGTCATCTGGGTCGGGCGGGGGCCTGCGAAGGAGGTCTCGTTTGACACCCGTCGCATCCCCTCCGGGTGCTGCGCCTTCCGGGCCACCTTTATCGACCGGCACGGCCACCCCTTCGAGACCGAGGTGCTCTACGACAGGTCCCCCGGTCATGTCCCCTGGTTAGGCTCGGTGGAGGGGGTGAGCCGGGAAGTCCCCAGGCCCTGGACGCCGCTCCGGGCGCACCGTACGCCGGATGGGCTGCGCATCGCGTGCTGGGGAAGGGAGTATCTCTTCGACCGGGTCAGTTTCGTCAGGGGGATCGACGCCGCCGGCAGGGGGCTCCTGGCGGGCCCCATCCGGCCCGTCGCCCGCGTGAACGGAGAGGCGGTGCGCTGGCGCAGGGGCAGGATCGACCTCGTGGCGCAGGGCCGGGACCAGGTGGTGTTCACGCAGGAGATGGAGTCCGGCGAGGGGGTCTTCGTCTCCGCCCGGACCGAGATGGACTTCGACGGCGCGATGCGGGTGGACTGGGGCATCGCCTCCGACCGGGTGGTGCGGCTGGACGAACTGGCGCTGGAGATGCCGATCCGCGCAGGGCACGCGACCTATCTTTACCATTTCCCCGGCAGGTGGGGGGAGGCCCGCAACGTGGGGGCGCTTCCGGGACGCAACCTGAGCGTTGGCTTTCGCCCCTTCGTCTGGCTGGGAGACGAGGAGCGGGGGGTGTCCTGTTTCGCCGAGTCGGAGAAGAACCGGCACGTCAAAGACCCGAAGGGGATGACGGAGGTCCGGCATCAGGGGGATGCGGTCCTGCTGCGGGTGAAGTTCGTGGATGTCCCGGTCAAGCTGATCCGCGGGAGGCGCTCCGGGAGGGCGCTCACCGGGTTCGAGGAGGAGGACCGGACGCCGTTCACGCGCGGGGGCGTGGTCACGGACTGGCTCCGGTATACGGTCGGTTTCCAGGCCACGCCGGTCAAGCCGGTCGAGACGGACGCGTGGGACCACCGCATCCTCTGCATCGGGCAGTCCACGCCGGGGTTCCGGCCCCGACTGAGCGTCTCGGATGCCCTGCTAAATGAGCTTGTGGAGAAGGGCGTGCGCGCGGTGGTCCTGTTCGAGCACTGGGCGGACGCGGAGGGGCACGCCCGCACGCCGCACGGGAAAGACCTCCGGAAGATCGTCAGCGCCTGTCATCGGCGCGGGCTGAAGGTCCTGCTCTATTTCGGGTTCCTGATCTCGGACCTGGCGCCGGAGTGGCGGGACTTCGGGAAGGACAGCCTCATCCTGCCCAGAGGGGGGTACCCGATCTACCACTACCAGCCGCAGCCGGAGCAGGGGGCGTGGCGGGTCTGCCTCAACAGCGCGTGGCAGGACTTTCTGGCCGACGGCGTCGCCAGAGTGATGGAGGAGTTCGGCGTGGACGGGGTCTACCTGGACGGGACGGAGTACCCCTTCGGGTGCTGCAACACCGAGCACGGGTGCGGGTCCCTGAGGCCGGATGGGGGCGTCGCGCCGTCCTACCCCCTGTTCGGGGTGCGGAGCGCCATGCGGCGCATTTATCACGCGGTGCGGTCCCGGAGGCCGGACGGCCTGGTCAACGTGCACAACTCCACCTGCATGACCATCCCCACGCTGGGCTGGGCCACGAGCTACTGGGACGGGGAGCAGTTCCAGGGCATCGGGAAGGGGGTGGATGTGGCGAGGCTGCTGCCGCTGGACGCCTTCCGGGCGGAGTTCATGGGCCGGCAGTGGGGCGTGCCCGCCGAGTTCCTGCTGGCCGGGGCGGCCTACACCTGCGAGCAGGCCTGGGCCTTCACGCTCCTGCACGACGTGCCGGTGAGGCCGCACCGTCCGGGGAAGGACCTGGACCTGATCGCCCGCCTCTGGAAGGTGATGGACGACTTTGGCCGGAAGGAGGCCGAGTGGCTCCCCTACTGGCGAAATGCTGAATACGTGAAGTGCGCGCCAAAGGGGGCTTGCGTCAGTCTCTACCGGCACCCGAAGAACGGGGCGCTGGCCGTGGTCTCCAATCTGGGCGGGTCGGAGGCGGAGGTCCGGGTGACGCTGAACACCCGCCGGCTGGGTCTCAAGGCGTCATCCCTGCGGGTCGTGGACGCGCTGCGGAACAGGGCGATTCCCGCGACAGGGGAGGGCGTGAGGCTCAGGCTGAAGCCCCTGGAGTGGCGGCTGCTGTGGGTAAGGGAGAGTTAGCTGTAGGGGCGACCGGTGGTCGCCCCACAAAGCGAGGAGTTTTCATGGCTGTTCAACCTTCAACCTTGCCCCAATGTCTTCCGGAAATGGTCGAGCGCATCGTGCGGCGGTTTGATCCGGTGCGCATCCTCCTGTTCGGCTCGTGGGCGAGAGGCGACGCCCGCCCCGATAGCGACGTGGACCTGCTCGTCGTCCTGCCGCGCGTGGATGACAAACGCCGGACGACGGTGGAGATTCTGCGCGCCCTCAACGGCGTGCCGGTGGGCAAGGACGTGATCATCACCACGCCGGACGAGATTGAGACGCGCGGCCAGGTGGTGGGGCTGGCGCTGCTCCCGGCCCTGCGCGAGGGAAAGGTGATTTATGAGCGGGCCTGACGCCCTGTAGCAGGCGTCTCCGATTTTTTAGATTTGACATCCGATCTCCCCGGATGTAAATTAACGCCATTCGCCACAGGGCTTTGCGTCCTGTCGGGAGGGGAGGATGGACGCTCGCACATATCGTCATCGAGGGTGAGGGGGACAGGCCGCAGCCGGACAGGTGTGGATTTTAGGCCGTTGGGTAGAGACAGGATGAGAATGCATGAACGATCTACGAGTTCACCTTGATCACCTGATCAGGCGGCAAAGTATCCGGTATCTGGTACCAACAGGTAATGACGCCTCCAGCCAAGTCATAAGCGGCGGCAATGAAGATCGTTCCCTAAGGTATGATGATTTGCTCAGAACGGACGGGTGGGTTACAACGATTCGGAAACCTGATTTCCAAAGAGAAACGAACGCCTAGACACCAAATAACTGTGTCGACTTTTTGGACACGGTGGTCTATGGAAAAATTATCCCAAGCATCATCCTTTGGTCCAGTAAAGAAAATGGTTTGACTTACGTGTTGGATGGTGCCCACAGACTATCCGTTCTGCGCGCTTGGATGCTTGATGACTGGGGAGACAAAGCAGGAGACTACTACCAAAGACGAGATATAGAACAAATTAAGCAAGCCGCAGATGGTACCCGTTTCTTAGTGCGAGAGCGCATTGGACTCTTCAACGATTTCAAAAATGCCTACATTGAACAAAAAACACCTGGGCAGCCACTTCGACGACTTTCTCCGGGACGAGCGCCTGCTGGACGCAGTGGAAGCTGCTGCGATCAAGCGCGTGATTGCGTTTCAGACTGCAGTGACGCACTGGCCTGAAATGGCGAAAGCCGTCTTCGTGCCACATACTGAGGCTGAGTATCGCCGTCTTGTGGCCCTGCTGGACGATCTGATTGATGAGGTAGGCGAAGACGAAAATCATCCCCTGGCCTCCTTAATGGAAATTTTGGGCGTGTTGATTGAGCGGTATGAGGCAGAACATGTAAAGGAACTGAGCGGCCAGGACGAAATATAGCGCCGTTATTGAATTCCTTTTAGCTCGGAGAGGCCAGAGGGAGAAGGACGAGAGAGGCGATACCGGCAGACCGTGACCGGCATCGCCTTCTTTTTGCCCTGTCAGCGGGCGGCGAGATTCGATGACACTCCAGGACACTTCGCACTTGCTTTTCTATCGTGTGGGGCCTTATCTTTCCCCCTGGGATTGACCATCGCCAGAAGAAAGGAGGAAACCCATGTCTGCACAACTGCAACAGGTGATAGACGCTGCTCAAACTCTCTCAGCGCGAGACAAGCTAAAATTGCTTCAGGCCATTGTGCGTGACTTGCAGCATGCGGATGCCCTTTCTGAAGCGAGTGTCGCCTTCTGGTCCTCGCGCTCTCTTGACGAGATCACACAGATGCAGTCAGCGCCTGTCGTCACAGATATTCGTACGCTTGCGGTCGACTTCTGGCCCAAAGATGAGACGGCCGACGACATCAATCAATTCATCGCTGAACGGCGACGCGCCGACCGGGCAGGAGCAGCATGAGCACCGTGCTACTGGACACCAATATCGTCTCTTACCTCTTCAAAGGCGATACGCGGGCAGCCGCATACGCTCCGCTCCTGCAAGGAAATCGCCTCGCCATCTCGTTTATGACCGTTGCCGAACTGTTCGAGTGGGCGGCAACACGTAAATGGGGACGAACACGAGTCACCCGTCTCGAACAGACGTTGGCAACCTATCTCGTCATTCCGATTGATGTCGAACTCTGCCGTATTTGGGGCACACTCCGCGCACGACTGAGGGTTGCCGGGAAAACCATCGCACCGCAAGATGCGTGGATCGCAGCCACAGCGCTTCGCCATAAACTACCGCTGGTGACACATAACCCGAGTGATTTTCAGCACATTACCGGCATCGAAGTTCTTAGCACCATAACGTCATAAGAGGTGACGCATGCCCAGAACACCCGGCCACGCCCGACCGAACGTCCTCCTGATCTGCACGGACCACTGGAGCGGGCTGCTGACGCGTGCGGCGGGGCATCCGGTGGTCATGACGCCGACCGTAGACCACCTTGCCCGGTGCGGCACGACGTTCACCCAGGCCTACTCGGCCTGCCCCTCCTGCATCCCGGCCCGGCGGTCGCTCATGACGGGCATGAGCCCCCGCGCCAACGGCCTTCGATACTATAAGGATGGCGTGGATTTCCCCGACGTTCCCACCCTGGCGCAGTGTTTCAGAGATGCGGGATATCAGGCCTACGCGGTCGGGAAGCTCCACGTCTCGCCGCAGCGCAACCGGGTCGGGTTCGATGACGTGCTCCTGGAGGAGCAGGGCCGGCACCAGTTCCGGGACATCCCGGACGGCGTGGCGGACGACTACGAGCTGTTCCTGGCCGAGCAGGGCTACGGGGGCCAGGAGTACGCCGGGGGCATGACGCAGAACGAGTTCATCACCCGGCCCTGGCACCTGCCGGAGCATTGCCACCCGATCAACTGGGCGGTGAGGGAGATGTGCAAGGTCATCCGGCGACGGGACCCCCGCAGACCCGGCTTCTGGTACCTGTCTTTCTCCGCGCCGCACCCGCCCGTGACGCCGCTCCAGGCGTATCTGGACCTCTACCGGGACGTGCCGCTGGATGAGCCGGCCACGGGGGACTGGTCGAAGGACTTCGACGGCCTGCCCTATCACATCAAGGAACTGAGCAACCCGGAATCCATCGCCATGGCCCGCGCCTCCCGGCACGAGTTTGAACTCTCCCGGCGCGCCCTCTACGCCACGCTCACGCACATCGACCACCAGGTCCGGGTGGTCATCGGGTACCTGCGCGAGGCCGGGCTGCTGGACAACACGATCATCGCCTTCACGAGCGACCACGGGCACATGGCCGGGGAGCACGGGCTCTGGTGCATGACGCCCTTCTACGAGATGTCCGCCAAAATCCCGCTGATCATCGCGCCGGCGGAGGGGGACGACCGGCTCCAGCCGGGGGCCACGGACGACCGGCTGGCGGAGTTCGGGGACCTCATGCCTACGCTCCTGGACCTGGCGGGCATCCCGATCCCGGCCCACGTGGACCGGCTGTCCCTCGTCGGGGACCGGAGGCGGGACCACCTCTACGGAGAGCACGGGGAGGGGACGGCGGCCATGCGCACGGTCCGCGCCGGGCGCTACAAGCTCATCTACTACCCGGTTGGCAACCAGACGCACCTTTTTGACATCGAGAACGACCCCCGCGAGTGCCACGACCTCTCGGGCGACGCCCGGCACGCCGGGGAGATGGAGCGCCTGAAGCGGCTCCTTCTAGAGAACCTCTACGGCTCCGACCTGGAGTGGGCGCCGGACGGGAAGCTCGTCGGTCTGCCTGCGATGGAATACGCGCCGAGACCCAACCGGAACCTGCGAGGCCAGCGGGGCCTGAGGTTTCTGTAATTTGAGGAGCAACTGCTTCAAAAGGAGGACGCCATGCCCTCACTGAACATTCTGGACCGGCTCAAGAGCGGAGAGCGCCTGCTCCTGGACGGCGGCACGGGGTCGGAGTTGCAGCGCAGGGGCGTGAACGTGCTGCACGGGGCGTCCGCCGAGGTCCTCCAGGCCTGGTCGGCCCTGGCGAATGTCGAGGCGGCGGAGGTGGTGCGGCAGGTCCACCAGGACTACCTGCGCGTGGGCGCAGACATCATCATCAGCAACAACTTCTGGACCAGCCCGACGCGCCTTGAGCCGATCGGGCTTCGGAAAAAGTGGAGGGTCTACGCCTGCGCCGCCGGGAAGAACGCGATCAGGGCCCGCAACGCCCTGAACCCGGAGGCCTACGTGGCGGGGGGCATGGCGCCGCCGTGTCTGCAGAGGCTGACGGAGGGCCGGAACGACCCCGACGTCGTCGTCATGGGCGAGAAGGCCTATCGCAAGGAGTTCGCCGATCACGCCCGGCTGCTGGCGGACGTCGGGGTGGACATCCTGTGGCCGGAGTACGTGGGCCGCATCGCGGACTGCGTGGCCGCCGTGGACGCCTGCGCGGAGACGGGTCTGCCCGTGTTTCTGGGCGTCCGGCACGTGCAGGCGGACGGGTCCATGCAATACGGCGAGCGGATCGAGGAGCTGGCGGAGGCCCTGAGGGGGCACAGGGTCGATGCGATCCTGCTCATGTGCACGCCGCCTGAAAACGTGTCGGCCGGGCTGCCGATCCTGAAGAGGTCCTTCAGCGGGCCGGTGGGGGCCTATCCCAACATCGGTTACAAGCCTACCGCGCCGCTTAAACCCGGCTCCGGGGGGCCGAGCCGGGAGACAGATTTTTTTCAGATCGGGGACTACTACCCCGCGCGGCTGGCCGCCTTCGCCCAGGAGTGGAAGGCCGTGGGCGCTCAGGTCATCGGGGGGTGCTGCGCGACGGGGCCGGAGCACATCCAGGCGATGCGGACGGTGGTGAAGGGGTGACTGGATGAACCTCCAGATCTTCGGCACGCGCAAGTGCCACGAGACGCGCAGGGCGGAGATGTTCTTCAAGGAGCGGCGCATCCCCTACCAGTTCATAGACCTCGCGGAGAAGGGGATAAGCCAGGGGGAGTTGAGGAGCGTCCAGGCCTCCATCCCGCTGGACCAGTTGATCGACACGGAGGGGAAGGAGTACGAGCGGCGAAATCTGAAGTATCTCCGATTCGACAAAGAGAAGACCCTGTTGAACTATCCGCTGTTGTTGAAAACGCCGGTGGTCCGGGACGGGAATCGGGCCACGGTGGGCTACTGTTCCGATGTCTGGAAGGAATGGATCCAGGCCGATCAGAAGCGAACGGAGTGATGGAGAGGAGGAGGGCATCATGGCGGACAAGGTCAGACTGGGGTTCATCGGGTGTGGGGGGATCGTGCGGTCCCACCTGGAGCAGGGGCTGAAGGACTTCGAAGACGTGGAGTTCGCGGGCTGGTGCGACCTGAATGAGGAGACCGCCGCGGCGCGGCAGGAGCAGGTCGGAGGCCGGGGCGCGATCTACACGGACGCGCGGAAGATGCTGGATGAGGTGAAGCCCGACGCGGTCTACATCATGCTCCCGCCGTTCGCGCACGGCCCGGCTGAGAGGCTGGTGATCGAGCGGGGGCTGCCGTTCTTCGTCGAGAAGCCCGTGGCCATAGACCTGGCCACGGCCCGGAGGGTGGCCGAGGGCGTGCGGAAGCGCCGGCTGACCACTGCCGTGGGCTACATGACCCGGTATCGCAGGTCGGTGCAGCGGGTGCGAGAGCTGCTGCGGGCGCAGAGGCCGGTCCTGATGCACGGCGGCTGGGTGGGCGGGGGGCCGGCGCGCTACGAGGGGATCTGGAAGTGGTGGGTGCAGAAGGACAAATCCGGCGGCCAGTTCCTGGAGCAGACCACCCACACCATCGACCTGGCGCGGTATCTGTACGGGGATGTCGCGAGCGTCTACGCCCAGGCCGTGCGCGGTCGCCGCAGGCGGCCCCGCTTCTTCACGATTGAGGACGCCTCGATGGTGCAGCTCTCCTTCGCGAACGGCGCGGCGGCGAACCTCTACAGCTCATGCAGCACGTCGGTGGGCGGGGGGATCAGCCTGACCCTCTGGGCCACGGACATGAAGGCGGAGTTCACGGGCTGGGAGCACAGCGTCAAGATCAGCCTTCCCGGCAACGAGCAGGTCGCCATCCCCGGCGAGCAGAACATCTTCTCGCGGGAGGACCGGGCGTTCGTGGACTCGGTGAAGGCCGGGAGGAACGCGGGCATCCTGGCCACGTACGAGGACGGGCTGAAGGCCACGGCCATCGCGTGCGCGGCCAACAGGTCGATGGAGACGGGGAAGGTCGTGAAGGTGGAGGATTAAAGGAGGAGACACGCCGATGCGCATCAAGCAATCCATCTGCTATCCGCTGTTCAAGCCGCAGGACATGGGCCTGGAGGCGCTGTTCAAGACTGCCGCTGAGATCGGCTACGCCGCCGTGGAGCTGTGGGGCCGGGGGGAGGATTTTGAGGAGATCATGGCGCTGGCCAAAAGGCACAGGCTGGCCGTGGCCAGCATGTCCGGGCACGCCTCCCTGCCGGACGGGTTGAACAAGCGGTCCAACCACGACCGGATCGAGGGGGAGTTGAGGGCGTCCATCGACATCGCCGTGAGGCACGGGATTCCGGGCCTGATCTGCTTCAGCGGCAACCGGCAGCCCTATCAGAGCGAGGTCGAGGCCATCGAGGCCGTGGCCGACGGCCTTCGGCGGGTCGCGCCCTACGCGGAGCAGAAGGGGGTCAACCTGAACCTGGAGTTGCTCAACTCCAAGGTGGACCACCCCGGCTACCAGTGCGACCACACGGCCTGGGGCGCGGCGGTCTGCGAGCGGGCCGGGAGCCCCCGCGTGAAGCTGCTCTACGACATCTACCACATGCAGATCATGGAGGGGGACGTGATCCGCACGATCCGGGAGAACATCCGGTGGATCGGGCACTTCCACACGGCCGGCAATCCGGGGCGGAGGGACATGGACGACACGCAGGAGCTGAATTACGCGGGCATCTGCAGGGCGATTGCGGCCACGGGCTACGACCTCTACGTGGGGCACGAGTTCCGGCCCAAGGGGGACCCGATCGAGTCGCTCAAACAGACGTTCGCGGCCTGCAACCAGGGGTGACAATAAAAAACCGGGCATGAACCCGGCGAGAGACGCGCCACCTACAAAAAAAGCGGCCGTAACAGTGGGAAGGGGGATACCCTCTCACCACCGTCACGGCCGCTTCAGATTGCCCGGTGGCATATACCTCCTATCCAGGGGCTCATGCGACGTGTTACACCCGTCCGTGGTCCCTGCCTACCCAGACCGTCCGCCTGCGCCATCCCCGGATTTAGAATTGCCCTTTCCAGGTCGTCAGAATGAAGCGCTGACGGAGAACATCTCTTTCTGAATCGCGTCCGATGCCACGCAGACGTTTCGGCCGAAACGGACCTTTTCGGACGGCAGCCGTATGAATTTTCCCCTGACCTAAAAGTACGCCATGTTCAAAAAAATGTCAAGGACCATTTTTTGAACGTCGTGCAATTTTTTTTGCCGCCGTCTCTTGCCCTTCGCATCCCTCCATAACTTGTTAACTCATTTATATTCAATAAAATATCGCATCTGTGCACGCACCCAATTTCACGCAGCGGTGACGACCACGACGCCCATTTTGATCCCTTCGACCACGCCGTCCGGCGTGACGGAGGCGATGGCCGGGTCGCTGCTCTTCCAGGTCAGCTTGCGCGAGGATTTGACGGCGAAGCGCACCCTGCCGCCGAGGGTGAGGAAGTAAGGGTGTTGGACCCTTCGCTCCTGCTTCTTCTCGCCTTTTTGCTTCTCTTGATACTTGGTCTTGTTTACCCCTATCCGCTCCATCACCTCTTGGTGGAGGTAGATTCCTGCACCCGTTCGTACGGATAGGGCGATGGAGTCGCTGGGCCGTGCGTCAAGGCGTTTGACGGTCTTTCCCCGGCGGAAGAAATTGAAGGCAAAGAACGTATCCCTGTGAAGCAGGTCGATAACCGCTCTCTCGTGGACGATCTCAAAGGCGCCCAGGACGGCCTTGAACAGGTCATACGCCCGTCCGGAATCTCCAGCGTACTCTCCTTTGGACAGTTTTGACATGGCCTTCGGGAGTAGAGATGCAATGGCCCCTGCCTCATAGGGACCGATCTGAATAGGAAGGTACGCCTTCTTCCTCTTGTCCGCCAGCCAGACGAGGGGATACCCGGAGAGAAGCATTGTAGTGACGCCGACCGGGTGAACCGGCATCAGATGCCTCCGGTCTGCAAGGCGATGGAGGCGCGTCCGATCACCGGGCGGCTTCTGCGGGGGAACCGCTTTCGGCGGCTGCTTCTCGGCCTGCGTCGCGGGTTGAGGCGGCTGGACATTGACGACGATCTGCACTTTTTCGAGCATGGCCTGCGTCGTCGGGGTCCAGCTTGATGGCTTCGTGTAGTCGATAAGAGCCCAGTGAGCGCCTTCCACGACCTGAACTGTTGGGGGTTCATCCGATTTTTCGGGCGTTTCTGAACGGCGGGTTGCTTTCAGTCGCTCCAGGGTCGTGTCTCCGAGGAGGTCTTCGTCCACGTAGACCGGGGCGTTGAAGCGGAGGGCCAGGGCCGCTGCGTCGCCGGGGTCGGTCTCAAGGGTGATGGAGCGCTTGCCCCGGCTGAAGGCAAGGTCCGCCCGGTAGCCCTCCTCGCCCTTCCTCACCCCGACGCCGTCCAGGGCGACGCCGAAGGCCCGGCACGTCTTGAGGAACAGGTCATAGGTGATGGGGCGTGGCGGAGGTGACTTGTACAGGTGCATGCAGACCGCGTTGGCCTGAAAGGCGTCGATGGCGACAGGGAGGCCGCGCTTCCGGCGGTCGTCCTGCATGAGAAGGCGGAGGTCATTTGAATTGGGGTCCTGATAAGTCCCTTTGATCACGACCTTGCGGAAGCCGGGGGGGAGTTTGTGGGCGTCGAACATGTCGCGGACCATGTCGAACATCTCCTTTCTGAGCTGCCGGCGGGCGTCGGAGAGCCGGCGCTTGATGGTGCCGGATGGGACGTTGAGGAACCCTCCGACCTCGTCGCAGGTGTAGCCGTTGATATAATAAAGAGTTACAGTCTCCCGATGGATTTCGGAGAGGGCCGTGAGGGCCTGCTGGATGCGCCGGTGGAGGGCGCGGCGGGCGTGCTCGTCGCCTGAGCCCAGGGCGGGAGCAGGTGTCGCTTCATGGATGGGCTGTGCCTCCCGGCGGCGGCGCAGGTGGTCGCGGGCGACGTTGACGGCAATGGCGTAGAGCCAGCTCGCGAACCGATCTGGCTCCCGGAGTTCAGACAGCTTTCGGTAGGCCTGGATAAAGGCCTCCTGCGCGACGTCCTGGGCGTCGTGGAAGTCCCCGACGCGGGCGTACGCGGCCCCATAGACCGCGTCCTTGTAGCGGTCCACCAGGTGACCGAAGGCGTCCGTGTCGCCCTCCAGGGTCCGGCGGATGAGGTCGGGATCAGAGGTCATAGACCCCTCCCCCTTCCCCTCCCCGACACGGGGAGGGGAGAGGAGAAGGAAAGTTGCTCCCCCTTTCCTTCAGGAAAGGGGGATGGGGGGATAGGTCGCATTTTATAGACGTAACATAGCGCCGAAATGGTTCGGTCACAAGATAAGAATTAAGGAAGGGGAGGGGCGGCTTCGTGTCCTTTCGTGGTTTTTCGTGTTCTTTTCGTGTTCCTGCCTTATATTTTTCGTAACCCAACACCGGTTTTCTGCATCTGAGGGGGAGAGCGAGGGCAACGTGGAGGACCGAGACCTGGTCAGACAGGCGCTGGACGGGGACGTGAGGGCCTACCGGCGGCTGATCGAGCGCTACCGCAACGCGGTCTACGGCCTGGCCATCAGCTTCGTGGGGGACTTCGACCTGGCGGAGGACATGGCCCAGGAGGCCTTCATCCTGGGGTATTACCGGCTGGGCACGCTGACGGACTGGGACCGGTTCGGGGTCTGGCTGCGGACGATCACGGCCAACCTCTGCCGGATGGAACTCCGGCGACGCCGGGCGAGGCCGGTGGAGGAGGGGGCGTTCGATGCGGATGGGATGGCGGGGTCCGTGCCCGCGCCGGACGTGGTCTACGAGCGAGACGAGGTCCAGCGGCAGGTGCGCGAGGCGCTGATGGGCCTGTCCGAGAAGGACCGGGAGGTCGTGATCCTCTACTACCTCGACGAGCGGACGGTGGAGGAGGTGGGGCAGTTCTTAGGCGTGTCCGGCGCGGCCGTGAAGGGCCGGCTGCACCGGGCCAGGCAACACCTCAGAAAGGAGCTGATCGGCATGGTACAGGAGACGCTGTCGCAGAAGCGGTTAGGGCCGGAGTTTGTGGAAAAGGTTGAGCTTCAGAGATTCAGCGATCTGGCCCGACTCACGGATGAAGAACTGCAAAAACTCATGGATGAGAAATTGGATGCTGGGATGACCCTGATCTACGCCCTGCGTTCGGACAACCCGGGGGCGGAGGCGCTCAAGGCGCGCATTCTTGAAATCCTGCCCCCTAAAGAGCGCGAACAGTTCAAGGTCAACTTGAAATACTGTGACCCCGTACAGCACTTTCAAGGGGAGTTATTGGCCGCCGCAAGGCGACTGCAGAGGGATGGGGCCATCCGCCCTGCCCCTGAGCGATCGAAGCCGAAGGGGAGCGTCGAGATGGGGCAATTCCTGGACTTCATCCGATTGACGGACGAGGAGATTCAACGCACCTTTCGGGAGGTGGACACGAAGATCTTGGCCGTCGCCCTCAAATCGCAGGAACCGGGGATGGACAAGGTCCGGGAACGGTGCTTTACCAACGTGTCTGAGCGGGTAAGAAAGTTGATGGAGGTCTGGCAGACCCACACAGATATTTCGGAAAAGGAGATGAAGGCCGCGCAGGAGGGAATCCTGAAGATCGTCCATCGGCTGCAGGAGGCGGGGGAGATCCGGGCGGGGAAGAAAGGCTGAACCGTAGGGCGGGAATAAATTCCCGCCCTACCCCAGGAAGTCCGCCTGCGGCGGACTCCCCCAGCCCGGCCCTGCCGGGCTTTTCAGGAGGAGCGTGGGAATTCATTCCCACGCTTTTCCGAGGTCCTTTAAGAGGCAAATCCGAGACATTCGGGTTTGCCTCTTTTTTATCGGCAAACCTTTCTCTTGATTCCTCATTCATCTGGATATACATTGATGTGCCTGGACAACGATAGTCAACCTTTGCATGAGATTCAAGGAAAAAGTGAGGATCTGGCCATGAAGATCACCAGCGTCGAGACCACGGTGCAGATGCAGGAGGTGAAGGGGGAGCCGAAGCGGGACGCGCTGCAGGTGTTGAGCGGGGGCGGCACGGTGACGGTGACGGTGCGCAGCGACGAGGGCGTGGCCGGAAAGGGGTCCGCCGGGTTCGGGCGGGTGCGGAGCGCGGCGGGGACGCTCCAGCGGATCATCGACGAGGCGCTGGCCCCGCTCGTGGTGGGGGAGGACCCGTTCTTCATCAAGAAGATCCGGGAGAAGCTCTGGCAGGAGACGGAGTACCACGGGTCCATCGGGCTGGCGCTGTTCGGGATCTCGGCCATCGACATCGCGCTGTGGGACCTGATGGGGAAGGCGGTGGGGCAGCCGGTCTACAAGCTGCTGGGCGCGCACCGGGACCGGGTCCCGGCCTACGCGATGGTGGGGTGGCTCAACTACGGCGAGGACGCACTGAAGCGGGTCTGCGCCCAGGCCGTCGAGCAGGGCTACCGGGCCGTGAAGATGAAGGTGGGGCGCCCCACGCTGGAGGAGGATGTCCGGCGGATCGAAGCGGTTCAGTCGGCGGTGGGGGTGGGCGTGCGGGTGATGGTGGACGCCAACCAGGCGTTCAATCTATCGGAGGCGTTGCTGCGGGGACGGGCCTATCAGGACCTGGGGTGCTACTGGTTCGAGGAGCCCCTGCCGGCAGACGACGTGGACGGGCTGGCGGAGTTGACGGCGCGGCTGGACATCCGGGTCGCCTCCGGGGAGAACACCTACGGGAAGCGGGCGTTCCGGCAGATGCTCCAACGGCGGGCCGTGGACGTGATCCAGGGGGACCTGCGCCGGGGCGGGGGGGTGACGGAGCTGATGGAGGTGGCGGCCATGGCCGATGCCTTCAACATCCCGTATGCGTCCCACGGCGGGGGGGCCGTGCAGCTCCACATGCTGGCGGCCATGCCCAACGCGTGCTACCTGGAGTCTGGCCTGCTCAGCCCGACCTCGAGGCTGCGGCTGGAGGAGGGGTGTCTGGTCGTGCCGGAGGGGCCGGGGTTTGGACAAGGATGAAGGACGAAGTACGAAGTGCGAAGTACGAAGTACGAAGTGAAAACCTTCCTTCGACCTTCGACCTTCGACCTTCGACCTTTATCTTTCCTCCACCCCGAACCCGTACTTGAGCAGGCTCTTTTTATCTCCGGCCCTGAGCGGCACGTCAAAGGAGAGATGGATTTTTTCCCCGTCGTTGCGCTGGGTGCAGCGGCCGTAGCCGCCCAGCATCAGCCGGAGGATGCGCTCGATCCAGGGGTAGTCGAGGTCCGCCGGCATGGTGAGGGTGTAGCGATGCTCGAACTCCTGCATAAAATCACCCCTTCCTCTGAATGAACGCCTCCGCCTCCTCCACGTCCTCCGGGCTTCCGATGATCAGCGGGACCCGCTGGTGCAGCTCCGTCGGGACGATGTCGAGGATGCGCCGATGGCCTGTGGAGGCCCTTCCGCCCGCCTGCTCGGCGATGAACGCCAGGGGCGCGGCCTCGTACATCAGCCGGAGTTTCCCGTTCGGGGATTTCGTGTCGGCAGGATAGAGAAAGACGCCGCCTTTCAGCAGATTTCTGTGAAAGTCCGCCACCAGGGAGCCGATGTAGCGGGCGGTGTAAGGACGGCCGGTCTTCGCGTCTTTCTCTTTCAGGTGGTCCAGGTAGCGCCGGACGCCGGGGTCCCAGTGGGGATAGTAGCTCTCATTGGCGCTGTAGATATTCCCTCTGCGGGGGATCGAGATGTCCTCGTGGGAGAGGAGGAACTCCCCGATGGTCGGGTCGAGCGTGAACCCGTGCACGCCCTGGCCGGTCGTGTAGACCAGCATCGTGCTGGACCCGTAGATGACGTAGCCCGCGCAGAGCTGAGCCGACCCTTTCTGGAGGAAATCCTCCTCGGTCGCCCCGTCCCCTCCGCTCTTCTTCCGGTAGATGGAGAAGATCGTGCCGATGTTGACGTTCACGTCGATGTTGGACGATCCGTCCACCGGGTCGAAGAAGAGGATGTATTTCCCCAGGGGGTGCCTGTCGGGGATGTGGTAGATCGTCTCCATCTCCTCCGAAGCGAGGCCGGCCAGGTGCCCGGTGTGATCGACGGTTCGGATGATGGTGGCATTGGCGAACTCGTCCAGCTTCTGGACGGCCTCGCCGTGGACGTTGATCCGGCCCGTGATCCCCAGGATGTCCGCCAGGCCGGCCTTGTTCACCTCGCGCGCGATGATCTTGGCCGCGGTCGTCAGCTCGGCCAGAAGCTCGGAGAAGTCCCCCGTGGCCTCCGGATGTTCGCGCTGTTCTTCGATCAGAAATCGGGTTAAGGTCGTCCCCTTCTCCATATCGCCCCCCCCCTTTCTGGGGTTCCCGTATAAAAAGTCAGCCTGCGGATGTAAAAGCGGTATCGGGACCTCTCAAATTTACGACGCAAAGACCTTCTGCGCAATGATCTTGTATAAGCTCGGAATATCCGGTTGACCGGCCCTGCGAGCGGAGGTATATTCATGTCTGTCCGGCTCCGGGGAAACGCGCCTCTTCGAGGGGGGCCGATGGGGACCTTTTTCAACGCCGTCAAAACGCATTCAGGTGAGGAGGAGTTATGCGCGCGAAGGCCCTGATCTGCGACGAACATCAACGGTTCAGCCTTGAAGACGTCGTCCTGCCCGATCCCGACCCCGAACAGGTCCTGGTGCGCACCCTCTGCAGCGGGGTCAGCATCGGGACGGAGTTCGCGCTGATTCGAGGCAAGCTGTCCTGGGGGTCCTATCCGCTGTGCACCGGCTACCAGGGGGTCGGCGTGGTGGAGGGGGTGGGAGGGGATGTCCAGGGGTTCAGGGTGGGGGACAGGGTCTACTACCGAGGCAACCGCGCGATATCGCTGCCGGATGGACGGAAGGTGTCGGGGGTCTCCGGCGTGCACTGCTCCGCGGCGGTGACCCCTGTCAAAGGCCCCCACGCGGCGGCCCTTCTGCCGGAGGGGGTCGCAGAAGATGTGGCGAGCCTGTTCGTGATGCCCGCGGTGGGGCTGAACGGGGTCGATATGGCCAATCCTCGGATGGGGGAGACCGTCGCGGTCTACGGTTCGGGGCTGATTGGACTGGGGGTCGTGGCGGCCTGCAGCCACCGGGGGTGCGTCGTGGTCGCCGTGGACATCCAGGAGAGCAGATTGGAGGTCGCCCGGAAACTCGGCGCGGACTTCGTGATCAACGGCTCAACCCGGAATGTCCTGGAGGAACTCAGGAAAGTTGCGCCCGAAGGCGCGGACGTGGTCTTTGAGAGCACCGGCATCCCGGCCTGTCTCGACCCCGCCATCGAGCTGTGCAGGCCTTACGGCAAGTTCGTGCTTCAGGGGAACTACGGCCAGGCGCCTATTTCGTATCATTTCCTCCCCCCGCACGGCAAGCGCCTGACGATGTTCTACCCGTGCGACGACGGCTTTGGCCCGTGCCGGCGTGCGGTGCTCAAAAACGTTGCAATGGGCGCCCTGCCGTGGCATTACACGATCACGCATCGCGTGGAGGCGAGGGAGGCCCCGGCCCTGTACGACGCCATCCACAGGGGGGAGGCAGGGGACGTGCTCGGGGCCGTGATTCGCTGGTCGTGATCTTACAGATGGAGGTCCCATGAAACTCTGCTGCACTTCGGTCATGCTCCCGCGCTGGACGCTGGACGAGACCTTCGACCGGCTCGCGGGGTTCGGCTACGACGGCGTGGAGCTGCGCTGCCGCTACAACCCGGAGGACCCGAAGGTCGAACCGTCGTTCTGGGGACGGCACCTGTCGGACGTAAGCCCGGACAACATCCGGGAGAAGGCGGGTCAGATTCGAGCCGCGGCAAAGCGGAGCGGGCTGCGGGTGGTGGCCCTGGCCCCCCAGGCCCAGGTCGGGCAGGACGACCTCATCCGGAAGCTCTTCGAGGGGGCGGTGGCCATAGACCCCGACAGGCCGCCCATGGTCCGGGTCGGCGCGCCCCGGCACGACCGGGCGAGGCCCTACATGCCCCAGTTCCTCCGGGCCAGGGCCGGGTTTGCGGACCTGACGGAGGTGGCGCGGGGGTACGGCGTCAAGGTCCTCTACGAGATCCACGTGGGCACGGTCGCGGTCAGTTGTTCGAGGGCCATCGAGCTGCTTCGGGACCTGGACCCCGCGCACATCGGGGCGATCTATGACGTCCCCAACATGATCCGCGTGGGGCTGGAGGACAGCCGGATGGGGATGGAGACTCTGGGGCCCTATCTGGCCCACTGCCACATCGGGAACGCCACGCCGGTGGTGGAGGGGCGCGACGAGACGGGCGGGATGAGGTGGAAGTGGGCCTTCAGCGACCTCCGGGAGGGGGTGGCGGACATCCTTCAGATCATCCAGGACTTCAGGTCGGTGGGCTACGCGGGATACCTCTCGCTGGAGGACTTCGGGCCGGGAGAGGATGCGGACAAGGTGCGGGAGCAGGAGGCGTACCTGCGAAGACTGATTTCATAGAAAGGAGACCCCATGATTCCTCTTGTCAGCAGCAACTGCTACGGTCCCCTCGGCGTCTGCCAGCTCCCCCGCTTCTGGTGGAAGGCCCTGCTCCGCAAAAAGGGGCTTCTGGACGAGGAGTATCCCGACTTCAGCGACGGCCTGGACGCGGGCGTCCTCCGGACGCTGGGCCTGGAGAAAGAGGCCGCGCTCGACTATCTCCGGAGAAACCTGCCCACCTACCTGGACTTCGAGGCCTGGGTCCTCCGGCAGAAGGGGGGATCGCTGGACCGGGAGGCGGTGGAGAAGTGGAACTTCGCCGTGCGGAGCCGGGTCCACACCAGCCCGGCGAAGATCGAGGAGACCTACCGGGACATCGGGTTCGACAAGGACGTGAGGATCAACTCGGCGGTCATCCTCAACAGCCTCCAGGACTGGCAGCTCTTCTACAAACGGGACCTGAACACGGGCTTTCCCGGGCTGGGTGGGAAGGTCACGCCTCTAATCGCGACGATTGACTACGGCCCGCTGGGGGTCTGCCAGCTCCCCAGGACGTGGCACAAGATTCTTTTAAGGGCGAAGGGGCTGCTCCATCCGGACTACCCGGACATGACGAAGAGCGGGCTGGACCCGAGGGTGCTGGCCGTCCTGAAGCTGGATGTGGAGGCGGTGCTGAAGCACATCCGGGAGAATCTGCCGTCCTACCTCCAGTTCGAGGGGTGGGTGCTGGAGCAGACGAAGGGCCGGATCGACCGGGACGCGGTGGAGGAGTGGAACACGTTCCTCCGGAAGAGGATTCACAACGACGCGAAGCGGACGGAGATCCACGCCACGGTCGGGAGGAAGGACGACGGGACGCTCACGTCGGCGGTGGTGCTGAATCACATCGAGGACTGGCATCTCGCGCATGCACAACTCGTGAAGAGCCATTAAGGAGGAAAGCCATGGCGACCAGGATCAGCGAGCAGGACAACGGCGTCGCGGTCTATCAGGTGACGGACGAGCCGCTGAAGAAGTCGAACATCTATTGCGAGCTGCCTTACTGCTCGGCGGACTCCAGGGTCTTCGTCTACGCCCGGCAGAACCCCGCGCACGCGCCGAACAGCACGGAGTACGTGATCTGCCAGTTCGGGACGTGGGAGGAGTTTGTCGGAGGGCGGGGCCTGGGCGGCCCGGCGATGACGCACCAGGGGATCTTCTACTACCGCCGGATGGCCGGGGAGGTCGCGCAGGAGCTTGTGCGGCTCGACCTGAGCACGGGGAGGTCGGAGGTGATCTACACCTGGCCGGAGGGCCTCAAGCCGCGCGGGCTGGGGACGATATCGCCCGGCGAGCGCTACTACGCCTACGGCGTCACCATCAGCTACGCCCCGATGATGTTCGGGACCGAGGTGGTGGACCTGAAGGGGGGATCACGGGCGATCATCCACACGGACCCCTACATCTGCAACCCGCACACGCAGTTCGAGCCGGGGAAGGGAGAGCAGGTGATGGTGCAGCACAACCGGGGGTGCGAGTTTCTGCCGGACGGGACGCGGGTGAAACTGGTGGGGGAGGAGGGGGCCACGGAGTTCCTGCTGGACGTGCCGGGCGGACAGGTGACGCGGCTACAGGTGGGGAAGCCGCATACGACGCCGATCACGGGGCACGAGGCGTGGATCGGGGGCACGAAGGAGATCCTGCTGTCGGTGCGGGCCGAGGGGGAGTTTGCGCCGGAGAAGGGGAACCTGGTGGCCGTGAAGGCGGGGGCGCCGGCGCGGGTCGTGTCCAGAGGCTACCGGTTCAACCACGTGGGGACGTCCCCGTGCGGGAGGTTCTTCTTCTGCGACGACTGGCAGGGGGCGAGCAAGCTCGTGGTCGGGTCCATCAGGACCGGGAAGAACACGGTGGTCTGCGAGGCGCACACGTCCAGACAGCAGGAACAGGACACGCACGGACATCCGTACCTGTCGCCGGACCTGAAGTGGCTGGTGTTCAACTCGGACCGGAGCGGGAGGCCGGAGATCCACGTGGCCAGCGTGCCGGGGGAGATAATCGCAGGATTGGAGAAGGAGTAAGACCTCACCCACCCCCTGACCCCCTCCCTCTCCGCATGCGGAGAGGGAGGGGGTCAGGGGGTGGGTGAGGTCTCCTACCCGATCATCCCCGTCAGCCGGACGCCGAAGTTTTCGGCGATGACCACCACCTCGCCCCGGGCGAAGGGCTGGCCGCTGACCCGCACGTCCACCGGCCCATTCGGAGCCCTGTTCAGTTCCAGCAGAGACCCCTCCGTCCAGTTCAGGAGGGCCTCCAGGGGGACGCGCACGCGGCTCAGCTCTACGGACAGGTCCAGTTTGACCTCAGCGGCCCGGTTGGTCTGGACGGCTTGGTCTATAGTCTTGTTGGGCATCTCCGACATTCTCCCTGTCGTGTGTTGTAGGGGCGACCGGCCGGTCGCCCCTACGTTCACACAAACACGTCCTGAGTCGCGCCGCGCACGACGATGATCTCCCCGGCCTCCTCCAGCTGCCGCACCATCTGCACGATGCGCAACTGCACCTCCTCCACGTCGCTCAGCCGGATCGGACCCGAAAACTCCATCTCCTGCTTGATCTCCGCAGCTACCTGTTCGGACACGTTCGAGAAGAACCGGTCCTGCATCTCCGGCCTCGCCCCTTTCAGTGAAATCGCCAGGTCCTTCTTGTCCACTTCCCTGAGGAGACGCTGGATCTTCCGGTCGGTCAGCCGGGCGATGTCGTCGAAGGTGAACATCTGGTTGCGGATCTTCTCGGTTAGCTTCGGGTCCCGTTTGTCCAGTTTTTCCAGCACTGACTTCTCGGTGGACCGGCCTGTGGTGTTGATGATCTCCGCCACCTTCTTCGGCCCCCCGATCTCCGTGATCTGGCCGGTGATGATCGCCTGAAGCTCCGCCGCCAGGTTCGACTCGATCTCCCGCAGCACCTGGGGGGAGATGTTCTCCATCGTGGCCAGGCGGTAGGCCACCTCCGCCTGCAACTCCTCCGGCAGGAGGCTCAGCACGCCGGCGGCTTGAACAGATTCGAGCTGCGACAGGACCAGGGCGATGGTCTGGGGGTGTTCCTTGCTGATGAACGGCGCGATCTGGTTGGGCGCGATGTTCTTCAGCAGATAGAACCCGCCTGCCGTCGAGGCCGTCACCCGGTCGAGCATCTGCTGCGCCCGCTGCGGCCCCAGCGCCCTCTCCAGCGCCCCCCGCGCAAAGTCGATGCCCCCCATTGAGACGTAATGGCCGGCCACCAGGAACTGCTCGATCTCCTCGACGACCTCGCGCTCCTGCTCGCTGGTGACCGTCTTGAGTTCGGAAACGGCCCGGGCGATGTCCTCGATCTCGTAGTCGTTCAGATGCTTCACGACTCTGGCGGTTGCGCTCTGACCGAGGGTGATCGCCAGGATGGCCGCCTTCAGTCGTCCTGAAAAGTCCTTCCCCTCCACATTCTCTATCAACAGGGTTCTGATCACCCGCGCCACGTCCTTCGGGTCCTGCGCCTCGATCCGTCCGATGGGGATCGGCAATTCAGGCGGGGCCGGCGCTGGCTCTGGTTGGGGCGCAGGCGCAGGAGCGGGTTCCTTTGCCTCCGGTGGAGGCGAGGAGGCCTCTTTAGGCCCTTCGACAGCCTCTGCTGTCTCCACCCTGATGGGGAGACGCATCTCCAGCAACGGATGCCCCTGCCCCGGCGTCAGGGCCGGGGGAGACCAGGGCGCAGGCTCTGCGCCGGGCGGGATGTCCGCCACCCGATAGGCCCGGATGAGCCGGGATGAGGGTTGATCGCTCATTTCATCTCCTCCGGCCTCAACAGCTCCGTCATTCGGACCGCCATCTGCTCTCCCACCACCACAATCTCTCCCCTCCCGAACAGCGTCCCGTTCACCCGGACATCCACCGCCTGGCCGCTGAGCTTTTCCAGTTCGACGAGGCTCCCCGGCTCCAGGTTCACGACCTGCTCCAGGGGCAGCCGCGTCCGGCCCAGCTCCACAGTCACTTCCAGCCCTGCCTTTCCGAGACGGCTCAGACGCCCTCTCAGGTCCCTGGGCCAGTTCAAATCGGTCCTGAGTCCTGAGTCCTGAGTCGCGAGTCCCCTGTCCTCTTGACTTGCTGTCTTCGACTCTGGACCCTGGACCCTGGACCCTGGACTGCTTTTTGACGTTTTCTTAGACATAACGCCTCACCTCCGTTTGAGGGATCGCGCGGAGGAGTTCCACGGCGTGCCGGCCTCGCGCGTTGACGCCGGGCCGGGCCAGGAACACCGGCTGGTCCTCCACGAAGACGATCCCCGGATCGCCGGCCTGCGTGTCCAGAATGAGTGTGTCTCCCACCCGGAGATCGGCCAGGTCCTCCGCCGAGACGATGCCCCGGCCCCACGTCACTTTCATCTCGGTCTCGATGCCCTTCACCTGGTCCAGGCGCTTCTGCCGCTCGCCCTCGTTCGGCCCTTTCTCGCGGTACACCCAGCTCTGCACGTTGAGCAGGTTCATCACCGGCTCCAGGGTGAAGAAGGGGT
>CAYRZX010000077.1:0-22386 GCA_964428665.1 uncultured Gemmatimonas sp.
CTGTAACGGGCCTATTATACACCATCACCCCGAATAAACCAACAGTATCATTTATCTCCGCGCTGCTCATTTGATCCCTTTCCCCCAGCAGGCGATCTGGCCGTTCTTGTCGAAGGCGATGGTGCGAAGCTCCTCGCCGCAGAGGTCGCACAGGGGTGGCTCGAAGGTCTTGAGGAGCGGGTCCCAGACGAATTGCACGGGGAACCACCGGTCGCGGTGGGTGACGCGGACGAAGTGGACGATCTTCGGCTGGACGTAGAGGACGGCGCTGGTCAGACGGACCTGGAGGCGGAGCGAATACTTGTCCTCCAGCTCCTTCTTTCGGCGCTCTCGCTCCACCTCATAAGCCTGGATACGATGCCGCAGGGCGTCGGCGCGGTCGGGGTCTCCGGAGCGCTCCACCCGGCGCCCGGTCTCCTCCTGGAGGTCGTTGTAGTAGGCGTCGATGCGCCGGAGGTCCGTCTCCAGGTGACGGCGGCTCTCCTCCTGTTTGGCGCGGAACGACCTTTCGGCCTGCCTTTTGAGAAAGGCGCACGCGGTCCGGTAGGCCTCCGGGATGGGGCAGACAGGCTCCTCCGGGCAGACGATGGGACGAGACGGCGCGGGGATGGCCATTTGCAGGAATCGCTCCGCGTCCTCCACGGGACGGTTGGTGTTCAGGTTGACGAGGGCGGAGTGAAAGGCCTCCTCCCGTTCATCGGTCAGGTAGACCAGCTTGAAATGGAACAGGAGATAGCAGAAGCCCCGGATGGCGCTGTAGTCGAGGGTGGGCCTGCAGTTGACGAACTGGAACTGTTCTGTCAGTCGTTCGGCAGGGCGCGTGACCTCCAGGCGGTCCACACGGAGGTGCCGGACAGCGGTCGCCCCCGACTGTGTGAACAGGCCGACCAGCCGGTCCAGGAATTCGCTCCCGTAGACGGCCAGCTCCGCGTCGGGATGCTCGCGGGCGACCTCCGGGTCGAAGGCGATGCGGAGGAAGGTCCGCCCGCCGAACGCGGGCGCGGCTGAGTCGGGGAGGAGGGCCTCGGCCAGACCGTATTCTGGAAACTCCACGACTCCGCCGGCGGACTCCAGACATCCGACGACGAAGGTCCGCAGGTCCTCCGGTCTACGGCTTGCCATCGGCGGTCTCCAGCGCCCCGAACAGTTTCTCCTCGTAGTCCCGCACCCGGATGTACTCTTTGCGGGCCTCGACCATCTGATCGCCCAGGGACACCATCCGATCCCGCAGGTCGGCCTCGGACAGGGAGGTGAGGAGGATGTCCATGACGATCTCCTCGAACTCCCGCTCATCGCTTAGGTTGCCCAGGATCATGTCGATCTCCCCCACGACCAGCTCGAACATGTTGATCTTGGCGTCCAGGATGTCCAGGATGTGGGCCTCGATCGTGTCCCGCGCGGAGAGGTTGAAGACGTGGACGTCCCGCGTCTGGCCCACCCGGTGCACCCGCCCGACCCGCTGTTCGATGCGCATGGGATTCCAGGGGAGGTCGTAGTTGAGGATGGCGTTGCAGAACTGGAGGTTTCGGCCCTCGCCTCCCGACTCCGTGCTGACGAGCACCTGGGCCGTCTCCGAAAACCGTTTGATCTCCTTCTCCTTCTCGATGCGGCGCATCCCCCCGTGGAACAGCGCCGTCTCGAACCCCGCCCTCCGCAGCGCGCGATTCAGGAGCTCCTGCGTCTCCCGGAACTGGGTGAAGACGATGATCTTGTCCCCATAGGCCGAGATGACGTCGAGGGCGGCCTCCGGCTTGGCCTGTCGCTGCACGGCGCGAGACAGGGCGACCAGCCGCTCGATCTCCTGGCTGGCGCCGCTCGATCCCTGAGCGACTTTTTCGAGCGTGGAGAGGGTGGCGGGCACGCTGCTGCCGACCTCCTGCTGGAGCGTCCAGAGGACGAGGGGGCTGCTGCGCCTCCCTTTATCCTGACGGTTGTAGGAGGACCGGACGTAGTCCGTGATGCCCCGGTAGAGGTCGCGCTCCTCCGGCGTCAGGTCCACGTGAATGGTGCGGGCGATGCGCCGGGGGAGTTTCAGGTCCACGGTGGCCCGCCGGTTGCGGATCATCACGTCTGCGAGCAGGCCCCGCAGGCGGGGGAGGTTCTTCGGGGTCATCCGGTCGCCCCGCGTGACGAAGTCGCGCGTGAAGGCGTAGGAGGTGCTCAGGTGGCCGGGCTTGAGGAGGGTGATCAGGTTGAACAGCTCCGAGAGGTCGTTCTGCACGGGGGTGGCGGTCAGGAGCAGGATGTAGCGCTTCTGCAGGGCGTCCACGAACTTGTGGGCGACGGAGGCGCGGTTGCGGAGGTGGTGGGCCTCGTCCACGATCACGATGTCGTAGTAAATCTCCCGGATGCGGTCCGCGTGCGGCTGGCGCTTGGCCGTGTGGATGGAGGCGATCACCCGGTCGAACCTCCTCCACGCCTCCTCCCCGGCGCCCCGGAATTCCTCGCTGTCGCTCAGGACGAAGTCGAGGTTGAACTTGCGCCCCATCTCCTCCTGCCACTGCTGCGTGAGGGAGGGAGGGGTCAGGATGAGGACCTTCCGGGCCATCCCCCGCAGCAGGTACTCCAGCAGGACCATTCCGGCCTCGACGGTCTTGCCCAGGCCCACCTCGTCGCAGAGCAGGGCGCGGCCCCGGAAGCGCCGGACTGCCGCGGACACGGCGTTCAACTGGTGGGGGTAGAGGACGATGCCCTGCGCCACGTCGGGGGAGAGGAGGGTCTCGAAGCCGAGGCGCCCGGACATGCCCTGGGCCTGCCGGTTGAGGTCGTGGAGCGCCGGGGGTTCAAACAGGCCGGAGGTCAGGCGCTCCAGGACAGAGACGTTTTCGAGATCGAATGCGATAAGGGGGTCGCCGAGCGGGTCGGCCAGGACAGACTCCACCGGGGACCATCCGCCGATGCGGTAACAGTTCTTTTCGCGGTCTGTGACCTCGATGCTGAACCGGTTGCCCGGATGCCGGTTGAGGAACTCGCGCACGCCTCTCCCGGCGAGGTAGCCCTCATTGCCGTTGACGGTCATCGGATATTCATGACCCTCATCGTCCAGAATGGTGACGGCGCAGTCCCCGCCCCCCGGCAGCACGGCCCGAAGCCCCTCGTCCAGCGGGAGCAGGTCGAGGTCGAGCATGGAACGGTCCGCGAAAAAGACGACCCGCTCGCCGTCGCGAGGGGGGATGATGGGGATGGAGGGCACGGCGCGGAAATCTCCTTTTGACTTCTCGGCCTAACGGTGTTAACTTGCGCAGGCGCGGGAACGAATTCCCGCACTACCTCTTAAGAAGTCCGTTGTAGGGGCGAGGCATGCCTCGCCCCTACAACATCTTTTAGGGCGGAGATTTATCTCCGCGTAAGGAGGCTGACATGAATATTATTTTAGTCATCTTCGACACGCTGCGCAAGGACTGTGTGGGCGCGTATGGATCGCCGCCGTGGGGGAGGGTGCAGACGCCGCACTTCGACGCCTTCGCGAAGGAGTCCCTGGTCATGACGCGGGCGTATCCGGAGGCGCTGCCCACGCTGCCGGCGCGGCGGGCGCTCTACACGGGGCGGCGGGTGTACCCGTTCCATCACGCGGACTTCCGGCTGAAGGGGGACTTCGTGGGCGCGCCGGGCTGGGGGCCGATTCCCGAGGACCAGGACACGCTGGCCGAACTGCTGCGGGAGGCGGGCTACCGCACGGCGCTGATCTCGGACGTGTACCACCAGTTCAAGCCGTCCAAGAACTTCTGGCGGGGGTTCGACCAGTGGACGTTCCTGCGCGGGCAGGAGATGGACCCGCAGCGCTCCGGGCCGAGGCTGACGCAGGCGCAGCTCGACCACTATCTGCCGAGGGAGATGCAGAACGAGCGCACGGCGCGGTTCATCCAGCAGTGCATCATGAACCTGCACGACCGGACGCGGGAGGAGGACTACTTCGCCCCGCGCGTGCTGAAGGAGGCCGCGCTCTGGCTGGAGCAGAACCGGGACGCGGAGAAGTTCTTCTTGACGGTGGAGTCGTTCGACCCGCACGAGCCCTGGCTGGTCCCTCCTCACTACCGGAGGATGTACTCGAAGGAGGAGGGGCAGGAGCAGGTGAAGTCCGGCTACGCGAACACCTCGCAGCTCGACCGGGCGCTGCTGACGCGGACGCGGGCGAACTACAGCGGGGCGGTCACGCTGTGCGACCGGTGGTTCGGCTACTTCATGGAGAGCCTGCGCGTGCTGGGGCTGCTGGAGGACACGATGGTGGTCTTCGTCTCGGACCACGGGCACTCCATCGGGGACGGAGACTTCATCGGTAAGCGGGGCTATCCGTCCAGGCCGGAGGTGTTCGACGTGGCGCTGATGGTCCGGTTTCCGGGCGGAGAGCACGCCGGGAAGACGAGCGACATGTTCGCGCAGCACATCGACGTCTCGGCCACGATCCTGAAGGCCGCCGGGGCGCCGCTGCCTGCGGAGATGGACGGCAGGCCGTTCCTGGACGACGCCCTGGCTGGCAGGCCGGGGTCCCGCGACCACGTGACCGTGGCCTGGGGGAGCACGCCGACAGTGATCACGGGCCGGTGGTGGCTCAACTGCAAGGTGGACGGGACCGGGGTGCTGCTGCACGACCTGAAGGCCCCGGACCCGTTCGCCCGGAACGTGGCGCGGGAGAACCCCGACGCGGTGAATGAGCTGTTCGCCCTGGCGAGGCAGGACGCGAAGGGGGGCTTCCCGGACTGGCTGGTCGAGGTGGCCCGGAAGCAGGCGGACGCGCCGGGGTGCAGCGACCTGGCGGCGAGGGCGTAAAGAAAGTGTCGAGTGCTGAGTCCTGAGTGCTGAGTGCCAGAAGAAAGTGCTGAGTGCTGAGTGCTGAGTCCTGAGTAAAAGCAAAGGAATAGAGTTTTTGCCTTTACTCAGGACTTGGAACTCAGGACTCAGGACTGTTTTTTGAGCATCTCCAGCAACAGATCAGTGGCCTTCTGCGCGAAGGCGTCGTCGTTGATGTGGGCGTCGAGTTCGACGAGCGGGATGCGCGGGTCGAGGGCGTCTTTGAGGGCCTGGTGGTAGGCGGCGTCGGCGTCGGGGGCGTGAAATGGGCCGCCCTCCGCGTCGATGGCGGAGACGCCCTTCAGCGGGAGGAGGACGGCCACGGGGCCTTTTGCGCGGTTCAGCTTTTCGGCGGTGATGCGCCCCAGGGCCGCGCACTCCTGGACGGTGGTGCGCATCAGGGTGATCGTCGGGTTGTGGACGTAGAGGGTTCGGCTTCGGAATTTGTCAGGGACGGTGTCCATCGGGCCGAAGTTGACCATGTCGATGGCGCCGGGGCAGACGACCTGGGGGATGCCGCGCTCGCCGGCGGCCTCCAGGCGGTGGGGGCCGGCGCTCAGGACGCCGCCCACGAGCTCGTCGGCCAGCTCCGTGGTGGTGATGTCCAGGACGCCCGCGATGAACCCGTCGGCGATCAGGTCCTCCATCGCCCGGCCCCCGGAGCCGGTGGCGTGGAAGACGAGGACCTCGTAGCCGCTCTGCTCCAGGGCCTGCCGGGCCTTCGTCACGCAGGGGGTGGTGACGCCGAACATGGTGGCCGTGATCAGGGGTCTGTCCGCCCCGGCCTCGGGCGGGGGGGCGCCGACCATGCCGCAGACGGCGGCGGCGGCGTTGGACAGGATGCGGCGGGAGAGGCGGTTGAGGCCGGCGATGTCCACGACGGAGTAGAGCATCGCGATGTCCTTCGTGCCGACGTAGGGCCGGGTGTCGCCGGAGGCGAGGGTGGAGACCATCACCTTCGGGAAGCCGACGGGGAGGGCGCGCATGGCGGAGGTCCCGATGGTCGTTCCGGCGGACCCGCCCAGGGCGAGGATGCCGTGAATCTTTCCCTGGTCGAACAGCTCCCGGACGACGGCGGCGGCCCCGGCGGCCATGGCCGCGACGCCCTTCCCCCGGTCCCTCTCGGCGACGAGGTCGGACAGGGAGCGCCCGCCCGCGGCGGCCACGCGGGCGCGGGGGATGTCCGGCTCGAAGGCCGGGGGGCCCAGGACGCCCGCGTCGATCACGAGGGTCCCCAGGCCGGCGGCGGCGATGCGGTCGCGGACGAAGCGGAACTCCTCCCCCTTGGTGTCGAGCGTGCCGAGGATGCAGATGATAGCCATGTCTCACCTCGCAACCCAGAAATCTCACCACAGAGGGCACAGAGAGCACGGAGAAGAGCCGAACCGGAGAACCGGAGAACCGGAGAGTCGGAGAACCGGAGAAAGTTTTTCCCCCGTTTCCCCGTTTCCCCCTTCCCCGTTTCTGTTTGTTTCCCTCTGTGTTCTCTGTGTTCTCTGTGGTGAAGCTATTGTCTCACCGGCAGCCGCCCCGGCGGGATGACCTGGCAGCCCGGCAGGGTCTTGAGGAATGCCTCGGGGCCGGGGGGGCAGTAGATGGCCACCAGCTTGAGGGGCTCCCAGCCGGTGTTGATCGTGGAGTGGTAGACGTCGGCGGGGATGTGGACCATGTCGCCCGCCTGGACCGGCTCCCAGACCTCCTCGCCGTCGAGCTCGATCATCTGATCCCCCTTGCCGGAGACGATGTAGAGGATCTCCTCGCAGCCGGGGTGGTTGTGCCGGGCGTGGCCCTTGCCGCACTCCAGGATGACCACGCCCATCGTGAACCGGTCCGTGGCCGTGACGTTCGGCTCGCTGTACCACTTGATGGTGCCCCAGTCGAAGACCTGGGTCTCGACGTCGTCGGGGCGGACGAAACGCTTGCCGGGCAGATCGGACATGGGGAACCTCCGAAAAGCAAAATAAGAACCGGAGAGCCGGAGAATGGGGGAAACGGGGAATCGAAGAAGTGTTTTCTCTCCGTTTCCCCCTTCTCCGTTTCCCCGGTTCTGTTCTTTATTTAAACCCGATCTTCTTGAACTGCCTCACCTGCTCCGTGATCGCCCGCTCGGTGGGCAGGCGCTCCATGCTCGACGCGCCGAAGAAGCCGACCACGCCCCTGGTGCGGGCCAGGACGTAGGCCGCGTCCTCCGGCTCGGCGATGGGGCCGCCGTGGCAGAGGATCAGGATGTCCGGGTTGACGGCGGCGGCGGCGTCGCGCATGGCCTGGACGCGCTGCACGGCCTGGTCCAGGGTGAGGGCGGTCTTCGCGCCGATGCTCCCCTTGGTCGTGAGGCCCATGTGGGGGACCAGGACGTCGGCCCCGGCGCGGGCCATCGCGCGGGCCTCCTCCTCGGTGAAGACGTAGGGGCAGGTGAGGAGGTCCATCCGGTGGGCAAGAGCGACCATTTCGACCTCCAGGCCGTAGCCCATGCCGGTCTCCTCCAGCCCGGCGCGGAAGGCGCCGTCGATCAGGCCCACGGTGGGGAAGTTCTGGACGCCGGAGAAGCCTGCGTCTTTGACCTGTCTGAGGAAGACGTCCATCAGGCGGAAGGGGTCGGTGCCGCAGACGCCGGCCAGGACGGGGGTGTTCCGGGCGATGGGGAGGACCTCGCGGGCCATGTCCAGGACGATCTCGTTGGCGTCGCCGTAGGGCATCATGCCGGACAGGGAGCCGCGCCCGGCCATGCGGAAGCGGCCGGAGTTGTAGATGATGATCAGGTCGATGCCGCCGGCCTCGGCGCACTTGGCCGAGATGCCGGTGCCCGCGCCCCCGCCGATGATCGGGCGTCCGGCGGCGACCTGGGCGCGCAGGCGGCTGAAACATTCTGAACGCGAAAAGGCCATCATATCCCCCTACAGCAATTTCCCCCGGCCCTGGAGTTCCCACACGACCTCCACGCGGCCGTTCCGGGTGCCCACGACCTCGTCGTGCAGGAACATGGTGGTGTCGCTGTAGCCGGGGATGAACTCGACGCGGTCGCCCACCCTCAGGCGCTCGGCGTCGCCGGTCAGGTTGAGGACGCCGTGCTCGGAGGAGAGGTAGGCGACCTCGGCCCCCTCGACGCCGATGGGGGTCGGCAGGCCCTGCTGGCTGCTCAGGGTCTTGAAACCCGCGTCCACCACGGCCCGGCCGGGCCTGCGCCGGCTGACGACGGTGGACAGGACGGTGAGGGCGTAGCCGAGGTCGGTCACGTGGGATTTGTCTGCGTAGAGCCGGTCCATGAAAATACCTCCGCCGGCCTGCATCTCGGTGACGCCGGGGCAGGTCGCCGCGACCTGGAAGGTGCCGGTGCCGCTCGCGCTGACGATGGGCACGGGGAGGCCCTCCCGGCGGATCAGGTCGGCGGTGTCGGTCAGGAGGCGGACGGCGGCGCGGATGGCCCTCTCCTTCTCCGCAGGGTCGGGGATCATCATGGTCTGGCCCTCGTAGCCCATCACGCCGGCCAGGGCGAGGCCCTTCGTGTCCGCGATCCTGCGGGCGAGGTGGAGGGCGGGCAGGCCGGGGTCCACGCCCACGCGGTCCAGGCCGATATCCACCTCCGGGACCGCGCGGAGGGTGACGCCCGCCCCGGCCGCGGCTGCGCCGAGGGCCTGTGCGCCCTCCGGGCTGTCGACGGCCGCGATGGGGTCGGCGTGCCGGCGGAGGGCGGCCAGACGCCGGGCCTTCTCCGGGGTG
Source organism: uncultured Gemmatimonas sp. (assembly GCA_964428665.1). Lineage (GTDB taxonomy): Bacteria > Latescibacterota > UBA2968 > SICM01 > SICM01 > SICM01. The sequence continues at coordinate 8,506 of CAYRZX010000077.1, forward strand.
ACGAGCATGTTGGCGATGAGGATGTCGCGGACGCCGGAGGCGGCCATGATTTCCGCCTCGCTGAGCTTGGCGCAGGTGACGCCGATGGCCCCGGAGGCGATCTGGAGGTGGACGATGGCCGGGGTCTTGTGGCACTTGGAGTGGGGCCGCCAGGCCACGCCGTGGCGCTTCATGTAGCCGGCCATGGCCGCGATGTTGCCCTCCATGACGTCGAGGTCGACGAGGAGGACGGGGGTGTCCAGCTCTTCCTTACGCTTGCCGATCAGGGGGGACATGAGGACCTCTATGCACAGAAGGACCACAGGACTACAGGACCACGAAACGACCGACGACCGACGACCGACGACGGGGGTCAACGGTCGGCTGTCGGCTGTCGGCGGTCAGTGGTCAGTGGTCTTGTGGTCTTGTGGTCTTGTGGTCTTGTGGTCTTGTGGTCTTGTGGTCTGTCGTCCGCAATATATGTCATCGCGCCGGATGGGGCAAGCAAAATAAGGAGATCGAATCATGCAAATCACGAACACCGAGATCTTTGTGCTCGGCGACCCGGATGCCGGGGAGTCAGACCTCGGCTACATTCAGGCGCTGGCCTTCCTGCGCATCCAGACGGACGGGGGGATCACGGGCCTCTCGGAGATCTTTGCCGTGCCCCCCGGCGTGGCCAGGGCCGTGCTCGACGGCCCCGACTCCCTGTTCGGCCACCTGCTCGTCGGTGAAGACCCCTGCTGCCCCGAGCGTCTCTGGACCAGGCTCTACAACAGCAGACTTCACAGCAACCGCCGGGGCTGGGCCATCATCTGCCTGGGGGCCGTGGACGTGGCCCTCTGGGACATCTATGGGAAGGCCCTCGGCCGGCCTGTGTACCAGCTCTTAGGCGGCGCAGAGCGGTCGGACTACCAGATTCACAGCGAGGCCCAGCGGCGGGAGGCGACGCCTTACTGCACGATCGTGTCTGACCGGTGGGATCGCGACAGCGTCCTCCGACAGCAGGTGGAGCGGGTGGTCCGGCTGCGAGACCTGGGCTACAGGGCGTTCAAGGTGGAGCCGATGCACTCCACGCCTGAGACGGTCGTGGACCTGGCGCGGCTGGCGCGCGAGGCGGCGGGGCCCGAGGCGACGCTCTGCGTGGACGTGGGGTATCTGTGGAACGACGTGGGGACCGCGCTCTGTGTGGCCGAGCGGCTGGCGGACTATGACATTTTCTTCTTCGAGACGCCTTTCCCGGTCGATTCGATGGAGGCCTACGCCCGGCTGACGGCCCGGTCCCCGGTGAGGATCGCGGCGGGGGAGCACACGGTCACGAGGTGGGAGTTCCTCGACCTGATGGACCGGGGAGGGGTCCTGGTCGCGCAGCCCTACATGACGACCTGCGGGGGGCTGACCGAGGCCCGGCGCATCGTCGAGCTGGCGCAGCCCCGGGGCGCGCTGGTCTGTCCGGGAAACTGGTCCACGCACGTGCTGGGGGCCGCGACCGCGCATCTGACGGCCTGGTCGCCCATCTCGCCGATCTTCGAGCTGGCGCCCGCCGAGGTCTTCGATTCGCCGTTGCGCAGGGCCCTGCAGGGGGTCGGGCTGCCTCTGGTCAACGGCGCGTTCCCGCTCCCGACCGCCCCCGGCATCGGGGTCGAGCTGCCGGACGACCTGATCGCCCGCTTTCGCGTCGGGTAGGCGAGCGTTGGATTCTTCCCTTGCTTTTCCTCCATGCACGCCTTAAATTGGAACGCGATAGCGAGCATCAAGGTCTGAGATAGGGAGGGGGATCATCGAAGGACCTGGGTTGGGGGCATACTTCGGACCGTCGGAGTATGCCCCCTTTTTTATTTTTCATCAGAAGGAGGTGTCATGAACGGCCTGCTGATCGTGGACGACGAGGAGGGCATCCGCTCATCGGTGCAGACGGCCCTGCGGCGGGAGGGCTACCGGTTCCTGATGGCCGAGGATGGGCGGAGCGCCGTCGAGATCGTCAAGGGGGACCCGGCGGCCGTGGCCGTGGTCATCTCGGACTATAAAATGCCGGGGATGGACGGGCTGGAGACGCTCGCGGCCATCGGCAACGTCAACCCGGAGATCTGCCGGATCATGCTCACCGGCTACGCCACGCTGGAGAGCGCCATCCAGGCCACCAACGACGGCATCGACGGGTTCCTGACCAAGCCGTTCGAGAACAACGAGCTGCGGCACAAGGTGAGGGAGTACTTCATCAACAAGTCGCTCAGGCGGTTTCTGTCCCCGCAGATTCTGAAGGTGATCCGGGAGAACCCGGAGCAGATCGTCCCCCGGCGGCAGAGGGTGAGCGTGCTGTTCACGGACATCCGGGGGTTCACGCCGATGTCGGAGCAGACGGACCCGGTGGAGCTGATCGGGCAGTTGTCGGAGCACTACTTCAACCCGCTGTCGGAGATCGCGTTCCGGCACAACGGGACGCTGGACGAGTACTTCGGGGACGGGATCATGATCATTTACGGGGCGCCGGTGTCGCACGGGGACGACGAGCGGCGGGCGGTGTTCACGGCGCTGGACATGCGGGACCGGATGGGGCTGATCAACGAGCGGCGCTCGATGCAGGGGAAACCCCCGCTTCCCCTGGCGGTGAGCATCGCGACCGGGGACGCGGTGGTGGGGATGCTGGGGTCCTCCTACAAGCGGGAGTACACGGCCTTCGGGCTGACGGTGAACATCGCGGCGCGGCTGGAGAAGCAGGCGGGGCCGGACCAGATCTTGATCGACGAGGCCACGTATCGGGCCGTGCACGACAGCGTGCGCGTGGAGAAGCTGGAACCGGTGGCGGTGAAGGGGGTGTCGGAGCCGGTGCAGGTGTACAATGTGGTGGGGGTGAGGTAGACCCTGAGATAGGAGGAAAAGAAATTATTGTAGCACAGGGCCGGGAACGCGACCTCATGGGAGCGTTAGGTGGGTGGGTATTCATCGCCGTGTGTGGGGATTTTTTCTGTAGCGCGATTCATCGCCGCGTAATGGATATTATTATTTACAAAAATTTATAATTATGTATATTTATGTAAATGAAATTCGACCGTTTCATCAAAGAAGTCGGCGCATTGCCCCTCTTCGACCTGACTCTGGTCGTCCAGGTCTCCGGCGAATCGAAGGGGCATCTCCTCGTGCAACTGCACCGCTGGGTCAGGGCGGGAAAGGTGATCTCGCTGCGCCGGGGGCTCTACACCCTTGCGGAGGCCTACCGCCGCGCCTCCCTGTCCCCCCTGACGCTGGCGAATGCGCTCTACAGGCCGTCGTATATCAGCGGGGTCTGGGCCATGAGCTTTTACGGCCTGATCCCCGAAAAGGCCGCTGTCCTCACCAGTGTGACCCCCAGGGTGACCCGGTCCTTCCGGAATCCCTTTGGGACCTTTTGCTACTCCAGTCTCAAGCAGGCGTTTTTCTGGGGGTTCGGGTCGAGGGAGATTCAGGGGAGCGCTGTCTGGATGGCGGAGCCGGAGAAGGCGCTGCTGGACTTCTGGCACCTGAGCGCCGGGGAGTGGACGGCGGACCGCCTCCGGGAGATGCGCTTTCAGGGCCTTGACGGGGTGGATATGGACAGGTTGAACGCATACGCCGGGCGCTGGGGAGCGCCCCGCCTTGTGCGAGCCGTGTCCCGTTTCAGGGACCTGGCGGAGGCCGAACAGGATGGAGTTGTGGCGTTATGAAGGCCCAGGCCCTGGAAATTGCCGCGTCCGTGGCCGACCCCGGCGAACGGCTGAATCGCCTGCGGGAGTATCTCCAGGCCTTTGCCCTGCGCTCCCTGCACGAGAGCGAGGCGTTCCGGTGTCTGTCGTTCGTGGGGGGGACGGCGCTTCGATTCCTGTATGGCCTGCCCCGTTTTTCTGAGGACCTGGACTTCTCGCTGGAGGAGGCGCAGGGTTATGCCCCTCAAAAGTGGCTGGGCAAGCTGAAGAGGGACCTGACGTTCGCGGGGTTTGAGCCTGCCGTCACCTGGAACGATCGCAGGACTGTGCAGGTGGGATGGGCGCGCGTGGCCGGCCTGCTCCGGGAGGCCGGTCTGGCAGGCCTGCCGGGGCAGAAGCTGTCGGTCAAGCTAAAGGTCGACACGCGACCGCCCCCCGGCGCTGCGCTGGAAAACCGCGTGGTGAACCGCTATTTCCTGGTGGCCTTCCGGCACCCCGACCTGCCCTCGCTGATGGCCGGGAAGGTCCACGCGCTCTGCGTCCGCAGATACCCGAAGGGCAGGGACTGGTACGACCTGCTCTGGTACCGCGCCCAGTCGCCTCCGGTGAGTCCCAATCTGCGCCTGCTCCAGGCCGCGCTGGACCAGACGGAAGGGGCGCGCGCGTGGCCGGCGGAGGGGTGGCGGGAGGTCCTGCGGAGGCGTCTAAATGCGCTGGATGTGGATGCCCTGAGGGCCGACGTCGCGCCGTTCCTGGAGCGCCCTGACGACAGAGTTTTGCTGACGAAAGAACATCTGGTCAGAGCTATGGAGACTACGTTATGACCGATTCCACCGCATCTCTCGAGCGCCGCATCGCCCGGCTGAACGGCCTGGTGGAGGCCGGGGCCACGATCAACTCCAGCCTGGACCGGCGGGCCGTGCTCCGGACGGTGATGGGACAGATCTCCGACCTGCTGGCGAGCGAGGCCGCGTCGATCATCCTGCTGGACGAGGAGACGGACGAGCTGTTCATCATGGTCTCCACGGACATCCCGCTGGACGGCATGCCGGACCGGGACAAGCCCCACTTTCCGAAGGATCGGGGCATCGCCGGGGAGGTCGTGACGACCGGAAGGACGCTGAACATCCCGGACGTGTCCCAGGACCCCCGGCACTTCGGGGGCGTGGACAAGAAGACGGGGTTCATGACGCGGTCGCTCCTGGCCGTGCCCCTGCGGGTGAAGGACCGGGTGGTGGGCGTGCTGGAGGCGCTCAACCGGCGGGACGGAGGGGCGTTCGACCGGGAGGACGAGGCCCTGTTCGAGGCGTTCGCGGACCAGGTGGGCATGGCGGTGGAGAACGCACGGGCCTACGAGGAGAGCCTAAGGCTAAATGCGGACCTGCAGCGGAGGATGGCGGAGCTTTCCCGTTTGCAGGAGATCGGGGAGACGCTGGCCTCGGCGCTGGACGTGGACCGGGCGGTGGACATGGCCCTGAACGCGGTGGTCGAGCTGCTAAGGTTCGACCGGGCGTGGCTGTCCCTGGCGGACGAAAAGCGCCGGGTGCTGGGAGGAGGCCGGTGCGTGGGGGGTACTGCGCAGGAGATCGCGTTTATCCAGCAGAGGGAATGGTCCCTGGACGACCTGTCGAGCGCGATGGTGCGGGCACTGGTGACGAACCAGCCCATCCTGATTGAGGATGTGGAGCGGGCGCAGGTGCCGCTGGACCGGCACGCGGCGGCGGTGATGGGCGTCAGGTCCCTGGTCTGCGTGCCGCTGAACGCGGAGGGGAGGGGCATCGGGGTGATGGGCGCGGACCGGAGCCGATCCGGGGGGAGGATCACGGAGGCGGACCGGGAGACGCTGGCGCGGTTCGCGGACCAGGTGGCCCTGGCGCTGGAGATCGCGCAGTTGCACGAGCGGGCCCTGGAGCGGGAGCGGATGGAGCAGGAGCTGCGCACGGCGCGGGCCATCCAGCTTGGGCTGATGCCCCAGGAGAGTCCGTCGGTCCAGGGGTTCGAGGTCGCGGGGACCTGCATCCCGGCGGCCGAGGTGGGGGGGGACTATTTCAACTATGTCTGGCTGGACGAGGGGCGGACGCGGCTGGCGTTCCTGGTGGCGGACGTGTCGGGGAAGGGGATGAGGGCGGCCACGGTGACGATGCGGTTCAACGAGGTGCTCCGGTATGAGGCGCAGGGGCGGTCTGCCCCGCAGGACATCCTGCGCGGACTGGACGCGGCGCTGCGCGGGCGGATCGGGGAGTTGACGTTCGTGACGGGCTGTATCGGCGCTCTGGACGTGGCGAAGCGGATCGTGCGCATCGCGAGCGCGGCGCATCCGATGGCCTGCCACTATGCCGCCAGGGACGGGTCGGTCCGGCAGGTCGCGCCGTCCGGCCTTCCGATGGGGATGGCCCTGCCGCCGGGCGTGGGCGGGGACTACCCGGAGGCCGAGGCGCAGATGGAGGCCGGGGACCTGCTGGTGATCTACTCGGACGGCATCCCGGAGGCGCAGGACGCGAAGGGGGAGTTCTACGAGGACGCCCGCGTGGCGGAGGTCATTCGGGGGCGCGCCGGGCAGGCGAGCGCGCAGGCGCTGATGGACCACCTCCTGCGGGACGTGAAGGAGTTCCGGGGCGAGGTGCCGCAACTGGACGATATGACGGTGGTGGTGGTGAGGTGCGTGGGGTAACGCGAATCGGAATCGCGAAAGGCGCGAAAGAGAATCGCGAAGGACGCAAAACCGCCCCGTCATTATCGAGAGCCTGATTAAAAAGTCGCTATGGCTCTGGCCCTCACCCCCTGACCCCCTCTCCCGTTCCTTCGCTTTGCTCAGGACAGGAGAGGGGGAACCCCCCTTCCCCTCTCCCGTCGTACGGGAGAGGGGTGCCTGAGCAGGGTGGTGGGTCGCGACCTCATGGGAGCGACCGGAGGGTGGTCGAAGGCGGGGTGAGGGCCTGTGCGCCATGCGACGTCGTTCCATGCACAAGATTTATGAAAGTTTAATTTAGGGCCGTGTGGCAGGGTTTCATTTTTTTCGCATTTTTCGCGTCTTTCGCGATTCAGGAGCCACAGCCATGAAGACATTAGACCGCATTCTCCGCCAAATGCTGGCCCTTTTTCTGTTGACTGTCTCCCCCACCTGGGCCATAAGGCCCTATACTCCCGTCTATCCCGACCCCGTCCTGGAATCCTGGCGCTGGCGCTCCTTCCCGGAACTGAACGGCCTGGGCCTGCGCCGTATGGCAGAGGCGAAGGACAAGGCCATGTGGTTTGGCGTGGACGACGGCGTAAGGCGCTACGATGGGGTGAAGTGGACGGCCTACATGGAGAAGGACGGCCTCTACGGCGCGCCGGTGACTGCGCTTTGCGCGACGCGGGACGGGAGCGTCTACGCGGGCACGCTGAAGGGCATCAGCCGGTTTCGGGAAGGAAAATGGAGCCGGGTCTTCCCGCCGGAGGGGGATATGCCCTGGCCTATCTCAAAGCTGATGGAGGCGAGGGATGGGAGCGTGTGGGCCGGGACAGGATGGGGTGCTCTGCGATTCGCTCAGGAAGGGCCGATGCTCTACACAACGGAGCAGATGGGGGCTGCTCTGCGTACCCTTGCACCCTATGTGCGGCTCTCCATCGTGCCGGAGGAGGCCGCGCCGGCCCGTCTCTGGGGAGAAGGGATCGGGGCAATGGCAACCAGTAGTTTAATCTTTGGCGGTGGAAGCGCCCCCATGGTTATCTGGAGGCTGGCTTCTGGTGGTCCCGGGGAGGTTGCCGGACTGAAGGTGGGGGACCGCATCGTGGCGGTGGACGGACAGCCTGATGTCTCCCCGGGCCGACTGAATGGGCCTGCGAGCACGTCTGTGAGGCTGACCATTCAGCGGGAGGGCCGGCCGGAGCCTTTCGAGGTGACCGTCACACGAAGGCGAGTGGAAGGGACCTACCGAAGTTTCCTGGTTTATGACGTGTATGAAGACCGGGATGGGGCGATCTGGTTCGGATCGGTCGGCGGCGAAGTCGTCCGCTATACGCCTCTAACACAGGACTCAGGACTCGGAACTCAGGACTCCCAGTGGCGGCTCTACACGGAGAAGGATGGTCTGGACATCGGCTTTGGTCCGCGTATCGTCCAGACCCGGGATGGGATTATCTGGACGGTCTCCGGGAACGCTTATCACGGCGTGAACCGGTTCGATGGGAGGAGGTGGACCCACTTTCGTCTGAGCGATCTGGGAGGAAATGACATCAACACTTCCATCCTGGAGACAGCAGATGGGACGCTCTGGGTCGGAGGACACCTGGGTTGCCTGCACGCCTATCGAGACGGCCGCTGGATGGTCTACCGGCCAACGCCCGACGTGCCAATCCCGCAGGTCAGGATCATCGGCCTTGTAGAGGCGTCCGACGGTGCGCTCTGGATGGGGGGGCTGGGTCAGGAGGCTCTCCGGCTGGACTTCGGGACGGCCCGGTGGAGGACCTACGAGGGCCTGAGTTTCCAGTGCGAGACCCCCGACGGGGCACAATGGTTTGTCTCTCGGGACAGCAGTGTCGTGCGTTACGATGGTCAAGGCTGGATGCGCTACGGGGTCGAGGACGGGCTGGTAGATGCCCCTTACAGGCTGATCGTAACCCGGAAGGGAGACCTGTGGGCAGCGGGCAGCCACAACAGTACGGCAGCTACGGCCCGGTTTGATGGGAAGAAGTGGTCCTTTCAAACGCACCCTCGACTCTCCTGGGGCATCGACCTGAAGGCGGTCTATGAGTCCCTGGATGGAAGCCTCTATTTCGGGGCGGCGGTAGGACCGAATCCTCAGCGGGGTCAGGGCGGTGGTGTGCTCAGGTTCGATGGAAAGACGTGGCTCCACTACACGCCGCCGGAGGCGTACGAATTGTTATACGGCATCGGTCAGACCGCTGACGGCGTCCTCTATTTTGGTGGCGTTTTCGGCCTGCGCCGTTTTGATGGACGGATCTGGGCGTCCGTTACAGAGCCGGAGGAACTTAGCGCAGTCATTGATGAGGTGTATGCCACTCCAAAGGGGGACCTCTGGGTCGGTACCCGGACTTACGGCGCGTTTCACTACGACGGGAAATCGTGGACACACTACGACGTTCAGGATGGTCTGGCGGACAATCGCATCCTGAGCATCCTTCAGATAAGCGACGGCAGCGTCTGGGTTGGCACAGACAGGGGGATCAGCCGGTTCGATGGGAGGACCTGGACGACGCACACCCTCCCCCCAGACCTGCGCCTCCTGGACCGGGGCGGATCGCTCCGGCAGTCGCGGGACGGGGCGCTCTGGATCAACCGCGCCTTACCGGAGGGGAAGTCCTTTCGATGGTTGACGACCCGCTACGAGCCGGACCGGTCGCCGCCGGAGACGGAGATCACTGCGTCTCTGGATAAGGTCTCCCAGCCCGGCAACACAGTCCTGGCCTGGAAGGGCGCTTCTCCCTGGAAGGCTACGCCGGATGAGGAGGTCCAGTATTCTTACCGGATGGACAGAGGGGAGTGGTCCCCCTTCTCAGCGGAGAAGAATAAGGTCTTTCTGGCCCTGAGCAGCGGGGCGCATACCTTCGAGGTGCGGGCGAGGGACCGGGACTTCAATGTGGACCCTACGCCAGCGGCGATCCGGTTCACCGTGGTCCCGCCGGTCTGGAGGCAGCCCTGGTTCATCGGCCTGATGGCCGTGTTGCTCAGCGCTGTCGGCCTTCAGACGGCCCGTGTGGTCCGGCGAGACCGGCGGCTGCGGGAGTCGAACCTCGCGCTGTCGGCAGGAAACAAGGAACTCTTTGCGCTCAACCGGGGGCTGATGCAGGAGCGGGCCGTGGAGCGGGTGCGGGCAGAGGTCACGGCCATGAAGCAGGCGGAGGACCTGAAGGACGTGGTGGCGGAGATGCTCAGGGAGCTGGCCGGGGCAGGGGTGGAGTTCGACCTGTGCGTGATCAACATCGTGGACGAGGAGGCCGGGGTCAGGAGGCAGTACGGGGCCACGAAGGAGGGGTGGTCAGGTCAGTCGGAGGAGCCTGTCTCGAAGGTTTCGGAGGCGTTCCGGGCGATCTGGAAAGGGGGGAAGCCGGTGGTGAGGCAGGTGGATGACGGAGTGGCGGCGAGGCACTTCGAGACGCGGAAGCTGCTGGGGATCGCGGGGGAGGCCGGACGCCCGACGGCGCTGGTGGACGCGCCGTTTGCCTACGGGACCCTGTCGCTGAGCACGCGCAGGCCGGGGGGGTTCCGGGAGGAGGACGTGGCCCTGGTGGAGGAGTTCGCGCGGGTGATGGCTTTAGGATATGCGCGGTATCTGGACTTTCAGCGGCTGGAGGAGAAGAACCGGGCGCTGGAGAAGACCCTTGAGGAGAAGGAGCAGGCGCAGGAGATGCTGGTGCGCTCGGAGAGCATGGCGGCCATCGGCACGCTGGTGGCCGGCGTGGCGCACGAGTTGAACAACCCGCTGGGGGCGGCGTCAAGCCTGGTGCAGTCCGTGCAGGAGATGATCCAGGAGGACAGCATCGAGGAGTTCCAGCAGGATCGGGAGGCCATTCTGGGCCATCTGGCGTTTTCGAGGAAGGAGATGGGCCGGATCAAGGACATCGTGGCCAGCCTGCTGGACCTGTCGAGACAGACCAATGATTACACGGAGCCGGTCAAGCTGGACGTGGTGGCCAGGGACGCGCTGAGGGTTTTGTATAACAAGTATAAGCGGTATGAGGTGAACGTGGAGGAGGCGTATCAGGAGGGGTTGCCGCAGATTGCGGGGAACTTCGCGCAGTTGGGGCAGGTCTGCCTGAACATCATCCAGAACGCCATAGATGCGCTGGACGGGAAGGGGAAGATCGTGTTGAAGACGTATGGCGTGGATCGTGGATCGTGGATCGTGGATCGTGAAAAAGCCTCTGACGAATCACGAATCACGAATCACGAATCACGAGATGGGGGAGGAGGGGTGGCCTGGGTGGTATTTGAGTGTGCAGACACGGGACCTGGGATGTCTGAAGAGGTCCGTCGGGACATTTTCAAGCCGTTTTTCACGACGAAGCCGCCGGGGAAGGGGACGGGATTGGGGCTGTATATCTGCCATCAGATCGTGGAGAAGCACGGGGGGACGATCGAGGTGGACAGCGCCGTTGGGAAAGGGACGACGTTCAGGATCAGACTGCCGATTACGAGATAAAGCGCGGGGATTCATCCCCGTGCATGGACCACAGGACTACGGACCACAAGACCACAAGACCTCGGGTCAGTGGTCCTGTGGTCTGTGGTCTGTGGTCCTTCTTTTTTTACCAGTCGTGCGTGAAGTGCCCCTCTCCGGGGAAATAGACGGCGTCCACGAGGGAGGAGAGGCCCACGCCGGCGACGTAGCCGACGACCAGGCCGAAGAAGAAGGGCTGGCCGCGCTGGTAGAGGCGGATGCCGCCGAACCGGAGGATCAGGAGCTTGGCCGCCCAGGTCAGGGCCATGCTGAAGGCGTAGACGCGGGGGCCGGTGGTGGTCTGGAAGGCCAGGCCGAGGGGGTGCAGGGGCCACCAGGGGAACCGGCTGCGCAGGAGGGTGAGGGCCCCGGCCTCCGCGCCGCCCAGGGCCCAGACCGCGAGCCGGGCGGGGTCGAAGACGGTCCTGTCGGACCCCACGATGGCGGAGACCATCCGGTCGTACGCGGCCACGTTGCCCCCCCGGAAGCCGGTGAGGCCCAGGTTCTGGGCCGCGTGGGTGTAGCCGAGGTAGATCGTGAAGAGGAAGGAGGCGAAGAACCCGGACGCAAAGGTCAGGAGGACGGCCCAGAAGACCCACGCCCGGCGCGTCCGCGCCTCCCCGAACAGCTTCAGGTGGTGGGGCAGGGCGGGCCAGGCCGGGATTCGGCTGTCCCCGAAGCAGGCGCCGGAGTTGATCAGGCCGAGGGCCACGAGGTCCTGGCGGCTCAGTTGCGCGGCGCCGGTCAGGCTCTGGAGGACTCCGCCTCCCTTGCCGCCCACGGGAAAGAGGTAGGAGAACCCGCTGGCCGCGGTGAACTTGGCCACGGTGAAGTAGGCGACGTAGATCAGGGCCACGTGGAGCAGGGTCAGGGGGAGCGAGAGGCCCAGGGCCGTGAACCACCCGACCACGTAGAGGGTGGCCGCGACCAGGCCTAACAGGGCGAAGCGGTAGGGGATCAGGCCGTCGTCCTCGGGAGACCGGGGTCCCGCGCGGACGGCCCGCCACACCCGGCGAAGGTGGCGGCGGGCGATGTAGACGGACCAGAGGGCCAGGAAGACGAGGGCGCCGTGGGACTCCAGGGTGAGGACCTCCGCGGCGTCCGCCTGCTGCCCGGCCTGGCCCACGGCAAAGCCGACGCGGGCCATCAGCCCCTCCTTGAGGATGGCGACGAGCCGGAAGGCCCAGAGGCTGAGGAGGATCTCCAGGTTGCAGAGGTAGGTGAGGCCGATCACGGGCGGGAGGATGCGGAGGTAGAGGGAGGGGAAGTGGTGGGCGAGCCGGACCTCTTTGGTCAGGTAGCCGTCGTAGACGGTGATGCGGGGGAACTGGGGGGAGAAGTAGCCGAGGATGTTCCAGGCGAACACCCCGAACACGGTTAGGAACCCGGCCCAGAAGACCCGGTCCTGGAAAAGGGCGGGGATGCGCCCCTCCCGGTCGAACCCCTCAGTGAGGGCCACGGGGAAGGCGGCCAGGGGGAAGGTGAGGCGCTCGGCGTCCTCCCACTGTCTCTGAAAGAGGATGGAGAGGCAGAGGCCGGCGATGACGAGGGCGATGGAGACGCTGAACCACCAGTAGAGGCAGACGGCCCAGCCGGCCCAGGGGATCGCGCCTCGCGGGGGCAGGCCTTCGTAAAAGGTTCGGATGACGTCCCCGGAGGTCCGGGGCAGGGCCCACCAGGGGAGGACGTCAAAGAGGAGTTCCTCCCAGCGCTTTTCGGGGGTGGCGTAATAGGCGGGGGCGCTGACGATCCCGCCCCAGTAGGCGGTCCAGCCGCTGGCCGGGAGGGTCCCGACGATCCAGGACAGGCTGTAGATGACCAGGAGTTCTCCGCCGGTCAGGGAGAAGCGGGGGGAGACGAGGCGGAGGAGGAGGTTGAGTCCGAGCCAGCCCACGAAGGGGAGCAGGACGGACATGGGGAGCTGCTCCTTGACCAGGGAGGCGGAGCCGAGGACCATGCCGGCGTAGTCGCCGTAGATGTTCAGGAGGGCGCCGGTGGCCACGCCTAAGAGGAGGGAGCGGGGGGTGAGGGCCATAAGGCGAAAGCATGCCCTGAGCAGCGTCGAAGGGGCGGAAGGCAAAAGGCAGACCCTCACCCCGTCAGGCTGCGCCTGCCACCCCTCTCCCACACGTGGGAGAGGGGAAGCCGAGCGTCAGCGAGGCGGGGAGAGGGCCTGTGCGCCAGGTGACATCGTTTCATGCACAAGATTTTAGATGTTCCCCTCATCCCTTCGCGACCACCAGGGGAGCTGGATGCCGCCGTCCATGGTGAGGGTGGAGCCGGTCATGTAGTCGGCGTCGTCGGAGGCCAGGAAGACGATGCCCTTCGCGATCTCGTCGGGGCGGCCCAGCCGGCCCCAGGGGAGGCCGGGGGCGGCCTTTTGAATGTCCTCATCGCTGAAGAATTTGCGCTCGCCGGGGGTGTCGATCCAGCCGGGGTGGACGATGTTCACGCGGATGCGGTGGCGCAGGAGCTCCACGGCGGCGGTGCGGGCCATGTGGTCGATGGCGGCCTTGGCCATGTTGTAGGCCATGGCTGTGGGGAAGGGGACCACGGCGTGGGGGGAGGAGACGACGACGATGCAGCCTCCCTTGCCCTGCTGGATCATCTGCTGCGCGGAGGCCCGGACGCCGTAGAAGGCCCCCCACATGGACACGTCGAGGGTGCGGCGGAAGCCGGCCATGTCTGCCTCGGTGAAGCGCTGCCGGTCGCTGTACACGGCGTTGGAGACGAAGATGTCGAGATGGCCGAACTCCTGAGCGGCGCGGGCGACCATCGCCTCGACGGCGACCTGGTCGGAGACGTCGGCCTGGAGGAGGAGGGCCCGGCGGCCCATCCGGCGGGCCTCGGCGACGACCTGATCGGCCAGGTCGGCGTGGGAGCGGTAGTTGACGGCCACGTCGGCGCCGGCCCCGGCCAGGGCGAGGGCGGCCGCGCGACCGATGCCCATGGAGGCCCCGGTGACCAGGGCCGTGCGGCCTGAAAGGTTCATGGAAGGACCTCTTTAAGTCAAACGTCAAACGTCAAACGTCAAACGTCAAACGGCCCCCAGCCCTCCCCCATCCCAGGCGGCAAAGCCC
>CAYRZX010000078.1:0-22363 GCA_964428665.1 uncultured Gemmatimonas sp.
TATTGAGCGTCAAGCAGAATCGGAAAAAACGTCAAGCAGAATCGGAATTTCTGAGGGCAAAAAATATTTTTTTGAACTTTTTTGGTCTTATTCAGCAGACAAATATAACCAAAAGCGGGCAAAAAAACAGGAAAATTATTCCTGATTGCCCGCTTTTTTAGAGGCTTTTAAGCGCGCTTTAGGGGTCCAAAATCAGAACCTTCCAGGCCAGAACTTCTTCAGATATAGTCTCCACCCTCCATCGTCGCATGTATCTCTTGTCGCCGCACCGGTCGTGTCCCCTATATTGACCCCTGATGCCATGCGTATCAGCGTCGTTAGGGCCGCGTCCCGGTGCACGTGGACTCTTCCGGGAACATAGGTCCGGACGTATCCTCCACTGACGACCACGCTATCCCGAAAGGCGGGCTCTCCTCCCACAACGAAAAGGTCTCGCATGGCAGCTTCCACCCGGCGCTTCTCGGCGCCCGACATGGATGTGAGCGGAAAGTCCACCTGAACCCATTCCGGGTGCTGATTGGACTTCATCACGCGGATGCCGAGGGTCTCCCGAAGATAGGGTCGATTCGTCACCACGGAGTCGATGGCCGCGCGGGCCGACTCGATCTTCTGGGCGTCGCCCTGTGCCCAGGCGACCGCTGGGACGCATAGGGCGAAAAACAACACCAAGCTCTTCCGCATATCGCCTCCTAGTTGTAGAACAGGCCTTTCAGGATGTGATGCGCACGGTTCCCCTCGATGATCACCAGCCGCCCCGTCACCGTGCCCGAATACGTCACGGTGGGGGCGATGAGAACAACCAGCCCGGCTGCACCGCCGCCGTTTCCGCCCGCTCCACCAGCGCCGCCATTCCCGCCCGAACCATTCGCTCCGGCAGCTCCTGCGCCCCCCCCGCCCGCGCCGTGACCGGAGACGAAGGCCGAGACGCCCGCTGCTGCCGCTGCGCCGTTTCCTGGTGTTCCAGACGATCCAGCGCCTCCACCTCCGCCCCCGCCCTGACCACCCGGAAGACCCGCCCACACGCTTTTGGACGAGAGTGTATAGAGCGCCGTGGAGCCAGCCGAGCCGTTTCCGCCGTTGGCCGCGCCAAAAGCTGCGCCTCCACCTCCCGATCCTACCGCGTTCGTCGTCTGTGCACTACCGCCGTGCCCGCCACTGGTTCCGGCGTCTTGCCCCCCCCCCCCCCCCCCCCCCCCCTTGGTTCCTCCCGTTCCTAACGTCCCTCCCCCTACTCCTACCCCGTCCGCAGACGCCGCTGGAACTGTCCTCGGAAGAAAGCTCTGGAATGAATCAAAAACACTTAGGGCCAAAATGCTCGATCCGTTTCCTCCATCTCCTCCAAACGTAGCACCGTCAGCACTCCCAATCTCTCCAACTTCGTCTAATGATCCGCCGCCACCGCCCTGATTGTTTACCGAATTTCCTCCAGCGTTTCCTGTAATAAATCCAGCACCACCTGCACCGCCCGCCAGACCCTGTGACGCCCCACCCCCACTCCCTCCATAGCCTGCGTGTCCACCAGGCTCGCCGGAGTAGCTCCCCGCCCCTCCTCGTGCTGCGGCTGTGCCATGTCCGGCCCCGGCGCTTACATCTATCGCACCCGATCCGCTAATCGTGCCCGCTGACACGACCACGACCAGGCCCCCACCTCCTCCGCCGTCGCTCGTGGTATTCGTGCCCGTCGCCGTGACAGCGGCCCCAATGGAGACGTTCCCCGACGCGAACATCTGTAGGATGCCACCACACAGCGACGAGCCGCCCCCTCCCGGTCGGATCGGCCTGGGGATGCCCTTCGTGCCGAGGGTCGCGAGGATGTCTCCCAGCTCGATCCCCGGAGATCCCCAGGTAGTCGGATAGGACCCGCGCGGCTGGCCGTGCTGCCGGGGCACGGTGATCGCCTGGGTGATCGTGATCGTAGAGGTGGCTCGCCACAGGTTGTTCGCGGACGCGAGCGTCACCGTGCCGCTCTGGGCGATGGTGGTGGCATTCAGCAGTGAGTCAGCCGCAGCGATGTTCGACTTCGCGCCATCGCTGCCGGTACCGTAGGCCCCGGCAGCGATCTTCGTGGAGTCAGAGTCTACCGTATACTCCGAGGCCCAGGCAGGATGAGCCAGGACGAATATTACTACTGCCAAAAGTCCAACGAACCGTCTCATAAACCCTCCTTACGCCACGTTCCCGAACGCCACCTGCCGGTACCAGATCCCCTCGTTGAACTCCCCACTCTGCGGTCTATACCGCGCCCTTCCGCCCTCGTATGTCTCCGGGATGCCGTTAGGTGACATCGGCACCCAGAACGCCGAGGCGTCGGTTTTCGTCCAGATATTCCAGTCCACCAGGCCGTTGGCCACAGCCCCGGCGAACCCCTTCGCGATCTTGGCCTGATCCCCTACGATCTCGTCCACGTAAACATGCCGATCATCTTTCGGGACCGGTAACACTATCGCGCCCGGCACATACGCGGGCAGCGCCCCGCCGTCGTTGAGCGAGGTGTAGAGCCGGGCCGTCAGGGTGGTAGACGTCACGGCCTCGTCGGTGTCTTGATAGATGTCCGCATTGGTCTTCAAGATGAAGAGTGTGCAGATTCCGTTGTTCGTACCGCCTGCTAGGCTCTTTCTCAGGTTCACTTCGGTCGTAGTGATCGTGCCCAGGATGACCATGCGGTCGGCCTGGTCCACCACCAGGATGCGTGGAGCCGAGCCGAAGGTGTCGGTGATGTCCTGTCCGAAATCGTCGTTCCCCAGGGAGGCAAACGTCGTCGCGGCGAATGATGTGGACGTGACCGAGACTCCGGACTTCACGAAGAAGTCCAGGGTCGGATCACTCAATATGAACAGGTCCACCAGGCCGTTCGCCACCCCGCCCGCAAGGGACTTATCGAGTGTCACGCTAGTGTTGCCGACCGCTGTGATGAAAACTCGCCGGTCGTTGCGTGGAATCACGATTACGCGGGCGTTCGTGATTGTCGTCGGGAGCGTGGCGCCGGTGAACAGGTCCGTCTTGGTGTTGTAGGTGACGACCGTTGACCCGGCCACGCTCACGCCCTGGACGTAGTAGCCGGGGATTGGTTTTAGTGTTGGCGGCGTGACCTGATGGTCAAACCTCAAATGCGTAATCCCATCCTGGCTGTTTTTGGTGACCAACTTGGAGCTGTTGAAGCTCGTCGTCATATCCGCCCGGATCTGGGGATAGAGCTTGTCCGAGCCGGGATCGGATGAGGAGATGCTGAATTCGATGTTCTGGAGCAAGTCCTTCTGGAACTCCCCGTCCGGCGGCTCTAAGACCGAGGGGGCCACCGGCAGGTTGTCCACGATGAAGTAGTCGGATTTGGCCAGCCGGTCGTCCGCCCCGCCGCCTCCGCTGGCGTCGTCGCAGGTGATCCCGATCTGGACGTTTGCCCAGGAGTTGTTGCTCCCCAGATCCGTGACCGAGTTCCATGTCTTGGTGTGGGAGGTCCCGGCCTCGGAGACTGTCAGGCCGGTCACGGCGCCGGTGATGGTCGCGTTGTTCCACGTCACCCCATCGGTGGAGTACTTTATTTGCACCGAGCACGCGGTCACCACGTAGCTCTGGAGGGTGAAGGTGATCGTGATCGCCGTGCCTCGCTGCGTGCTGCCCTTCGTGGGCGCGGAGATCGCCGAGACCTTCGCGTTGCCGAGCCGGTAGTCGTGTGTATTGGTTGGGGACCAGGGGCCGAGGTTGAGGGCCATCCCATCTCCTTAAAATCCTTGCTACTCCAGCATCGCCTTGAGTTGCTCGATCTGCTCCACTTCCACCTTTATTGCCAGGCTCCGGTCGTTCAGGAGCTTCAGTCTGCGCTGGCATTCCTGAATTTTCTCGTTGAGGGCCTGTATCTCCTTGCTGTCGGTCTCGATCTGCTTAATGCAGGCAATCCGTTCCGCATCTTTCTCGGTGATCTGCGCGTCGAGCTGCTCTTTCGTAAGTGTCATTGAATGCTCCTTTCTATTGAATGCCCCTTTCTGCGGTTTTAAACATCTCCCAAAATCAGATAGAAAATATCACTGCCCGGATTCTGCGTAAAAGCTATGTAGGCCCCCTGCGTGGGGGCGCTGGCCATCTTCGTGACGCTCAGGCGCTTCTTGGTCAGGTCATCGGCGATGACCGGCCCATTGGCGTTGTCAGGGACCACCACCAGGCCCCGGCCCTGCACTCTCAGTTCCGCGTCTCCGCTGGTCGGCAGCCCGAACGAATACCGGTCGCTCACATCATCGTAAAAGTAGAATCCGTCTGTGCCGAATTCGTTATTAGCGCCAATGGTCCATCTGTTTGTGGCCTGGTCGATGAACTGAATTCCGGTCTGGCCTGTCGCCCCGGCCTTGAGGCTGATGAGCGCATTGCCCGCCCCGGCGTCCGCCGGCCCGACGTTCAATGCATTGGAAAAGTAGCCGTCGATGAACCGCGCGCCGCTTTCCCCCAGGTCCCAGGTCGCATCCGCATTCGGCTTGACAGTCCCCTTGAAAACCACCTTGTCGTTGAGCGCGTCCCACTCGGCCAGCTTCTGGGCGATTCCATCCTGCATCACGTAAAGCTCTACCGAGGCGTCTTCGAGCCCGGCCGTGAGATCCTTCCAGATGCCGTCCAGGCGGGCGACCGTCTCCTCGCCCCCGGCCAGGTTATGGCCGAGCACCTCGAATCTGCCCACGATGTCTGCGGCTGCCGGAGTGCTGCTGCTGTGCTTCGTGCCTATCGTCGCACCGAAAGCCCCGCCGTTGGTGTTCTCTGCCTGGATGCTGGCCGCCTCCGACGTGGTGCTCCTGGTTGCCCGGAGGACGCCCGACAAGACGCTCGGCTCCACCGATTCGCTATAAATCGCATATCTCTTATTGGCGGTCGCGGTGATCGCATTGGCAATGCGAAGCCCATAACCAGTCCCGCTGACCGATCCGCCTGTGACCTCCGCGATATACACCCCCGTGGCATCCCCGGCTCCGTTCGTGGCCTCGATCAGGTTGGCGTAAAAACCATACGAGTCCACCGAACTCTTGATTCCCAGGTTCGATATGTCTGAATAAGTCTGAAACCCTATGGCCTTCCCGTCTACATTTTCGGCCGAGGCCCGGAAGGGTACCAGGACACCATTTTGTCCGACGCTACGGTTGGCCGCGTACAGGCGGGACATAATGCCCACCTCACTTACCGTATCGGCCTCTCCATCCGCATCCCGCACCACGTTTGCCATGATCCCAACTGGCTGAGTGCCTCCCGGCACTGTCCCTGCAGGACCATCCCGGAGCACATAGATCAGTCCTTTTTCATGGTTTACGACCAGCCCTATATCGCCGTGAGCCAGGGGATTTCCTGCGATGTCCCCCAGATCTACCACCGCCGCCCCTCCGCGATACATCACCAGGTCCTTCGTCACCCAGGACATCGTGATGCGGTCGGTCGCCGAGGGCGATGCGCCCACGGTCAATATGCCTGTGACGATGTCCGTGCCGGAGAGCTGGGGCTTGCCATCCGCCGTGGTGATGATCGTGCACCCTGGCTGCGTCGAGGCGCTCGTCACGGCCGTGGCCACGCTCGCTTTGCGTGGCCCGACACTGGTGGTATAGGTGGTCGTTACCTGGAGGCTGCTGGCGGGCGCATCCAGATCGAAATAGAGGTAATAGGTCGTGGAGGCCGTCAGGCCGGAGATCGATCCGCTCCCGATCGCGTAGACCAGGTCCGTCCCCACTGTGAGCGTGCCGGCAGTCCAGGAGAAGGCATTGTAGGCCGTCGAGGAAAATACCCCGGAAAAGCGTGCCACCAACGCGGTGATGGGCCGATCCACGGACAGGGCCGCCCCGGCGCGCTCGGACTTGTCCTGGCTCGTCCGGGTGCGCTCCAGGGTCGCCCTGAACTGCTGCTGATCGTCCGTCATCAGGTTGCCCAGGGACACGACCACGTTCCCGATATCGAAGCCGGACTTCTCCGGCCGGATCACGTTCCAGGTCCGTTTCTTGATCCGCTGGCTGACCGTGATGTCCAGGTCGTTGTCCTCGACCTTTACCGTATCCCCGAGGCGGACTTGGTAGTCGCTCCACTTCTCGGCGTCGGCCTCGTAGAGGTCGAGCGCGTCGATAGAGTAGGTCACCTCCGGGTTCTTGCGGGCGTTCAGCTCGTCCAGGGCCTCGTTGTAGAGGATGTCGGCCATATCCCCAATGACAAACTTCTTGAACTCCTCCGCCACGGCCACGAACGCCGCGTCCGCGTAGAATGTCGCGTTGCCGCCTTCGGCGTAGACCTTGAGCGTCCCACTTGACCCCGTGAACTCGATCCCCCGGCGTTCCTCGGCCACAAACGCCCCCGTGGTGGTGATCCCGTCCCCGTTGAGGAATCGGGCCGTGCCATCCGTGACCTCGACCCTCACCTTCGCCAGGGCAGCCAGGGACTCCACGTAGATGTTGACCCAGGCCACCATCCGGGCGGTCGTGGAGGCCGTGAACGTGGTCTGCACGCCCTGTGTGTCGGTGGCCACCACCTTCTGGCTTTTGGTGCCGCGCTGGTAAAAGGTGGCATTCGTGTTCTCGCTGACCGTCGGCGTGCCGATCTTCGTCCACCCGGCGCACAGGCCGGCCGTGTAGGTCCCGGACAGGTCCGGGTTGTTGGCAGCCGGGATGATGTTTTCGATGTCTTCCAGGTCCGGGTTGTGGTAGACATCCACCCGGCTATAAAGGGCGTGCAGGGCCGCGTCCTGAACGTAGTCCAGCCCCCCGGCCAGGGAGGAGGCCGAGAGCTTCATGGAGGGCGTTCCGCCCCCGATGGCGTAGAGCCGGGTGACCATCCGGCTCTTATCCGTCTTCCGGGTGATGCCCTGGAGGTTGAGGCCGTAACGGAAACGGGCGCTGGTCGTGGCCCCAATGGTCGACGGGAAGTTGAGCGTGATGGGCGTGGTGGACTCATCGATGGACATCTCCCGGCCCATCTTGGCGACTAAGGACCGAAAGGCCCAAAGGACAGAGTGGTGGTTGATCGTGAAGAAATCCACCACCTCGCTGGGGCTGGCCACCGTCCCGATCTGGAATTCGGCGTTGGCGCCGGAGGTGTTCAGGATCTCGGTCAGGAGCGTGGAAAGGGCCAGATTGACGAAGTCTCGTGTGTTGGGGTAGATATAGCGGTCGCGCAGATGCACCCAGATGCGCTCGCCCTTGACGACGAGGGCCTTCTGTCCCTCTTCGTGGACCAGGTCGTGGGTGATGATGACATAAGTCCGCTTCTCGGAGGGACTGTCGAGATTGACCAGGCGAATGAAGGCCGTCTCGGCCGTCAGATTGGTCGCATGGGTGTCCAGGTCGTGGGTGACGTAGGAGAGGGTATCCTCGCCCCCCACAGTCTCCTCCACGACGCAGGAGCCTGACGGAACCTCGGCATAGGGGTTCCAGAGGATGCTGACCTTCGTCTTGGAGGCGTTGAGCGCCTGGATCTCCCAGCCTTTCATCGACCTCGTTCTCTTCTAAAGAACTTCGCCCAGAAAGACGGCCAGGGACTCCCCCAGCGCCAGACCCCCCAGGCCAGGGCTGCCGTGCCGGCCCACAGAGCCACAACCGGCCAGCGCCAGGGCGCGCCGTAGCCCCACCAGCAGCAGGTGGCCAGGGGCACGTAAAAGCTGCCCCACTTCACCAGATGCCAGAGATCCGTCTCCACCCACAGGACCCGGATGGGCCGCCGCCAGGCCCGGTCCCCGAAGTGTCGGTCCCTGAGCGAGTCCATCCAGGAGGAGAACAGGACGATGGCCAGAGTGATGACAGTCGTCCAGATCATAGATACCGATTTCTCCACTGCACGTAAAAATTGTCGATGGCCGTCGGGTGATAAATGGCCGTGTTCTCGGCTGCCAGGACGGGGATGATATACCCATCGTCCGGGAAGACGCCGGTGGTCAGGACCCCCGTGCTCACGTCCATCCGCTTGCCGGTGTAACGGTCATCCGTTCGGTCAAACTCCAGCCAGTCCCCGTCGGCCAGCGTGCCGGTCCACAGGAGGACCTGGTTGCGATTCTTGATGTTCTCCTCTGGGTCCGAGGCGATCAGGGCGTGCTCGTTATCCGTGAGCTGGCTGCTCCACCCGGCCAGGGTATGGACCTTCATGTTCGCGCTGAAATTGGAACCGTTGGCGTGGAGCGTCAGAGTCGCGGGGTTCCCGGCCATCGCCCCGACCACGCCATTCTGCTCCACCAGTATTCCATCCACATAGATCTTCATCCCCCCCGTGGCGTCATAGGAGATGCCGATCTTAATGGCGTTTCCGCTGACGAAGTTCTGGTGGGCGCTGGCCACGTAGGACCCGGCCCCGGCCACGTACTTTACAAACACGAAACGCCGGTCAAACTGATCGACCCCGGAGCCGTTGACGTAATAGAGGACGACCCGATTGTCGGCGTCGTATCGGTGCTCCAGGATCGTCTTTGTCCCGGCCTCCGTGGAGTCGAACTGCGGCTCCACGATGACAAACCACGTCCCCGCGCTCTTATTGCCCGTGACCGCCCACGAGAGCTGGTAGGCGCCATTGGCCAGGAAGGCGTGGCCTAATCCCAGATCCGACGGCGAGAAGAGGCCCGCCTTCTGCGCGGCGGTCCCGGAGAACGTCCCGGCCACGGTCGCGCCGAAGACGTCCGTGAAGTCCGTCGTCAGGTCGAAAGGACAGATGAAGATACTGTCCCCGAAAACGACCTTCGGATTGGTGGCCGGCCCCTCGATGACCAGCCGGGGATCGCTGTCAAAGGTCCCTGTGGCTATCGACCTGAACGTTCCCGCCGGCGCCGCGTAGCGATCCTCGGACAGGGATGCGGCCAGGGCAAAAGGGGGCTGGGCCAGAAGTCGGATGGCATAGTCCGCGATGGTCCCGCCCACGCGGGGCGAAGCTGAACCGAAGATCGCCTCGCCGTCAAAGTGGCAGTAGAAGAACCGATCCGTCATCAGCGGGTCGATCAGCTTTAGCCGGCGCGGGGTGTCCTTCCGAAAGGTGTTCAGGAAGGTCTTGGCCGCCTCGATGTTGGTCTTGAGGTCCGTGACCGTGTTGGCCATGATTTGACCGGCCATGACCAGCGGTTTGGCGTCGTAGTGCTCCTCGAAGACGAATTGCCCATGCGCCCCCTCCCGCATCACCCGCCGGGGCTTGATGGGCGGCAGATCCTGAGAATTGAGGCTCAGGACCGACATCCCGAACTGGTAGAAGTCGCGATTGTTGAGGGACCCGCCGCCGGTCAGGCTGGTGGAGCCAGACTTGAGCGCGTTGGGCTGAACAGGAGTAGGCATAGGCGATCTTTAGAGTCCGGCGCTGCGCCGGCGCACGTAGGCGTCTGCCGCCAGGCCCTGGGTCAGACCGGAGGCGCTGACCTTGATGCCTGCGGCGAGCATGTCCCGGATCGCCAGGAGGTGGCCGTTCTGGAGCTCGGACAGAATGCTGGTGAGGTTGGCGACCATCTGGTGGCCGGTGGCCTCCGTGAGCGTGGCCACCGAGGAGAAGGTCCTCGACCCCTCCTGCTGGCGCTTCAGGCGGAGCTGCTCGATCTGGGCCGTGAAGGTGTTGATCAGGCCGATGTTCTTCTGCGCATTGCCGTACTGCGATAGCCGTTCTATCTCCTTGCGCAGGTCCTCCTCGGTCATCTGATCGAAGTCGGGGTAGGCGGGACCGCTTGGTTTTCCGATGCCCAGGAAACCCCCGATGCTCTTGAGTATCCCGATCCCGGCGCTGGCGGCCTGGAAGATCCCCATCCCGGCCATGAAGATGTTGGCGCCGGTCTTGAAGGTGTCCCCCAGCCCTCCCAGGCCGGGGACGCGGCCCAGGTTTTTCGAGAGGCTGTTCGGCAGTCGGTCAATGGCCCGTTCCGCACGGAAGATGCCGTCGATGAGCCGGTTGGTCCGGGCGTCGAACATCGTGGTCAGTTCCTGGATGATCTCCCGCGTGTCACTCTGGACGTTGAATTGCTTCTCCAGGGTGATGAAGTTCTTCTCCTCGACGGTCTCCAGGCCCTGGACCAGCTCATCGACCAGCTCCTGCGGATCCATCGTCGGAGCGCCGCCGAAGAATCGCTCGACCCGGCGCTCCTCCGGTGTGGCGGCCATCCCCCTTGGACGCGCCTTTTGCTGCTCCTCGGCCATCTGCCCCAGGAGCTTGGCCTCGCCGAGACGGGCCTCGAAGCTCGCCCGGTCCGCCTTTTCGCGGGCCGCCCGGGCGCTTTTTTCAGCATCCCTGCGCTCTTTGTCCTGGCGGGCTTTTCGCGCTGCGGCTGCGGCTCGCTCGCGGGCATCAAACTGCCGGGCCACCTGCGCCTGCTCCCGGCTCAGACGCTCCCACTGCTGCTCCATCTCATGGACCACAAATCCCGGCGCGCCGCCCGCCCTGGCCTCGTCGATCTGTTTGCCCAAGGCGGCCATCTGTGCCTGGATCTGGCGGACGCGGCCCACCAGGGGGTCTGCCGAGATATCCTCCACGCCGAATAGCTTTCCGAGCGCCTCCGCCGCCGTCAGGGCCAGTGGGATGAGCGTCTCGATGACCGGGATCAGCTTCCGGCCCAGGCTCTCCTTGAAGTTGTCGATCTGCGCCCGCGCCCTGCCTAATTGGTCCGCGAACGTCTCCTGGACGCCCCCCATCTCCTCCACACGCTTCTTTCCTGTCTCCAGCACAGCATTGTAGATCGCCATGCTCTTCTCGGTGGCCGTGGCCGTCGGGCCGAGCTGGCGAATGACATCAATAAACTTAATGCTCCCGCCGAAGAGTTCATCGAGCAGCTCGATCTCCTGCTTCGAGATGCCCCGGACCAGGCGCGAGATCGCCTCGGTCGCGTCGATCCCGACCGCCTGTCCCAGCCCGCGCGCGACTTTGGCCAGCTCTTCCATTTTCTCGGCGGAGGCCGGCAGGCCGGAGATCAGCGCCCGGTTGGCCTCCTGGATGAGCTTGAAATCGCTCACCGTCCCGGCAGTCCCCCGGCGCAGGGCGGCCAGGATGCGGTCGCTGCTCTCGCCGGCAGAGGTGGCCAGGTTGGAGAAGGCCCGGCGCAGGCCGTCCCCCCGACCGGCCAGCTCCGCCATTGCCAGGGCGGCCTTGCCCGCGCCGGCCACGATGTGAGCCGCGATGAACGCCCAGATCGCCGTCATGCCGGCTTTGAGGCTGTTCATCGAGCGCAGGATGCCCTTGGCGCCGCTGTCCGCGCTCTTCTCGGCGTCCTTGAAGCCCTTCGCGAAGTCGCCGGCCTTCGCCCGGAGCACCCAGACCAGCTCCTCCACCGTGATACCGACGACGAGGGGGGCCAGAGATCAGGCCGATATGTGAAAGTCAGGCAGAATCATCAGGGCGCTCCTGTGGGCTTAGCGTACGTGACCGTGACCGGCCTGGCCGGGTCCGCGATCACCTCGTTCTCCTGCGTGACCATCTCCAATGGGCTGCCACATCTCTGGCAGCAGGAAAACTCACTGTTCCAGACCCGGCCACAGTGGGCCGTGTTCGTGCAGCGCCATTTAATATCGCGATTCTTCATGGCTCAATCCAGGTAATCGAGTGAGGATGGCTCCCGCCGGCGTCCGATACCAACAGTGTCATCGCGGTCGATCTTCGCCTCCAGCACCTCGCACCCGGCCAGCCTCAACAGGACCTCCATGCCGTCCGGAAGGATGCGCCAGCAGTCTACTGGATGCCGGTGGACGTCCCAGCGCCAGGGCGCGATGATGCAGCAGTAGCCTTCCGGGGCCAGCACGCGCCCGATCTCGGCTGCGATCTCCCAGGGCCTCCTCGTATGCTCCAGGCACTGGCCGGAGATGGCCACCGGGAAGTAGCCGTCCTGGAACGGCCAGGGCGGCTGGGGCGCGATCACGTCCACGCTCTTGCCCGGCGTGAGGTCCAGGCCGGTGTAACTCCAGCCTGCTGGGACCAGGGACCGGTACGTGCCGTTCACATTGGCCGACCCCACGTCCAGGATGCGGCCGGGAGGAAGGGAAGATACAAAGCGAGCGAAGAACTCAGCCATGAGCTTGAACGAGTTGGGATGCATGCGATCTCACGATGAAAAACCGCATCGGCCTGAACCACTGCGCGTTCACCAACCAGTACTCCACCCCACCCACGGTCCGCCAGAAGATTTCCTCTCCCGGCGCAAGCACCCGTTCGCCCACCGGTTCTTTCTCTGAGGCCAGGACGACTTCCCCCGGCCCAAAGCACCGCTCAGTTATCGGAATAACCACCTTCATATATGATCCCTCCGAGCATCAGAATATCTGCGCCGGTGAGCACTCTTTTGGGGCCGTTGGTGGAGGGGCGGGAGGAATCGTCGAGGGAGCGGGAGAACAGGACCAGACGCCCCCAGGAGACCTCCTCCAGGACGGCGTCCACTTCGTTCAGGGGGACGCGGAAAACACGGACGGCAGCGACGAGGATGTTGGCCCAGACGAGGGCAGGGTTTTTTTTTCGACCTCGTCGGCCGGCGCAGGTCCGAAGATGACCTCGGCGATCGCCTCCACGTCGTGGAACTTCTGATACTGCTCCACGATCTTCATCCAATCCTGCCAGGACGCGGAACGCAGGATGCCCCGGATGCGCCGGCGCTCTTTCCAGACCCTCACCCACCGAAACCGGCCCTTCGCCCTGCCCTTCAGACAGGCCGTCAGCATCATCTCGCAGGTCCGCTCCAGTTCGACCAGCCACCGGCGGTTCCAGAAGGCCAGACGCCGGTTTTTCTCCCAGGCCCGGAACGCCGGGTCCGAGGAGGCCGCCACGAACGCCCGGTACTGTTGGAGCGCCCAGCGGAGCCGCTCCCGCTGCGCGGCAATCCGAAACGTCACCCTGGGGGTGACGGACCAGATCTGGACCGTATCGCCCCCGGAGAGCGTCAGCTCCGCCGGCTCGTCCAGGAGGTGGGATAGAGCCTTTGTCGTGGCGTCTTCCTGCGTCATGCCGCCCCCTTCAGGGACGCGCCAAGATCCTTCAGAGCGTCCTGCAGGGCTCGAAAGACCAGGCCATCCCAGGTCCAGCAGCTCCGCACGTAGAACGAGGCCGCCCGCCCGATTTGCGCCGCCTCCTCACGGTGCTCATAGCACCAGAGCATCTTCTCCTTCAGTTCCTCGGGATCCACCAGGGCGTCCTGGCCCCTTTCCGGCCCGTAGATGCTCTCCTGCATCCCGTACCGGCGCAGCGGCAGGGCAATGTCGTCGCGCAGATAGTCCCTGGGCCCGGACCAGTCCGTCACGATGCAGGGCAGGCCGGTGGCCATCTTCTCTAAGGGAATCAGCCCGAAGCCCTCGGCCCTCGTCGGCCAGACGAAGGCGTCCGCCCGCATATCCAGCTCGGCGATCTGGTGGGGCTTGGCCCAAGACGCGATCTGGTGGACGCGACCCCGGTCCAGCTTCATGTCCATCGCCCCGCCCGGCCAGGGCACGGTCTTCAGTATCAGCCGGGCGTCCGGCAGGTCCAGCTCCTCGAAGGCCCGCTGGACCACCCAGCCCTGCTTCCGGTCCTTCTCCAGATTCGTCCCCTGCCAGAAGAACGTGTAGGTATCCCTTGCGGGCCGGTCCATCGGGGCGAACTCCCCCGGATCGACGCCGTGAGGGACTACGTGGACGGGGATGGTCACGCCCCCAGAGACCAGGGCGTCCCGGCAGAACGTGGACGGGGTCCAGACGGCCAGCATGCGCTCGTTGATTTGCCGGACCTGGTCGGGGTCCACGATCGTATGCTCGAAGACCACGTACCAGATGTACCGCTCCGGGATGAGCCGCCACCAGGGCAGGTTGGCCAGGGACGAGAACCAGACCTCTACGTCGCAGGCGAGGGGGCTGTCCACCAGAGTGACGAGCCGGGCAAGCTGCTCCCGGAGCTTGATGTCCACGTAGCCGATGGAGATACAGGGGTTGTTGGTGTAGGATGAGAAATGAATCTTCAGAGGCATCACGCATCCCGGATCTGGAGAAAGGACTTGTCGCTCGGGTTCTGGAGGATCTCGAACTCTATCTCGATGCCGGCCTGCCCGGCCATCGACATCACGTAGTCGCCGGTCCGGATGGAGACGCAGATCGGGCAGTCCACCGTGCGCGTGGAGCCGTTGGGGCCGGGTCCCTCGATGATAATGGACTGCTCGCCCAGGACGTCCTCGTCGATCGTGAGCGTGCTGGCCACCAGGTTTCCGGCCACCTGGTTGAACGCCTTCTGGAGGTTGGCCAGGGTCTTTTCCGCGACGGCGGTGGTGATGAAATAGCGTAGCCGGGACTCCTCGCGTTTGACCGTGCCCTTGAGCTGCTCAACCGTGAACTCCCGGTGCTCGACCTCCTTGCGCAGGACCACCGGCGCGAGGGTGCTGCCGACAGAGACCTCCGAGCCGTCCACGCCGATCTTGACATCCGTGGCCGGGCCGTTGAACAAATTGCCTTTCGTGATCGTTGCGGGCATAAGCGGACTCCTTTAGAATCCACGCATGGATGCGTGAGGGCTTAAACGCGGGCGCGGACCTCGTAGACCTCCAGGACCAGCTCGGAATGATGGCACAGGACCCCGGCGAACATGACATGATTGGTCCGCCGGAGGCTGACCGGCGAGCTGCCGAAGGGGGCGTTCTTGCCCAGGCTGTAGTCTCCGTCCAGCTTTTCCACGATCTGCTCGCACAGGTCGTGATGGGTCAGCTCGCTGGCCTGGCCGTCCTCGACCTGGGTGTAGCCCCGGATGAGAAAGACGTGTGTCACCCGGTAGACATTCCCCCCGTCGGCCTGCTCGTCGTCTGCGGCAGGCGTGGCGGGCGCGGCCTCGCGGGTGATCATCCAGACCCGGATGGAGTCCCGGTACTTGCAGAGGTTTTTGAGGTCGGTCAGGTTGGTCGAGTAGCGATGATAATCGTGGACGATCCCGACCTCCGGGATGGAGGCGATCTGCGTGGCGAGGTAGTCCCGGATAATCTTTAAGTCACTCATCGGAAGTGCTTTCGGATCAACTCAAACCCGAGGCGTCGCCAGACCCGCCTGATTCTGTCCTCAGATGCCTTCCAGCCCTCCCGGAACATGTGAGCGCCCTTGGTGCCCCGGCGGGAGATCGCCCGGCGGACCAGGAACTCCACCCGCTCGGCCTGCGCCCCGGCGATCCCCAGGACCCGCTCGACCCACTGGAGCAGCGCGCCCCTGGGCGGCCAGTGGGGTTTCGTGCCCTCCTCCACCGGCAGGGCGTAGATCTCCGGCGATCCCACGTGCCCCACGACCTCCTCACCGGTGACATTGACGGCCTCGCCGAAGATGGACCCGCGCAGGATCTCGGTGGCCCCCACCGGCGTGCGCTCGACCACCGCGCCCTCGAACTCGTTTACGGAGATCTGCATGGCCTTCGTCGCCTCTTTGAGCATTTCCCTCGGGAAGGTCCTCAGCCGGCGCAGGGTGGGCTCCAGGTCGGAGAGGTTGTGTATCTCGCGCGCGATGGCCATCAGCGTTGTCTCTTGGGATGCGTGAGGCGATCCACGCCGGTCTGGAGTTTCGGGTCCCAATCCACGAACCCCCCGGCGGCCACGGCCTCCGAGGGCTTTCCGATGTGCTCCCGGTACATCCGGGCATAATCCCTGGCCAGGGCGCGATAGCGAGAGTCCTTGCTCTTGTGATCGACAGTATCCGCGCCAATGGTGGGATCGCTCTCTCTGGCAAACTTCGACGCCATTCGCCCGAAGGCCACCGAGGCCGCCAGGTTGGACACGGCGTCAACGTCGGTAACCGGGATGTTGATCGACTCGCTCGGGTTGCTCGTGGTGAACTGGTAGGGCACGGTGAAGGTGGCCCGGAACTTCTCGCTGGTGGCCGGGGTGGCCTCCTTGAATCTGAGAAATAGGCCGGAGGGCTTTCGATACAGCTCCCACTCATCTTCTTCCAGAAAGTCCTGCTCCTGGGACGTGTCGTCCACTGGATACTCCATCTTCGTAATGGTGGAGAAGCCCTCCACGTAACCCGTGAGGGTCGTGATAGCGTAATCGAAGGCCCCCGTCCCAGTCACCTCCACGACCTTTTCCTCGGGCCTATCCTTGGAGTATCCGGCACGCACGGCCTCTTTGACGCAGTCCCGGAGGGAAACGGACCCCAGGTCCTCGTCCGCGCCGACCTCGTTGAGGATCAGGCCGACCTTCGTTTCCAGATCGCCGAGCGTGACAGACATGGATTCCTCAGTTCTTGCAGATCAGCTTGGCCGTGATCGTGAACGTCGGGCTGCCGGTTCCACCAATGGTGTAGGACAGCCGAAGTTGCCGGCCGATGTTGGTCAGCAACACGGCGTTCTTGTTGCCGTTCGAGGTGATCTGGGTTACGGCCGTGTGCTGATGAAAGGTCCCATCCGAGGCGTCCGAGACCTGGACGATAAAGTCCAGGGTGGGATTGGTCCCCCCGGTCGCAGAGACCGCGATCAGGAGCTGTGCCTCCGTGAACTCGCCCACAGAGAAGGCGTTCGTCTGGCCGCTGGCCGTGATCACCTGAGCATTGATGAGCGTGAAAACGTCGGTCTTCCGGTCCATGGTTTACTCGTACTGGATGTAGGCCGCCGGCGAGGTGCCGGTCAGGGCCGCAAAGCATCCCTTCCCGAAGGGGATGGACCGGGGCGGCACGTAGGGCACGGTGGTGTTGGCTGCGGCCTTCAGTGTGATAAGCTTCGTCCCGGAGGCGGCTGTGTTGTCATAGATGATCAGCGTGGCCGCATCCGACCCGCCCGTCAGCACCACAGAGACGAGATGGCCGGGGGCGGATTTGACTGCGCCATTCTCCGTTTTTTCAACGATCTCAGTGGGTCCCATGCTACCTCCCCCTCGGCCCGAGCGCGCCCCAGTCCACTGTGCCCTTCCCGATGGTGCCGCGCGCCGATCCGGTCAGGTAGTGGACATTGAAGATGATCGTCGAATCGGTCACTGTCGTGGGGATGGCCACGAATGTGGTGTCGGTGTTCGTGGACCGGACCCCCAGGTGCGTGATCGAGGGCGTCGCTGAAAAGGCTACATAGCCCTGGGCGGTGAATTTGATCGTGTCCGGCGCAGAGTCCACGGTCATCGACCCGACCTGGATGATCAGGGAATCCCCCTGCGTGCCGGCGGCGTTGCGCACCCCCGGCACGTCATACGTGACCGAATCCCCGACCGAGATCCCGAACCCCCGTGTGCTGACCGGGTAGGATTTCGTGTGGGATTGATTGTCCGTGGCCACCGCCACCTGCTCCCGGATCACGAGAGCCAGGAGAATGAGGACCAAACCGCCCCAAATGGTCTTTTTCATGAAAAATCCCCTCTTTGAAGACTGATGCAAGGCCAGACCGCCCCTAGATGCCCTAGAACCCCGTTTAAAAATCGCGATCCCTGGGCATCCCGGCCCCAAACGCGGCCCAATCCAAGATCGTGCCCCTATGGGGCGTTTCCTGAATTGTCAGACTATTGTGGCCGATATTCCACGACCACAAGCATCTCCGGTACCAGGAGTCCGGTCCCGACCTTTTCAAACTGGAGCGTCAGGACCACTCCGGTGGCGATATTGAGCGGCGTGGCCGGGGTGTAGAGGTTCTTGTTGTCGTAGGCCGTCAGGTCGTTGCCGCTGGTCAGATCGTAATTGGCCAGCTCCGTAGTCCCGGCCCCATCCGCCCCCCGGTTGACGAGGTTCAGGTGGGTCGTGTTCGTGTTCGCGCCCGACACGGCCGCGCCGGGGATCAGGCGCACGGCCACGATCGACACGCCCTCGGGGGCATCTGTGGGCGCGTAGAAGATCGGGATGTCTTCCGTGGCCGTGGCGGCGGCGTGCTTGGGCGTGACCACCTGCGCGACGTGGACGCCAGGCAGATCGTAGACTGCTGCCTTGTTGGGCATTTCAATCTCCTTCGTGATGGTGAAAGGCCTGGGCCTCCGCATTCATTTTGGGACCATCGCCCGCCCTGCCTACGCCGGCTTCTGGGCGTAGAAGGAGCGGTGGTCCAGGGCTTTGGTGCTCCAGATGTGCCGGATCTTGTAGGTGATCCGGTCTGACGTGAACACGCTGCCGAGGGTTGGGTTGTCCTGGACGAAGAGCTCGGGCTCCTCCCGGCCCTGGTAGACGCCCACCTCGATGGTCGGGGCCAGGTTGGGGTCGGCCACGTAGTAGTGGTCGTTGGCGTCCGTCCAGTAGGCCACCGGAATCTGTTCTATGCGCCCGGCGTGGAAGTTGGCGTTCCGATCGGTCAGGTCGTGCTCGCCCTGGCCCTGCGTCCACCCCTGCGCGAGTTGCCAGGCCGTCTCCTCCAGCTCGTTGGGATGCAGGAGAAAGCGCGGGACGTTGGCCAGGCCCAGGACCTCTGAGGAATCCCCGTAGGCCGTCTGATCCATCATCGCCTGCCGGGCGACGCTCATGGAGGCGTTGGAGAGGGCCGTGGACCCCAGGTTGCTGTGGTTGGCGTGGAACATCGCCACCCCGTCCGCCATGTTCGCGTTGGTGGTGAAGATGTCAAAGACGCCCCGGTAGAGCGTCTGCGCGGCGGCCCGGCCCAGCTTGAGCGGGATGTTGCGCAGGGACCGGATGTCGTCGTTGGCGATCATCTCGATGGTGAGGTCCTCCAGCCCGCCCTTTTTCGAGATAGAAAAGGTCTCCTCCTCGTCCGTGGGGGAGGTGAGCTGCGTGTAGGTCCCGCGCTCGGCCACGGTCGGCAGGGTCCCGTAGCCGCCCATCCGGGGCCGGTGCTGCGTGCGGAAGTCCATGATGGGTGTGATGTCCGAGACGATCCGCCGCCAGACGTTGAGGTCGGGCAGGTTATACATCCGGATCATCACCCGCGCCACGGAGTCTCCCAAAATCTCCCCGAAGTCCGAGGTCTTGAGCGACTGCATGGACATCATATACCGCTGCCGCATCGCCGGGTTGACGGCCGCGTCCCAGGGCACGAAGAACCTGGCCTCCGCCAGGATCGCCTCGGGGGTGGCCATCGCCTGGCCGGTCATCTCGTAAAAGGCGTGTTTGAGCGAGATGAAGGGCTTCACCCCCTCCGGCTTGCCGGTCAACAGCCCGATCATGCCGTTGAGGGCCTTCTCCCGCGCCTCCTGCCCCACCTCGACGCGGGGTATCGACAGCGGCGCGGTCTGCATGACCTGGGCGAGCATCTCCCGGTGGTCCCGCACGGCCTCCTCGATGGTCTGGCCGGGGACGGGGCGTCCGGCATCCAGCTCCGTCCCGAACTGCTTCCGCAGCATGTTCTGGGTGGGGACGGGGAGGTTCGAGCCGGACAGCGCCGCCTCCAGGAAGGTCCTCGACTGGCGCACCTCCATCTCGACCAGGGCAGCCTGCGCCCGATCCGCGTGCTGGGCGGCCGTAGATGCCGCCTGAGTCGCGCTCGCCGCATTGGGGTCCACGGCGGGCCTTTCCGGGGCGGCAGGCTCAGGGCTGGCCGGCTGCGGCGCAGACTCCATCGCCTGGTCCAAAAGGGCGACCACCTGGGACTCGGTGACATTCTGAAGATCCAGCGTGGCGTAGAGGTCCGGCCGTCTGGCCTTCAGCCTTTCCAGAAATTGCTGAAGCATGTGTAAATCCTCCTTCTGATGAGTCAGACTCGCAGCCATCTCGACCAGGTGGCCGCCGGCTGCGCCTTCGGACACCACATCCACGCTGAACACCTTCACGATCTTGTCCGGGACCCGCAAGAGCTGCCCATCCATCATCCGCATAGAGCCCATCGTCAGGACGTGGATGGAGAACTCCACGATGTCCCGCTTCCCCTTCTCCCACGCCGAGACCAGCAGGTCTCTCAGCCACTGCGCATTCTGGGCGATGTGGAAACGCGCCCGGAGACGGTCATTCACGAACCGCACATCGGAATACCAGCCCACGATGTCCTGGACGCGGCGGTAGTTGGGGTCCGCGTGCGGGCCGTCCTGGTGCGCGTAGGCCCTGGCCCCCTCGAAGAGCGGAACGGCCTCCCGGAGCACCTCCGGCCTCCAGAGCCAGCCCACCAGGCTCACGCCCGCCGTGACCAGGTCCACGTCCCACTCCCAGCCCCCTGACCCGGCCGCCTCCTGTGCGATCATCCCGCACTGGAACCGGGCGGATTGCTCGGAGGCGGCAGCGACCG
Organism: uncultured Gemmatimonas sp.; assembly: GCA_964428665.1. GTDB lineage: Bacteria > Latescibacterota > UBA2968 > SICM01 > SICM01 > SICM01. The sequence goes on from CAYRZX010000078.1 coordinate 20,011, forward strand.
GGCGCAGGCTCATCAGGAACCAGGGAGGGCATTGCAGCTCGCCGGCGATAGCCAGCAGGACCTCCTCGGGAGGGTCCGGGACGCGGCCCTCTTCGATGTCCAGGAGCATCTCCTCCTGCAGGCCCGTGCCCTTGGCCAGGGCCTGGAGAGGCATCGCGCACTGCTGGCGGTACTGCCGGATGAGTTCGCCCAGGGTCATAAGTTCCTTACGGCCTGGCCCAGGAGACCTTACGCCCATCCGCCAGGCTGATGATGAGTTTCTGGAGCACCTTCCCCTTCTCCATCACTTCCCGCTCGGCCCAGGGCGACGCGCCTGGGGCCAGGTCCTTCTCGGTCAGGCCCAGAAGCTTCAAGACCGGCCCGACCTCGCCCCGGCCGCCCCCCGCCTTCGTGGGGTCGAAGGCCGCGAAGACCTGCGCCGCCGGGGGCAGGGGCGGCAGCTCCTTCAGAATCTCCTCCAGCTCGGCCCTGGCCGCCTGGGGGGTCAGGTCCAGGAGCGCCAGCACGCCTTTCATGCCCTGCTCCGCGTAGATCTCTTTTAGGTCCGGGGTCTTCTCCTTTGCGTCTTCCTTTGCCATCTGCATCTCCTTCTGCATCTCCTTTCACGCCTCGTCGAAAAGCCGGTCCGGGAGTTTCTGCACGGCCTCGCACCGGCAGCGCACGCTCTCCCGCGCCGGCAGGGACCAGTCGCGGGGGTACTGCGCCTGGAATCCGCCCACCATGAACGCCTGGTCGATGGGGATGGACCTGGCCTTCGCGTAGCTCTCGCCTGCGATCCGGTGAGAGTAGCGCACCCTCCGGTCTCGGGAGGTCAGCCACCACTTCTCCAGCCCGCCCCCGATCCGGTCGTTGAGCTGGCGGTTCCGGGTGTTTTTGACCTGGCTGCGGAACCGCTTCAGCTCGGTCTCGTAGATCGTTTCGGCGCGGGCGCGGATGCTGGAGAAGACCCCTGGATCGTCCAGGTTGGTCCCGATGGCCTCGATGGTCTCCGCCCGCTTCTTCGCGCCCACTGCCGCCAGGCCGATCTCCCGCGTGATCTTCGCCTTGGCCTCGTCCATCACGCCTTTGATAAGGTCCACCGTGAAGTTCTCGTAGACCTCGATGGTCGCGGCCGGGATGGCCGGGAAGACCGCCTCGATTCGCATCAGGCCCATCGGTTCGGCCACCTGGCGCGTGGCCGAGCGGACGACGTCTTCCCCGGAAAGCCCGACCTCGTCGCCCACCCGTCGGGCCAGGACCTCCAGGAGCCGCTCAATCTCGGAGCGGAGGTTCGGGAGGAACTTGCCCTCGAAGTCCCCGGCGTCATTCAGACGGCGCAGGACCTCGCCCTGCGCGTCTCGGACCAGCTCCGTCACCCGGCGCAGCTTTTCGTTGTCCTCCGCGTTCGCCTGATCGAGTAATCGCTGGACCAGGCTGTCGAACTCAGCCCGCGAGGCCACCGCGCCCCCTCTGCGTCTTCTCCGCCAGCTTCAAATAATCGACCATCTCCCCGGCCGGCACATCGTCCATCAGCTCCATCGCCTCGTCCGGCGAGCAATCCACCCCGAGCTGTCCGAAGAACGCACAGATGACCTTGATGCACTGCTCGTCCGTGGCCCAGCCCTTCTCCCGCGCGACGGCCATCGACTGCACGACCTGGTTCATCGTGTTCCCGATGCGCTGAATGTCCTTCGAGGAGATCTCCGGGGCCTGGACGGTGATGGTCTTGCCCTCCTCGGTCTCCCGGATTTCCCTGGCCAGGATGGCCTGGTCCCGCACGAACTCCATCACGGTCGTGACGATGTGCATCAGGTCCTTCTGCTGAGACCTGAGCGCCTTGACTGTGGGGAAGTCCATCTCCCCGGCCGTGGCCCGGTTGGTGTTGCCGCCCTCGGCAAAAAAATGCTCCGGAAGGTTGCGGGAGCCCAAAATGTGATTCTTGATCATTCGAGCGCCCGTGGAGACATCCTCGCTGTTCAGGCTCGGGCTCACGGCCTGCCAGACCTCGTTGTCGTTGTGCGCCCGGACCGATCCGGACCTGGGGGGGGCTTTTCGGTTGCGCAGCCACTCGTTGATGCGAGGCTGGTCGTAGCCCTTCAGTGTCACGTCCCAGATGAAGGCGTTCAACAGGCCGACGCGCTCAAGCTGGTCGAAGAGCATCTTGTCGTAGCCATCCATCCAATCGACCAGGGGGAACAGGTCCGGCCTTCCCCGCGTGGCCCCCAGGACCGAGTTCTTCTTGAAGAAGAAGCACTCCCCGTTCAGCCTCCCGTAGCTTTTCGAGGCGATGTCCATGTCCGGCAGGATGACCTTCAAGATCTTCTCCGTCTCGCCGGGGGCGGACCGCAGCACGACCTCCCCCTCGAACTTCTGG
>CAYRZX010000079.1:0-22330 GCA_964428665.1 uncultured Gemmatimonas sp.
CGGTCCCCTGGGGGCTATCCCTCCGTCCACGCGCCGGCCTTGAAGGCGAAATGGATGTGTGGATCCAACCTGAACCGTTCCTGCGCAACCACAGTTCCTTGGAAAGCATTTCGAGCCGCAGGTCGCTGGACCGCAAACTCATTGGAATTCAGGAAACTGAGGCCCTCCGTCGGGCTAAACCCGGTCCACGGTCCACGAGTAGAAGGGGATGGGGAACACATCCGGGGCAAATCCTTTGATCCGCTCCGGCCCGAAGATCAGTTTGACCAGTTCGCGTTCGGTGACGTCCGCCACCACCCCCCGATACTCCAGCCGCCAGCCGGAGGACGACGGGGAGAGACGGAGTGCCGGGATGGCGAGCGTCTCGAAAAGGTGCGGTGGATCGAGTATCTTGATCAGCCCCAGGTAGCCGAAGGAGCGTGGAACCCCGCATCCCGTGAGCATTCCCGGGAGCCCGTCGGGCGCCTCGGGCGTGAGCACGCGCATCTCGATCGTGGCGCGCTGGCCCGGGGGGCGTTGCGAGGTGGGGACAGCGGGATCGTCCAACTGTTCGAAGACCGCGCGGAGCAGGGCGGCCACCCGCTCGGGCGGACCGGCGTATTCCACCACCGTCGTGCCCCGCGACGCCGCATAGGCCACCGGCTTGCCTCCGTCGAGAGAGATGAAGACACGGTCCGCCTTGCACCCCATCAGCAGCCGGAACCGTTCCGCGTCCCGGGCTGAGGTGCATGCTTCTTCGGCGTGAATCGCATTCAGATTCTCGGCCCGCGCCCGCCAGTCCTCCTCGATCCCGGCGTCCCCGACTTTGGGCAGCAGTCCGATGTTGCCTCGATCGAACGTGAAGGAGAGCTGCCGGCCCCCGCTCTCCCACCCCAGCTTCCGGTAGAAGTCCTGTATCAGCGTGCTGAGCAGCCCGATATGATGCCCGTCCGCCCGCATCTTCCGGTGGGCGTCCTCCATGATCCGTGTGCCCAGGCCGCGTCCGCGATATTCCGGATGGGTCGCCAGGGCGCAGATGCCTCCCACGGACAGGTCCCCGCGCGGGGTCCTGACGATGCCTGGATAGATCCCCACCGAACAGACGACCCGGCCCCGGTGCACGAAGACCCGGATGTTCTCCAGGTTGCCCGGATGGAAGACGTGTGGATAATCGAACCCAATGCTCGGCCACCGGACCGGCCGGCCCTCCGGCGTGTTGAGCGTCCGCAGAACCAGGTTGGACAGGTCCAGGACGCCGGCCAGTTCATAGGGGCCGCAGGCGCGCGGACCCTCTATTTCATCCGTTGTGGAGGTCATGGCTCAAATCCGAAGGCATAAAGCCGCGCACGCAGGCCCTCGAAGAGGAACCGCAGCCGGTACCTTCCAGGCGAAAGGACCTTCCCCCCGTCCCAGGTGACGTGCGACGAGACCGCGGCCGGCGCACTGAACTGGCAACGGTCCCTGTCGAAGCCGGGGACGACGCCCCTGCCGTCGGCGGTGAAGACCTCGACTCGAATCCCCCCGGGTCCCAGGCCCGTCCCGTTCACGACCAGACCGCCCCCGGTGTAGTCGAACGGGATCGTCGTCAGGTGGCCGGTCTCCGCGTTCCTGCTGAGTTGCAGGTAGGCCCATCCGTCGGCCCGGAGCCTGGCCATCCCCACCCGCCAGGGCCGCTGTTCCTGCCGGACCCGCTGCTTCTGCCAGTCCCATCCCCAGGCGTCCACGTACATCTGGGGCGCATAGTCCTCGGCGTCCGCATCCCCAAAATACTGGGCGGGCATCCCGCAGAAGTACATCCAGAGCTCGTCCCCCACCCGGATCGGCACGCTCGTACGGTCCCGGCCCGAGTCCCACGACCCGCAGGGGCCATGCGGAATGTTGACCGCACCCCGTTTGACCCGCCAGTAGTGCCGGCCGTCGCGGGAGACCGCCAGGGCCTTTTCAATGTGCTGGTTCTGACCGAAGTAGAAGGCATCGTAATGGAACATCAGGACCCCGTGCTCCCGCCAGGCGTAGCCGTCGTGCACCTCCTCCTCCCAGGGGCTCTCCCCCGCGTCCGGGTCGATCACGATCGGGCCCGTCGGGTATGGGCAGACCGGGGAGAGCGGGTCGTCCGGATCCTCCCGCAGGTAGACAGCACGGCTCCAGTGGATCAGGTCCGGGCTGGTGAACATGACCGCCCCCCGGCCCGAACTGCACCCGGAAAGCCCCATGAACTTGTATCGCCGTGCCGGGTCGGGGTCCCCCTCGTCCCGGATCAGATGCGTGCAGATGCTGATGTCCCCGGACACCACCGTCGGCAGTCCCGGGACGGTGCGCCACGCCGAGCCGTCCGGTGAGACGATCACGTCCCACACCCGATATTCCACCCCGCGCTCGAACCGGTACCGGGCGATCAGCCCCTTGAACCGCCGGGCCGGGTCCTTCTCCTGAGGATCCTCCAGGTAGATCGGACGCCAGAAGCTCGAAGGCAGGGGTTTGCCGTCCAGCGTCAGGTGCGCCTCCGAGACCGGCTCCCGCTTCTCCCAGTGAATCCCATCCCGGCTGAATGCCCTGCCCGGCATGCCGTTTGTGCGCCACTTCGTCCCGTTGCTCATGTAGTGCATCTCGAACCCGTCGTCGCGGCGGTAGACGTGGCACCAGGCGATGTTGTCGTCCACGTCCTCGCCGGAGATGCCCCAGCCGAAGAGCGGCTCCGGGTGCTTCTGCCATTGCCCGACGACCTGCTCCAGGTTGATCGCCCGGTCCACCTCCAGGTTGTCCAGAAACACGACGCGCCGGGTCTGGTCGCTCCGGTAGTCCGGCACGGAGATCGCGTCGAAGTAGACCTGGTTCGAGGCGACGGTCAGGTAGCCGATCTCCTTCTGGCCGCGCGTCTCCTTCTAGAGGAACATCGTCCGGGACATGACGTCGTAAGGCCCGCGCGCCTCGTGATGCACGCCGAACGTCTCCCCCTGGAATCGGCTCCAGAATACGTGCCGGCGCGTGGTGTTCACGTAAAACATCCAGATGACGCCGTGGTGGTCCACCGTGAGACTCGGCCTCCAAAACTCCTCCATGAACGGGATGAACGTCGCCTCCTTCTGGGGGTTCCGGTGGTGCGGCCTCCGCTTCAGCAGGATCTCGCTGGAGCGCAACAGGTCGTGGAGGGACCACCCGGAGCCGTCGTGGACCGCATAGGATACCGTTGTGCCCCCCGCCCCCCGCATGGGTTTGTAAAAGGGGGGATACCGCTTGAGGTCCGCCTTGCCCTCCCCCTGGTAGGCGATGACCACCTTCCCGTCCGCCGTCGCGGCGATGGAGGGCCAGGAGCTGCAGAAGTGGGCGACCGTCTCCGGCCCCGGGTTCCCCTTCGCGTCGGTCCATTCCCCGGACCCGGCGCGCCGGTGGAGGTAGAAGATGCGCCGGTCCCGCTCAAAGGCCAGGTGCGTCGTCCCTTCGGTGTCGAGGTACGCGGTCGTATGGGTCACGCGGTCGCACACGGCCCGTTCCGGCTCGCCGGGGACGCGCTCGTAGAGCGTCTCCTCGCGGACGAAGTAGACCCGGCATCGCCCGTCCTGTCCGATCAGGGCGTCTCCCAGGAGACTTCCTGCTTCTCCGATACGTACCGGATCCGACCAAGCTTCCCTGTCCGACAGCGTTTCCCGTGCCGACTCGCCGGAGGCATCGGCGGTCAGAAGATAGAGGCCGTCCCCCCCCTCGTAGACGACGTGCAGGAGGTCGGCGCTGTCGAGCAGGACGCAGGTGTTGCCGAGCCGGTCCCCTGCGCTCGCAAACAGGGCACCCGTCCCCTCCCTCCCCACCAGGAGAATCGGGTCGGGAAAGGCAGACCCCTGCGAACAGGCGTCGTCGGACACGGCCAGCAGAAGCCAGTTTCGGTCCCGATTCCTGCGGTCGATGGTAAAGCAACAGATCCAGCGGCCTTGCCGGTTGCGGGTCACCTGCCTGCCGTGGTTCAGATAGGGGGGCAAGCCACGAAACTCTGTCCCCGGCAGGAGGTCCTCGTCCAGCTGGAACCGCCGGCCTCCGAAGATCACGCCCTGCGCATCTAAGGAATCCATGTCCATTCCCTTCTTCCTTTCAGATTCATCTGAACGGGGATGGTGATCTGAAGGAAAACCGCCGGATGCCCCAAATCTGGATATCGTCATTCTCCCATGTGAGGGGAGTCCGATTTCCTCCCGGCAGGGTCCTGTTTCTCGTCCAGAGCGGGGGCGGCCGGGCCGATCTCCACGGCCTCCACGTCGTCGAACCACATCCACTCCCCTTTCTTCTGGCCCTGGCTGATCAGGTTCAGGCCCGTCCCGTTCGAGGTGGCGGTGAAGGTGGTCGAAAACTGCTGCCAGGCCCCGCCGGTGGGCAAGAGCGGCCACCGCCCTCCGCCGACGCTCCAGAACAGCGTGTGATGCAGGCCCGATTCCGTGATCCACTCCGTCCGGTACCAGCCCGATACGCGGTACCGGTGTCCCTCCTGCGTCGGAATGGTCCGTCTCAATCCGCCCACCCACGCGCGGCCCACCGCAGCGGCCCCGCTTCCGTCCCGGCCCGCCGTCGCAGACCAGACGTGTTCCGCCGTCGTCCCCGCCCCGGAGCTGTAGGCGTCCCACTCCGGGATCACCGGGGGAGTTCCGGGCTGCCCCTGCTCGAAGCTCCCGTTTTTCAGCAGGTTTTCGCCGGGCCCCCTGGACAGGAGATGGACCTGAGTCCGGACCCACTTCATCAACTCAGGGTGCGCCTCCCCCTGCCCGGCCCAGAACGCGATGACCCGGTCTTTCGACTGAGACCGGAGCAGGTTCTTCGTGATCACGTCGAACGCCCGGTCCACCGCCGGGTCGTAGGCCGCCAGGACCTCGCGACGGATCGGCTCGTAGAGCCGCGTCCACGGCTCCTGGGGGTCCTTGAAGTAGCGCGCGGACAGCAGCCATCCTGTCCGATCCGCCGAGACGACGTCCCTCCACATCTCGTCGAACGCGCCGGTCAGGCCCAGGCCACGCTCCGTCTCCCGCATCACCTCCTCGGGTGTCCTCCCGGACACCCAGGCCTCGTTCGAAAGCTCCCGCGTCACGAGGTACTGGTCGGCGTTGACGCGAAGCCATCGGTAGTAGGTCTCGACGTAGCTCAGACGCCGCTTCTGCTCCGGCGTCGCCGTCGCGCGCCCGGCCCGGCCCAGGGCCTCGTCCATCGCGGCCAGGTCCTCCCGCGCGAGGTCGTTCAGATGGGCCGCGCTGCGCCACTCCCGCCCGGTGTTGTAGCGATACGTCTTTCCCCCGCGCTCCCAAACCGCCTCCCACCGGTCGAAGTACGCACGTGCGGCCGGGGCCGCCGCCGCCCCGAAGGCCAGGCGCATGTATCGGTTCGTCAATTCGTCCACGTCGCTCTTCGTGTCCCACAACAGCCGCGCCAGGACGTAGAACTTGGGCGCGCCCGCGGCCCAGCTCGTGATGTCCTCGCAGTAGAACCCGAAGCCCCCCATCTCGTGGGAGGAGCGGATGGCGTCCCGCAGCGCGTGGGGGTAGTGGCGCACGGACATGAACCCCCCGTCCCAGCACCACATGTAGAGACACGGCGTCGCGCCTGAGGCCTTCCACAACTTTTGCCGCTCCACGTAGTCTGGCTCCACGTTGGAGTTGTCGCACACGCTGAACACCAGCACGCGGGGATGGATCCGGACCCCGGCCGGCGGGATCTTGGCCCGCCCATAGCCCAGAGCCGCCACGTAGGCGCCCGGGTTCTTCTCCAGCGTCTTTTCGAGGACGGCATTGTAGAAGCGGAAGAACCGATTCGACAGGTTCGCCGCCCCCCAATCGAAGGCGTCCGGAGAGTCCTGCGCCCGGCAGAGATGGCACATGCACGACCCCACCCCCCCGTCGTTCACGGAGAGGCTGAAGCTCACCTTGTCCGGGTTGTCCCGGAGGAAGCCGAGACCGTACTGGGACGCTATCTCCACCGATTTCGGGTTGCCCGTGCACGGCTGCCAGCCGGAGAAGCGGTTCTTCTCCGGGTCCGGCACGTGACGCTGGCCATCATAAAATGGGTAGAGGTCCGGCTGATCCCTGTACTTGACGGGGTCGAACACCTGCCCCAGATTGTGATGGAACTGCATCCGGAAGCTCCCGGCCAGCCAACGCCGGATGTTCATGCCGTGCGCCTGCCAGTAGCGATGCTCGAAGTCCGGGTTCTGGAGGTCGTCAATCCGATCCGGCATGCGCCAGTCGGGCTGCGGCGTCAGGACCTCCCCGAGCGGGTCCGGTCCCACCCACTCCACACCCATGTAGCGGGTCAGAAAATGGTATACCGGAAAGTCGCACGCCTTCTCGTCGTTGGCAATCAACAGGCAGACCTCCCTGCCCTCCAACTTCATCGGATATTGAATCAGGAAGGCGTCGCGCCGTTTCCCCTCCAGCCGCTTCGCCAGCTCCGGCGGCGCGTGCTTCGCGTCGGTCACCACAAAGGTGTGTTTCGCCGGGTACTCGCGCCAGGGCAGGGCCGCCACGTCCATCCCTAGGACCTTCGAGGCGACCCGGGCCATCTCCTGCGCCCCTTTCTTCGCGTCCTCCGGACCCTCCCAGCCCACCACCCAGTCCGACGGGACGATCTCCTGCGTGGCGAGGATATCGTCCGCATAGGCCGGCCTCGGGTAATCCACCGTGAACACTCCGACCTCGAAGAACGCGGCATCCGCGGGGATCTTGTCCAGGCTGTAAGGCTCCTGACGGGTGATCTGGCCCCTCTCATCGCTCGTCCGGATGGAGGGGTAGAACGTTCGGCCCACCCGGGTCCAGCGATCCTCCTGGTACCCCTCCACCAGGTACGTCGTGTTCCTCCCGTCCGGCGTCGGGATCGGAATCGGCTGCCGGTCCGCGTCATACCAGGCCACGCCGAAATAGAGCCCCACCACAGCGCTCACCGCGCCCCCTCCCCGGACCCATCCTGAGACCTGCAGCGGCCTGTCCGGGTCCAGGGGGATCAGGGGCGTGCACAGTCCGCCGGACCTGTTCTGTTCGTTCCCGCTGACCTTCAGACACTGCCCCCCTTCCGAACCGGGGCGGGACTCCCTCACGATTTCGAGCGCATCCGGGGATGTAGACACCCGCCTCCATCCCGGCGGAACTCTGCCCTTCGACACCGGGCCTGCTGGGCCAGTCTCAAAGCTACCGTTTTCCACTCGATCTTGAGCCTTTTCCATGTCGATTCTCCTTTGCACTGTATGGACGAACGAAACAGTCTCGCAATTCAAAGTTGAGATGCTTCACTCCGGTGTTCTACTCAAATTCCCACTGCCCCGGGAATTCCTCCGAATAGTGGACCCTGGCCCAGTAGATCGCGGTTGCGTCAAAATCCTCCGGCGTAAGCCGGCGGAGGCGGCCGTACTCCGGGTCATTGGCAAGCAGGGCGCAGGTGCGCACTCGGTGGACGATGATCTGCGTGCTGCCGCCACTATGGGGGAGGAGCTTGGCCATATCTACAAGCGGATGATGCTCGGCCGGGATCGGCACGCCGGCGGCATAGGTATCGAAAACCGTTCGCCGGTTGGAGGCCCCGAATCCGTGGTCAGGGTCGATCTCCCAGCAGTAAAGCGGATTTCGGCCGTTGTTGTGAGGTGATACGTTTCGATCCCCCGTCAGTAGCCGCGCCACTCCGTCCGCATAATTGTAGATCGTCAGAGGGGCATTCGTCGTCGGTTCTGACGGATTCACCACCTTCAACCCCTCCCCGAACGGATCGCCGGTCCTCACCCACCCTATGGGACCGCCTTTTATAGGCCGGCGATCACCCAGTCGCCACGGTAGGGGGCAATGCTCCCCTCGAACAGGCCGGGGCCGATCAGCGGGCCGATCTGCACCCATTCATACAGACCGCGAATTTCGTCGAATCGGTACCGCAGGGCCGCGATCCATCCGCCCTCGCGGTGGTGCATATCCTTGTGGTCGAAGTGGTTTACGTCCACCCATTCCGTGCCTGATGTGTTGAAGGGCAACGCCTGGACGTAGGACTGGTTCATGTAGGCCACGTCTGCCGCGCAGAAGGCCGTGCCCATCTCATACCCCTTCTGACGGAGTTGCTGCGCGGGTTGCAGGATTTCGATGTCATCCTCAGCCTCGTTGAGGCGGAATTGCACCCACTGCACGGCCTGCGTCTGTCGGGTCAGTTCTGCTGGATGGCGGTTCCACAAAAGGTATCCCCCATCGCGGACCAGGACCCGGGCGCAGACCCGCCACTTCGCGACAAATACATTGGCGCTGACGGCGGGCCTGCCCCCCAAGACCGCCCCCTTCGGCACCCCGAATGCCACCGGATGCCCGAACTGTCGGACGTACTGGCTGCCGTCGCCAAGCGGGTCCCAATCGTCGATCGACCGGGCCAGCATCCCCTCCTTGATCACCGGCCCGTCGAACCCGCCATCCCGGAGCTGATACACGATGCTCCGGTCGTCGTCCACCCCGCGAAAGCCGCGCGTGGCGTACACGACCAACCAGCGCCGGCGGCTGACCTGGATGCCGTTCGGGTGCGCCGGTACCACATGGTCTGCTCGGCGTTCGCCGGGCAGGGAACATTCGTGGATGAAGATGCCTTTGTGTTCGATCCATGAGATCATAGGAGCACCTCTCTCCAGAATCAGATCAGGTCAGGAAAGGCCGCCCGGATAAGCGCCTCATGCCTTCGGAGATGACCTTCGGACAGTGGAGGCTTCGCAACGGACGCCGCGTTGGCCTCCAGGTGTTGCAGGTCTCCCGTGCCGGACAGGACGACGTGCACACCAGGCTCCCACCGGCAGAACCGGTAGGCGGCCTCCGCCAGCGAGTCCGCCCCACCCTCTCTCACCAGGAACCCCAGCGGGTCGTTTGGGTCGACGCCATCGCTCGGCAGACGCCTCTCCCAGAGGCGTTGCGCCAGGCGCTCAGGCCGGCTGAAGCCGCGCCGAAAGGCGATCATGTTCAGGACACCGACGTTCCGCTGCATCGCCTTCGGCAGAATGTACCGCCGCGCGGACGGGTTCAGGAAGTTGAACCCCACCATGATCACATCCCACCTGTCGTCCTCGATGGCCTGGGATAGCATTGCGTGGTGGGGGTCATCCGAGAATCGCTCCGTGATGCCTACGAAGCGGACCTTCCCCTCCCGCCGAAGCGCTTCAAGGCACGGCAACAACGCGTCCCGCACGTAGGCGTAGTGCTCGGACCGGACGCCGTGCGCGTGGTAGATATCCACGCGGTCAGTCCGCAGACGCTTCAGGCTCTCCTCCAGGCCCCGCCGCACGTCCTCGACGCTCCTGATGCCCTGCTCATCGAAGACCGTCTTCTTGGTGGACAAAACGACCCCCTCCCCCCCCCCCCCCTCCAGCGCCCTGCCGACGATGGACTCCGTTTCGTAAAGTTCAGCCGTATCGATCAGCGTAACCCCCAGGTCCAGGGCCTGCCGCACAAGGGCAATGGCCTCCTCCTCGGTACGCCCGGTGAGTGTTCCGAGCCGGCTGGGCCCGCCGCAGCCCAACCCTATGACGCTCACCCTCAGGCCCGTGCGGCCCAGGATCGTGTAATCCATTCGGCTCCCCGTTAAAAGTTGTGAACGTTGTGCCCTTTGAGCGGAAACCAGATCAGGTCCACGACGAACACAATGGCCGTGCTCAGCCCCTGCCCCGCCAGCAGACCGACGAAGAAGGGCTTCCCCCGCTCGTAGAGCTTCACCCCTCCGATCTGCATGACCGTCCACTTGATCGCCCAGATCAGGAAGATCGAAATCGCCGGCCGGGTCACCCCATAACTCCCCTGGATGGCCAGGCCGATCGGGTGCAGCGGCCACCAGGGCGCCCGGTAGCGCACCAGGGTCAGCGCCGCCATCGCCGCCGCGCCGACCCCGGCCCACATCACCCGCCCGTCTCCCCCCGTGGGCGAAGGGCTGCGGACGGCGGAGGCCGCCTGGTTGAAGACGCTCTGCGTCCCCACCATCACCCCGCCCTTTTCCATGTTGTAAGCCCCGTAGCGATACCCTACGAACAGTGTGTTGCACAGAGAGACGGCGAATCCGGCTCCCAGCGCCAGCCAGATCACGGCCGCGATCCGCCTCGGTTTCACCGTCCCATACACCGCCCTCACTGCCTGGGTGAACGCGGGCATCAGGAAACCCTTGCCGATGCTGTTGAACACCCGCATGAAGGAGAGCGCCGTCACACTCGACGGCGCCATCAGCCGGCTCCCCCACAGGTGCAGCACTGCCTCGTACGGTTGCACCTGGTAGTAGACAAAGGCCAGCCCCAGCTCGGCCACCACTTTGGAAAGCCCCAGGAACGCCAGCAGCGCGGCCGACAGGAAGGTCAGCGCGACCCAGACCTCCATTCCAGCCACGCACAGCCACGCGGTCGTGAACGCCAGCGATCCGACCAGCCCAAAGGCCGCGGTTCGGTAGGAGAGGAGTTCCCGGCTGTCATCCACCTCGCATTCCGGGTGCTGGGCTTTCCGCCATACCCCCAGAAAGTGCCTCCTGGCCATATAGAGGCTCCAGACCGCCAGAAACAGCAGCGCTCCCAGGCTCTGCCAGCCGAGCGTCACGCTCTGCCACTGCGAATTCCCGGCCCCCAGGGGATATCCGATCCGGTTGAACGCGAACACCTCGAACGCCGTGGCCAGCACGAAGAACCAGACGCTGAACAGCACATCCAGCCGGGCAAAGTAGCCGAATCCAATCGCGTAGAAGTTGACGAGCCGCATGAGGATCGGAAAGCCGGGGAACACCCGAAAGGCCTGCCCCTCAATGGGAATCTCAGGAACGCTCAAGGAGAAGTAGGAGGCCACGTTCCACATCTTGATCCCCATCACCAGCCCGAAGCCCAGATGGAAGAGCGGGGAGCGCAGAAATCCCGACAGCCGCCCCCCCGCCTCCGTCTCCGTCAGCGCCCCTCCCACCTCCAGCAGGGGGTAGGTCAGCCGCTCGTGCTCCATCCACTGCTTCCGAATCATCACCACCAGACAGAAGACCCCGAAGGCCATCGCCCCGAGTAGACAGGTCCACCAGAACAGAGGGGCTGCCCACACGCCCAGCGGCGGCGCCTCCCCCGCCGGGGTCCCCTCAAAGAACCAGACCATCGCGTTCCCCGCGTTCGGGGGGGCCAGCCACGCCGGGATGTGTTCGTGCAGGTAGAGTGCCCACCCGTTCTCCGGGGAGGCGAAGTAGAAGGGCACGGCCAGGGTCCCGATCAGAAACTTCATCACCCCGTCGTAGGGGACCGCCATGGCCACCAGCCCCATGCCCAGCACCACGGCCAGTTCGGGCCGGGTCAGCCCCCGCCCCGGCCAGCGCCGTTTCACGAGGGCGTTGAGGACGCCCACGGTCAGAAACGGGAGGAAGAAGGCCACCGGGAAGTGACTGCGGCTGATCTGCGAGCCGTCGAAGTAGTAGGGCGACCACTCGCTCCAGAGGACGCTGGCGACGATGACCGCCAGGGCGACCGACACCGCGCGCAGGGTAACCGGCCGGGCCTGGCCGGCGGGATCCGCCCCTCGCAGGCCCGGCTCCCCAGGGTCCGGGCGAATGGCCTTGATCATCTCCATCGGGCTACGCGTCGCTCCAGCGGTAGGCGAAAAACTCGCCGAGGCCAGGAGGAATAAAAGAGCCATCCCTTTCGGACCCGGCAGGCCCGAAAAGGATGGCTCTGAAAAGGTCAGGAGCCGGGCGACAGACCGGCCGATGTTCCCTCAGCCACAGCCCAGAACTCCTCTCAGAACTCGCCGCCGAGCGCGAACCGGATCGGCGACTGGACCAGGCTGCTGACATCCGAGTAGGCCACGTCCAGCATGAGCTTTCGCCCCCCCACCCTTCCGAGCTTCACCCCCGCACCGAGGGTGTAGCCCTCCAGGTCGTAGTTGAACTTATAGCCCCCGCGAAGCGCCAGCGTGTTGGCGACCCAGAGTTCCCCCCCGACGTGGTAGCGCTGTTTGTAGTCCACGGCGTAAACCGTCTCCACGGCCGCGGTCAGGTAGAGGGGGTCCCCCTGCTTGCCGATGAGTTCATCGGAGAGGGCCATGTGATAGTTGATGGGCATCCAGAAGGTGGTGAACAGGTACATCTGATTCTGGCCCAGGTTCCTGAGCGACATGGCCACCCGGAGGTGGTGGAAGCCCGTGTGGAACAGCGACCCCACGTCCACCTTAAAGGTGTTGAGGGAGTAGTTCAGAATGGTCTCCCGCAACCAGTCGAACTTGATACCGAAGGACAATTTGTCCGTCATGGGATAGGCATAAACCAGGCCGATGGCCACGTCGCTTGCTTTGATGATTTTTCCCGTGCCCTCCGGCTGAGTGGTCGTCGTCTCCTCCGTGTCCTCCGGTTTCAGGTAGACCGTGCTGAATCCGACCAGCCCTCCCCTGCCGAGGCTGTAAACGGCCGCCCCGGAGTAGAGGTTCGTGCCCACGAACCACTTCGTGTAGGTGGTCGTCCACCCGAACTTCCTGACGCGCGTGATACCTGCGGGGTTAGAAAAGACGGCGCTCACGTCGTCCGCCACGGAGGTGAAGGCGTCCCCCATCCCCACGCCCCGGGCGCTCTGGCTGATCTTCAGGAACCCAAAGCCGGCCGTCCCGACGCGCTGGATGTCGGTCTTGGTAAAAGTCTCCATTGGCTTCAGATCGTCGAACTCCCCGGCCTGCGCCAGCCCCGCTGGAAGGAGGAGTCCCGCGCAAAGCAGAACAGCAACACCCTTGAGTTGCATATCGACCCCTCCTCTACTTGACGATAAAAAAGGTCCCGCGCTGGAGCTTGCCCTCGCTCCCCGGCGCCAGGGACTTGACGATATAGTAGTAGATCCCGCTGGTGGCGTAGGTCGCATTGTTCCAGACCCGGAAGTCAAAGTCGTGCTCTCCGCTCTTCGGGTTGTCGTGGAAGAGCTTGACGATCAGGTCCCCGGAGACCGAGTAGACGTAGATCTCGCTCTTGCTGGGGATGTTCACAAACCGGAGCTTGTCGGTGCCCGGATAGCGGTGGGGATCCCCCGTGATCTGCACGAAGGGATTCGGGACCACCCGCACCTTGCGCTCCAGCCTGTCCATCTCCGGCTGCGCGAGCTGCACCGGGGACTTCCTCTGGAAGTCCTTCTGGAACGGACCTGCCCACCCCCCCTCGACCCCAGCCTTCACGTGGTCCTGGATGTGTTTCGGCAGGTCCGCCAGCGTCGCCTTTCCGTTCGTCCAGGTCGGGTGGCCGGCGGCCACGGCGCGCACGCTGTACATGTAGGGAAATCCCGCCATCGAATTGGGGTCCTCAAAGGTGTAGGTCCCGCCGGAGGCCGCCCCTTTCTTCACCTCGCCGATCAGCGCCCAGGGCCCGATGCCCACCCAGGTGGACCGATAGATGCGATAGCCGACGATGTCCCTGGCCTCAACGCCGGCGTAGTCCGGGTTGACCGCGCTGTCGGTCCGGTCGGACCAGGTCACCTGCAGGTGGGCGTTGGGGCTGGAACTCGTCTCAAAGGCCACGTCTGGCGGCGCGTCCGGGATGTCGAACCCCTGCCGGTAGGCGAATCGCGCGGCCTCCAGGTTCTGGAGCAGGGCATCCTGGCCCAGCGAGAGTCCATCTCTGTTGCCCTTGTGGGCCCAGGTCAGCATGTCTTCGTTCAGCATCTGCGAACCCGCCCCCGCCACGTAGGCGAACACGATCTTGCCCGTCGCCCCGGGGGGCAGCGTGTAGGGGCCGTAGGTCTGGGCGCTGAAGAAGAAACCAAGGGTCGTGGGATTGTCTGCGACCCCCCCGAGGAGCATGTCCTGCATCTGATGCGCGGTGTGCAGCCTCGGGTTGGGGTCGTCCTGCCGGGCGGTGTCGTAGCCCCGGTGCCACCGCACGGAGGAGGGCTGGTCCCCCTCCGGCTCCACGAAGGTCTTCCCCGCGTCCCGGCCGGCAAAGGCAAAAGGCCCCTTGTTGGAGAACGCCAGGGGCGCCAGCCCGATGAAGTGAAACGCCGACAACTGGCCCTCCACGTTCAGGACGCCGGCATTCAGCCCCTGCACGCTCAGGAACCCCCGGTAGATGGGACCTCCCCGGTCGTCGATCGGGAAGTCCGGGTGATCGTCGTCGTAGTGGAACAGCAGCTTCAGGCCCGGTGGGACCCGCTTTCCTTCCTTGCCGTAACGGTCTACGGGGTAGTTCTTCGCGTCCGAATAGATCATCCAGTCGTCGGCGTTCCGGTCCTTCATCTGATAGAAAAATTCGACGTAGGTATCCACCTCCGAGGCGCCCGCGCTCAGCCACTGCGCGACCGAGACGTAGACCGGGCTGAGCGTCTCCTCCGGCAGGTCGCGCTTGCCGTCCCCGTTGGCGTCGCCTGTGTTCGTGAACTCCACCTCGTGGATGTTGAAGTCGTCGAAGTCCGGGTAGCTCCAGGCGTAGGCCTTCCGCACGAACGTGATCCCCTGGGAGGTGGCCCACTTGTTGAGGACGATCTGCTCCGGGAAGGTGTCGTCCGCGGGATACTCCCGGAAGCGATGGTTCTCGATGACCAGGCCCACCGGGTTCTTCGGGTCGAGGGGGGTACGGCCCGGATACCAGCTCCCGATCCGGTAGACCTGCCCCCGGACGGAGAAGGACTCCGTGCCCAGAGGCGCCTCCGGCCCGTCGGTCCTGGGGTCATACTGAATCGGGAAAACCTGCCCGAACTCGGGCGGCATGTCTCGCGGGCCCGTCCAGGTCGTCTGGTACCCTCCCCCCCGCCTCGTCATCACGAAAAACCCGTGTCCGACGCAGTTGTCCATGTTTCCGCGCGCCTGAGAGCTGGGCGGGGCCTCGTCGCCGCCGACCTCCCGGTGCCGGGGGTAGGCCAGCCGGTTGCTCACATTGATCCCAACCCCTCCGGCATCCTTTCCGCTGTTCGAAAGGATGTCCCCCAGCAGCGACCGGGAGAGATACTGGGCGCGGGCCTCTCCCGGCCCTCCGAAGAGGATCGCGGCGGCGATCAATGCCGCGAACCCTGTATAGATCCGACTCCTCATTCGCCGTTCCTCCTTCCTTCCCGGTCAGAAGTTCACTCGAAGGCCGAGTTCCACTTTGCGAGGCGTGCCGGTGTAACGCGCCTGGTCGTTGACGTCCCCGTAGGTGATCAGGTCCGGGTTGTTCGGGCGGACCGTCTCAAGGCCCCACTGCACCCAGTCCACTTCGTTCTCGAACCTGGCAAGATTCTTCTGATCGAAGAGGTTGTAGACGCTCACGAAAAACGCCGGCCTCCACCGGCCCTTTGAGTGGAAGGTCTTCTGGGCCTCGATGTCGAACCGGCTGTCGATCGGCCCGCTCCGGAACTGCCTCGTCCCGCCCGTGGGAGGCACGTAGCCAAAGGTGATGCCGCTCTGCACCCGGTAGAGGACATTGATGTGGATGTCGCTCATCAGCCAGCCGACCCACTTCGGGTCGGCCTGCATGTCAACCGGCGTCATGGCGACGATCTGGACCTTCCCGGAGTGCCGCCGGTCCCTGGGTTTGACGGTCTCCCAGATGTTGAACCCCCGGGTCCCGTCGCTGTCGGAGAAGAGGTAGAGCCCCTTGTCCCCCTCCACGCCCGTGAACTTTCCGGCCAGGTCCCAGGGCCTGCCCGAGCCCGTGCCCCCCTTGGACCAGAGGTCATAGTTGGCCTTGTAGCTCCGGATCAGATTGTTGGCGGTCCTGCCGTACTGGGCGATCTCCGCCGGGGTAAGCGGCCTGGGGGTGCGCGCCCCGGTGGCCGGATCGATGATGAAGTCCCACGTCCAGTATCCCCCGGCGACGTACAAGGAATCTATCGCCACGAACCGGCGGGAATTCCCGACCCCCATGGTGAACGCGATGGCGCTCCACTCCACGTTGTAGGCCACCTGGAACGAGAAGGCGTGGCTCAGGTTCTTGCGGATCGACAGTTCCATGCCCCGCACGTCCTCCCCCCGAAGGTTCGTCTTCACGCGGACAGAGGTCGGCGCTGTCCTTCTGGGCTCGTCGAAGGTGTGGAATGGTTCGCCAAGCTGATCGGACTCCGCGCGGTAGTAGGCCGTCACCCCCACCGTGTAGTCCGAGACGAAGTTCCAGTCCCCGCCCGCCTCAAACACCAGAGACTTCTCGGGTTTGATGCGGGGGTCCCCCCACTGGTTATTGCCGTAGCCCGACGCGATCATGTTGTTCCAGACCTCCGCCGGGCCGACCTTTCCGTCCCTGTTCAGGTCCAGCGAGTGCGCCTGGCGCCTTGAACCGTAGGTCTGACCGAACAGGGCGAAGAAGTCCGGCCACTGCAGGAACAGACCGCTGGAGAAGCGCATCGCCGACCGGCTGGTGATGGGGTGGGAGATGCCGATGCGCGGGCTGAACACGTAATGCGACTTGACCTTCTCCAGTGGAGTCAGGTGCTGGGTGGTGTAATACAGGGAGTAGGAGGTGTTGTAGAACCCGGTGTCGATCGGCCATTTCGTCCGGGGGTTGAAATAGTCCAGCCGGGCGCCGAGATTGACGATCATCCCCTGGAATTCCATCTTGTCCTGAGCGTAGAAAGCGCCCTGGACCGGACGGACCGGCTCCCCCATCCTGCGGCCGCCCCCGTAATAAAGCGCGTTGGTCTCCAGGGCAGACCGGTCTTCCCGCCGGGTGTACCAGTTATTGTAAAAGGTGAGGTCGAACCCGGTCTTGATGAAGTGCCCCCGGGTCACCTGGCTCGACAGATCGCCTCTCAGCGTGAACCGCTGGCGGTCGAACACCTCCCAGTTGGCGGCCTGAGTGCCCAGGTTGAACCAGTTGTCCTTGTCCTTCCGGACCGCCCCGGTCTCCATCGGCGCGTTGATCGAGTCCTGCAGGCTCCGGCTTGCGGAGAGCCGGATCTCGTAAAACGTCTTGGGCGTCAGGGTATGGGTCAGGACCAGGTAGCCCATCTGCTCCCTGAAACGATATTGCCCCGAAGCCCCGTAGTTTTCCGGCAGGAAGAGGTCCCGGCCGCTGTCACTCATACCCCGCTGCCGCGCCGCTGTCAACCCGTCGAACCAGCCCGTATAGCCCTGCCAGACGAGCCCTGTCTTCACCTTCACGTTGGCAGAGACGTTCCAGGTGACGGCCCCCGAGCCCTGGAAGTTGGCCGGGGCCGGGATGAACTTCCCCCCGTCCGTGTAAAACCCGTACTTCTCGGCCCCCGGAAACGGGCTGGCGATGCGGCTGTGCTTTCCGGAAACGAGGAAGGACACATTCCTCAGCAGAGGCCCTGAAAGGCTCCCCTCAAAAACGTGGCTGGTCACCCCGGTGTAGTCCGTCCTCTGGTGGACCGGCCGCCCGGTGACCGGGTCGGTCTCCTGGGTCCAGGCCGGGTCGTTCCACTTGACCCGGTTCCGGTGGATCGGGGCGTCGTAGACGTTCGCCCCCCAGTGTCTCTGGCCGGCAGGGATGTTCCGGTACTCCATCCACCCGTGGTAGGTCTGGCCGCCGTCCTTGGTCACGACGTTGATGACACCCGACTGAATGTTGCCGTACTCCGCCGGGGTCACGCCGGTGATGACGGACAGCTCCTGGACCACGCTCTTGTTGACCCCCGTGAACATGGCATTGACGTTGCCGTCATTGGAGACCATCCGAACGCCGTCCACCACGAAGGCCACGTCGTTCGGCCTGTACATCCAGTAGATCGACTCACTGCTGGGCGGGGCCGCGTCACCCCCCCGGAGGATGTTCAGCCCATCCTGCGACACGCCGGGCAGCAACGACACGAACTCGCTGGTCGACCGGGCCAGGGTCAGGTTTTCGATGTCCCTGGCCGTCACCGTGTACTGGGTGGTGGTCCGATCCGGCTCCACGGGTGGACGCTCCGCGGTCACCACCACCTCGGAGGCCGCAATCGCCTCCTCCTTGAGCACGAAGTCCACAGTCGTGGTGTAGTCGATGTTGACCTGCGCCCCGGACTTGGTCACCTTCCGGTAGCCGATCAGAGACGCCGAGACCGAATAGGTCCCCGGATCCACGGACACGATCACATAGCCCCCATGCGCATCCGTCACCGCCCCGCGCTTCATCCCCTCGATTACCACACTGGCCCCCGGCAGAGGGTTCCCTGCGCCATCCTGGACGATCCCCACGATCTTCCCGGACGTCCCCGCGTGGACCGGGGACCCCGTTAGAAGCAGACCGGCCAGAACCGCAAACACCGTCAAAACCCTTTTTCTGACCTCCATGATCTTGCCTCCTATCCCTGCGATTTCTGGAAATAGAACTTCAGCCCTGCGCCGACCTCAAGGAACTGCAGGGGCATCGTCTGCTTGCCAAACCCCCAGGCGGCAAAGGGCCGGAGTTCCCCGATCACCACGTGGTAACGCGCCCGCATATCGAGGGCAACCGCCTTGCTCAGGAAGAGATGCCCCCCCAGACCCGCGTTGAGCCCCAGCGCAGCCCTTTCGTCTACCTGGGGACGGAGATAAAGCGTGATATTCAGGGGAGGCGCCGACTGCCCCGGGTAGATGAAATTCCGGCGCTCCGCCTTGTAGCCGTAGACCCCGGCGCCGACCGTAATATAGAAGACCCCCTTCCTGGCCTCGAATCCCGGAAGCCTCGGCGCAAGCAGGAGGTTCAGCAGGACGCTGTTGAATCGCATCTGCGAGACTGCGAGAGGACTCAGGTAAGGCTTTTGGTCCACAGACCAGGTGAAAGATGCCTTGGCCTCCTTTCCGTTCTTAAACTCGGAATGGTGGTATTCGACCTCCATGATGAGTTTCTGGCTATACCCATATTGCCACGTTCCTCCGTATTGGGCCGTGCCGGAAAACCGATCCCCGGCGCCCCACATGGGCAAGGTGTAGCCGGCAAAGCTGCCGAAACCCCAGGGGTGTTTCGCCTGGGCATCCGTTGAAGACGCGAACGCCAGGACCAACAGGCCGAGCACGCAAAAGAGAACTCTGGTATGCACACCTCTCATAGGTCCGCCTCCTTTCCTTCTGTTCATCCTACTATTTTTACTGCTTAAAAAAAATAGGCTGACACGCCCCGGTGTATCATCCGCGCCTCGATCTACCCCCCTGTGGCCCCCATCAGGGTTCCGGGTTCCCGGAGGGACTCGGTCGGCCCTTTCCCGGATTCCGGCCGGGTTTCTCCGCAAAACCGACCGACCGCATCATACTGTCGAAATGTTTATGCATTTCGTATACCGCTCGTTTGCCGTCTCGCCTGCGCAGGGCATTTACAATAGCCTGGTGTTCCACCATCGTACTGGGGTTTCTCTCGTTGCGATACAGCCTCCTGGGTTTGTCGTAGACCTTAAGACGAATGGCCTCCACGATAAGATAATCCAGCTGATAGAAGATCTCCTCGTGCGTGGCGCGCAGAAGGGTCAGGTGAAAGCGCATCTCATCCGCCGTGATGCTCTCTCCCCTCTCCGCCTTGGGCTTCATGACCTCTATAATCTCCTGCAGTTCAACCAGGTCCTTTTCCGTCGCCCGCTCCGCTGCAAGACATATCGCCCCCACCTCGATCGCGCGCCGGAGCTTGTAAAATTCAGCGATGTTGAGAGAGGGGAGGAAGGATGCCTGAGCAGCCTGGAGCCGGTTGGTATCAAATGCCCTGATAAAGGCGCCCCGCCCGTGCTTCTTCCCGATAATCCCCTGACCGGCCAGAATGCTCAAGGCCTCCCGAACGACCCGGTGGCTGACGCCTAAAGTGGTGGCCAGCTCTCGCTCCGGGGGCAATTTATCGCCCCCCTTAAGTTTCTCCGTCAGAATAAAGCGCTTAAGAATGACCGCAACTTCTTCTGCCAGAGTCTTTTTTGAAACCGGCCTTAGAAGCTCCGAGTTCCGTTTTTGTTTTAGTGTTGTCATAATGACAACACTATAATATAAAAAAAGCCGGTTGTCAACAGCTTTTTCTCTACGGTGGGCATTTTTCTTAGACACACCCTCATTTCAAGGAGAAAGCGGCACACCTGGTCGGGCGCTGAGGCGGGCGCGATGGGTTGTTCGCGCTCCGCTTGAGCGCCCGACCGGGAGGGGCAAGGGCAGGCTGTGAACGGGGGCCTGCGCTTTTCAGGGCCCTGTTCTCAGCCTGCCCGGAGGAGATGGGATGCCGCCTGGGGGGATGAAGGCGTTTCTCTCGCGACGCGGGGGTATGCGGCGCGAGAGGTGCGCCGGGGCGGGGCTACAACAGACCGTTGCTTTGTATGGTCGCCTGCGAACGGACAGCAAGGGACTTGACAAATAGTATCAATAATGGTATCATTCTTACATGGCTGAGACAGAAGAAATGGTTGCCGCCATGCGGCGAAATCCCAAAGGGATCCGTTTCCGCGACCTGTGCCGGGTTTGTGATTTCTACTTCGGGAAGGCGCGGCAAGGCGGCAGCAGCCATCGGGTGTATAAAACACCCTGGCCGGGAGACCCCCGGGTGAACATCCAGAACGACAGAGGTATGGCGAAAGCCTATCAGGTGAAACAGGTGTTGAAAGCCATCGAGAAGCTGGAGGCAGGACATGACACCTAAGAATGACCGGTATACCTATCGGGTGATGTGGTCGGACGACGACGGCGAGTACGTCGGTCTCTGTGCGGAGTTTCCCAGTCTGAGCTGGCTGGCATCCTCTCCAGAGGCCGCGCTCAAAGGGATTCGCAAAGTGGTTGCCGACGTCGTGACTGATCTGAAAACGAATGACGAGCCTGTACCGGAGCCGATTGCCACCCGGCGTTACAGCGGCAAGTTTATGGTGCGGGTTCCGCCTGAACTCCATCGGCGTCTAACTCTTGAGGCAGCGGAGGCCGGCATCAGCCTGAACCGGCTGGCCAGTGCCAAGCTCAACGAATGATAAATATTAAATATCTGTAAAATAAAGGCTTAAGTTCACATAAGATGGACTATACGAAACAGCCCCCGGCTCAGAGCGTGATCGAATTCAGGCCGGACCTTTTTCGCCTTCGACCGATCGCTGCCTTGCGCTGTTCCCTCTGATGGCTCTAACGAGGTTGCTTTCTTTGCTTGCCGGGGCGTCGCGGCAGACCGGATAGTTCGGCTTCAATCTGTTCAATCGTCGGCAGGTTTTCTCTCAACTCCTTGGGGAGAGATCGGGTCAGTTTGGTCACCCAGTCGGCCACGCCAATGGGCTTGCGGATATCGCGCAAGGCATATTCCACCAGGACCCGGCTTTTCTGCTTGACCAGCAACAGGCCGATCGTCGGCTTATCGTCCGGGTGACGAAGCAGATCGTCCACTGCGGAGAGATAGACGTTGAGCTTCCCCAGAAACTCCGGCTGAAATGGCACGGCCTTCAGTTCCACGACCACGAAGCATCGCAACCGGAGATGGTAGAACAGCAGGTCGATGAAGAAGTCCTCATCGTCCACTTCGAGGTGGATCTGGCGCCCCACGAAGGCAAACCCTGTTCCCAGTTCGAGCAGGAATCGCTGGACACGGTCCACCATGGCCTGCTCAACCTCGGCCTCGCGACGGGGGTCGGCGGTGCCGAGGAAATCGAAGAGATAGGGGTCCTTGAAAACCTGCGCGGCCATGTCGGAATCGGCCGGCGGCAAGGTCTGTGGGAAATTGGTGACGGCCTTACCCGTGCGCCGGTGTAACTGCCCTTCGATCTGAAGGGTCAGGATAGTGCGTGACCATCCGTGCGTCACCGACTGGCGCGCGTACCACAGGCGGGTTGCCGGATCATTCAGCTTTTCCAGCAGGGCCAGGTTTTGATACCACGTGATTTGTGCAAGCACCTCTTGCACGATTGTCCGGTCAGGCCAGGCGGCGGCAAAGGCCCGCATGTACTTGAGGTTGCGGGGAGAAAAGCCCTTCATGTCCGGGAACGCTCGTCTCAGGTCGGCGGCGAGGCGGTCTATCACCCTGGCTCCCCAGCCTTCCCGCTCCTGCCGGTCCAGAATGATCCGTCCGATGTCCCAGTAGAGCCTGACCATGGCGGCGTTGGCCGAAAGGACAACCCGGAGGCGTTCGCGCTCGATGCGCCGCTTCAGTTCAGACAGGGTCTCTGCATAGCCAGGGGGCAACGCGGACACGGGCGAGGCCACAGGAAAAGCAGCCTCTGCCCTTGCTCTCCCCAAAACACGCCGTGCGTCCGCGTTTGGGTTCATCTGGTCAGCGGCATCTGCTGAACTCTTCTGCCTCTTGCCTGCGGACCTGGTCTTCTTCTTGACTGACATTGCTCAACGCCTCCCCTTCACCGTGATGGTCTTATCCTGGCCTCAAGTATACAGCGATCGTGGAGCAACGTCAAGCGGTCTTTGGGGGCTCGTGGCCAGGGTGTTGTCCTGGAATATCTGGGCCTTCCGGGTTCTCTAAAGCCCTCCTATACGAACAACCCTCCCGATGTCGTAATCCCCGTTTTAGTAGACGTCCCTGGTTGATTGACAAAACTCTGTAGAGCAAGGGAAGTGCTTTTCTAAACAGC
>CAYRZX010000080.1:0-22299 GCA_964428665.1 uncultured Gemmatimonas sp.
CTCATGGGCTTTCATGAGACATGTCGAATCCGGGCCGGAAAAGGTTCGGGGGGAAGGCGTAAAAAAATCGGCCCTCTCCCCCGCTCGCGACACTCGCTTCCCCCTCTCCCGTACTACGGGAGAGGGGGCCAGGGGGTGAGGGCCTGACTTCTGCCCTTCGATACGCAGCCTCCCCTCGATACGCGGCTTGCAGCCGCTACTCGGGGATGCGGTTTATCCGTCCGTTCCGAGTAGCGAACAAAGTGAGCGTATCGAGGAACTGCTACTCAGGGCATACGGCAAAACTTTTCCGTCTGTCCCGAGTAGCCCCGTCCCTCGATACGCGGCCTCTCAGCCGCTACTCGGGACGGACGGGGCGTATCGAGGGACTGCCTTCTGTTACAGCGCCTACACAAACACGTCCTGCGTCTCGCCGCGCACCACCGTGATCTGCCCGGCCTCCTCCAGCTGACGCACGGTCTGCACGATGCGCAACTGCACCTCCTCCACGTCGCTCAGCCGGACAGGCCCCGAAAACTCCATCTCCTCCTTGATCATCGTGCTCACCCGCTCCGACACGTTCGAGAAGATCCGGTCCTGCATCTCCGGCTGCGCCCCCTTGAGCGCGGTCGCCAGGTCCTTCGTGTCCACCTCCCGCAGGAGCAACTGAATCTCCCGGTCCGTCAGCCGCGCGATGTCGTCGAACGTGAACATCATGTTGCGGATCTCCTCCGCGATCTCCGGGTCCTGCGCGTCTAACTTCTCCAGCACCGCCTTCTCCGTCGAGCGACCCGTCATGTTCAGGATCTCCGCCACCTTCTTCGGTCCCCCGATCTCCGTGACCTGGCCGGTGATGATCGCCTGGAGTTCGGCGGCCAGGCTCTGCTCGATCTCCCGGAGCACCTGCGGGGAGATGTTCTCGATCGTGGCCACGCGATAAGACACCTCCGACTGCAACTCCTCCGGCAGGATGTTGAGTACGCCTGCGGCCTGGCTGGGGTCGAGCTGGGTCAGGATCAACGCGATGGTCTGGGGGTGCTCCTTGCTGATGAACGGGGCGATCTGGTTGGGCGCGATGTTCCGGAGCAGGTAGAACCCCCCGGACGTGGTGGCGGACACCCGGTCGAGCATCTGCTGCGCCCGCCGGGGTCCCAGGGCCTTCTCCAGCGCCCCGCGGGCGAAGTCGATCCCACCCATGGAGATGTACTTTCCGGCCATCAGGAGCTGCTCGAACTCTTCGAGGACCTCGTCCTCCTGCTCGGTGGTGACGGTCTTGAGTTCGGCGATGGTCTGGGCGATGTCCTCGATCTCGTAGTCGTTGAGGTATTTCAGGATCTCGGCGGTGGTGTCCTGACCCAGGGAGATCATCAGGATGGCCACCTTCTTACGCGAGGTGAGCTCCTCCGCATCGGGCATAGTTCTCCGGGCCTCCCAGTCGTTTCACCTGCATTCACCGGATGCCTGACGACCGGGGGGAGAATCACCGCCGCGACACGGATGGAGTCGTTCGATCAGGGAGGGCAAACTGCTGATGGAGTTCTGGAGTTGAAAAGGGGGAAGAATGAGAATCTGCGTTCTCCAAAAAATAAGGTGTTGGACGCCGGATGTCAACCCCAAAAAAGGTACAGCTTGATTTGGGAGACGGGAGGATGTATCTTGAAGGTTGTATGATCCCCTGGCGCACTCGAAGGTCTCAGCAGCGAAAGGAGAACCCATGCCCGCCCGGCCCGGAAGGGGCGCTTTCCAGTGGCCCTACACGCTCTCCCCCCACGACGCGGGGATGCTGATCGAGGACGCCTGGCCGACCCTGTTCTTCGGGGCGGAGCGCCTCCAGGAGATGCGCCGGAAGGGGGAGCGGCTCCCCTGGGCCGCGGACGCCATAGCGGCCATGCGGAGCGAGGCCGACGCGGTCCTTCAGGGGCCGCCTCTGCTCCCGGCGGAGCGCATCGGCTGGCGGCACGACTTCTACTCCCACCGCACCGCCGAGCACCTGCTCTACGACCCGGACAGCCCTCACCGGTTTCTGGACCCCCTGGACCGGACCCATCACGAGGGCGAGGCCCAGCATCGCGCCTGGGTCCTGCTGACGCACGAGCGCACCCTCCGGATGATGCGCAGCCTCGGCGTCCTCTACGGCCTGACGGGAGACGAGCGCTGCGCGGCCTGGGTGGCGGAGGGGATGCGCCTCTCGTCCCGGTTCTTTCTGAGAGGGGACCTGCGGGAGGGGAACCGGTATGAGGCCCTCTACTTTCACCCCCTCTACGACGCCCAGGTGTTGATGCTCCTGGCCAACGCCTACTCGCTCACGCGGGAGGGCTGCGCCTACTCGGAGGCGGACCACCGGGCCGTGCGGGAGGGGATCTTCGAGACGGGCATGCCCTCGCAAATCCGGTTCTTTGAGGAGACCGGCGCCCACAACATGACCTGCTACGTGGGGGCCTGCCTGGCCGTCTGCGGGGAGGTGATGGGCCGGGGCGACTGGCGGGCGATGGGCCTGAGCCATCCGCAGGGGGGGCTCCCCGCCCTGCTCCGGGACGGCCTGAGGACGGACGCGAAGGGGCAGGTGGACGGCTTCTGGTTCGAGGGGACCACTTTCTACCACTTCTACTCGGTCTGCCCGATGGTGGCGGTCTTCGAGAGGCTCCGGCAAGAGGGGATGGACCCGGACCTGCAAAACCGGTTCGAGCGGCTGTTCGAGGCCCCCGTGCGGCTCTGCGACCCGGACCTCCGTCTCCCCTGCCTGGGCGACCTGGGCGCGCCCGGCGCGCGTTCGCTGACGGTCTACAGGCACCTCTACGAGTATGCCGCCGGACAGCTCAACCCGGACCTCTACGCGCGTGTCCTGGGCGCGATCTACGGCCAGGGCGTCCCCCGCAACAGCCTGTCCGCCCTGGCCTACGGGCCGGATGAGGTATCGCCGGGGCGTCTCTCCCAGCGCTCGACGGCCCTCAGGGCCTCGGGCATCGGCGTCTTTCGCGGAAAGACGCCGGAGGGGTCCTTCTACCTCCTCTTCAGGAGCGGCCGCCACGGCGCGGGGCACGACCACCCGGACAAGCTCTCCATTGATCTGCGGGCGCTGGGGGAGCTGATCACCCCGGACCCGGGGACGGCGGGGTATGCCGTCAAGGACATCCACGCCTATTACCGGAGCACCCTGGCGCACAACACCCTGATGGTGGACGAGCGGGACCAGGGCAGGGTGGCGCGCGCGCGCCTCACGTTTCGGCCCGGGTGGGCGGTGGGCGTCCTGGAGGATGCCTATGAAGGGGTGCGCCTGGAGCGGCGCATCCGCTTTGAGCCGCCCCTGATCCGGGTCGAGGACCGATGCGCCTCCGACGCCCCGCATCGCTACGCCTGGGTCTTTCACGCCCGGGGGGGGATGGCCCTGCGCGCGGCGCGGCCCCGCGACCCCCTCGGCCTGCCGCCCCTCCCGGAGGACGGGCCCTTCGCCTGGTTCACGAACCGCTGGACAACGGCCGCGGAGGGTGTGGTCTGCGCGGACTGGCGGGTCTCGGAGCGGGTCTGCCTGCGCCTGCTGGTCACCTCAGACGGGCCGTTTGAGGTGATGGCGGGCCGGACCCCCGGAAACCCCATTCCGGACGGGCGGTCCACGGTCCTCCTGCGGGCAGCCGGGCAGGAGCGGACCTTTCGGGCCGTCTTCGAGGTCCACCGGGGCGTCCCCTCTCTCGCACCTGACGATTTGACTATACAGAAAGGAGATAGACCATGAATCAGACTCAGGAACAACCCCCATCCCCCGGCTACGCCTTCGACGACTATGTCCCCTCAGACTATGCGCCGGACCTCTACCGCACCTCCGCCGTGGCCGAGGGCATCGAACGCTTCGAGGACCTGACCGAGGAGGGCGTCCGGCGCTTCCACGAACAGGGGTACCTGGTCGTCCGCCGCGCCTTTTCGGGCGCAGAGACCCGGGACGCCCTGGAGGGCCTCATCGACCTGGTTGACGGGAAGAACCCCGACTTCAAAGGCCTCCAGTTCGAGGCCAGCGTCCGGGACATCCTCCCCACGCTCTCCAGGGAGCAGAAGCCGGACGTCGTGCGCAAGCTCATCCGCTTCGTCGGCTACGACACGCGCCTCGACGCCCTCGCGGAGCACCCGAAGCTCCTGAGCGCCCTCGCCCGCCTGATGGGCGAGCCGCCCGCCCTGTTCGCCAACCAGGCCATGCTCAAGCCGCCCCGGATCGGCCGCGAAAAGCCCTGGCACCAGGACCACGCCTACTTCAACCTCCCCATGGGCACCTGCATCATCAGCGCCTGGGTGGCGCTCGACGAGGCCACGCCCGACAACGGCTGCATGCACGTCATTCCCGGCACCCACCGGGACGGCCCCGTCGTGCACTTCAAGCGGCGGGACTGGCAGATCTGCGACACCCAGGTCGCCACGGGCCGCATCGTGGCCGTGCCCCTGAAGCCCGGCGGCTGCCTCCTCTGGCACGGCCTGCTCCACCACGGCTCCCCGGCCACCCGCTCCCCCAGGCGACGGCGGGCCCTGCAGCTCCACTACGTCCCGGCCAGCGCCGGGCGCACCACCCCCGAGGAGCGCCTGGCCGTCTTCGGCGGCGAGGGCAAGGGCATGACCTGCTGACCGCGCCGTATTCCCCCATATCCCCACCTGAAAAAGAGAGGGCTGACCGGAGAGGTCGGCCCTCTCTTTTCTGTTTTCTGTCCTGCCTGATAAAACCCCGAACTATTGTTTCCATTTCTATGCAGGGGACTATATCGAGAGCCTGATTAAAACGCTGTGGCTCTGGCCCTCACCCCGCCTCGCTGACGCTCGGCTTCCCCTCTCCCATTTATGGGAGAGGGGTGGCAGGCGCAGCCTGACGGGGTGAGGGCCTGTGCGCCAGGCAACATCATTCCATGCACAAGATTTATAACACCCTCGCGCTCCTACGTCTGCCTGAAAATTACAAAAATTACATTTATATCACTTGACAATAAAATCAATAATTTTTATATTTGACGTATATTTCATAAAAGTCGCATAAATATGTTTATCCCCGATGGGCAATTTTAACGCAAACGCCGGGTTAGCTGCAACTTAGGAGGAAGGAGGCGCGGACGATGCGACCGGGGGAGGCCGACACTGCGGAGACCCAGGGCCTGCGTGGTCGGCGTCGGCGCATCCCAATCCCCTTCATCAGGCCCTCTCAGGAGGTGACGCCATGCGATAACACCAGAGCAGAACCGGAAACAACGGCAGCCGGGAGACAATCCACCAGACCAGAGGATATGGGGATATAAGGAGGCCCATGTTCAATCACATGACCAGAAACAACGGTAGCCGGGCAGTGGATGCTTTTTCATCAGGAGGTGTTATGTTTCAACGTTGCAAAACCACAAGGGCAATCCTGACGGCGCTGACCCTGTCAGGGGTCGCCCTGGCAGGCGGATGCGGAGGGCTGAGTCGGCCCCTCGCGCCCGAACCTGCGGCCATTTCAGGGTCTCCGCCGTCCAAGGCGACGCCCCGGGCGGCCAAGTCGGCCGCCAGCGCGGCCGCCCACGAACGCAACGCCGCGAGGCGGTTCTCCCACAAGGGGGGGGAGATGCACGTGGCCTTTCCGGGGTATGGCGATGACACCACGGTTCGCGTGGAGAGCGCGCAGTTCAAGATGAAGAAGGGGACGCTCGCCAAGAAGAAGAAGGGGACGCTCCCTGAGGAGTACACGATCTCGATGACGGCTCACTCCGGCGCCACCGTGAACGATGTGGCGGTCGCCTTCGGCCCTGACGGCACGGTCTTCAGCGAGCCCACCTCGCTGACGCTCATCCTGCGGGGGCCGGTGGACCCGGGGCGTTTGAAGGCCTATCACATCACCTCTGACGGCGCGGTCACGCAGACCCCGTTCACGATCTCCCGCCACGGTCATGACAAGTGGGAGGTCACCCTTCAGGTCCCCGGCTTCTCCATCTACACGCTGGGGGACGAGTGTGATCTGACCACCCTGGTCACGACCTGGTCGGCGTGGTTGAATCAGTTCCTGACCCCGGAGACGGAGACGAGCTATGGATGGTAGCCTCGGAGCAACGACCGTCGGGGTGGACGCTTTGAAGGCTCCAGATCCGCATCACCCTCATTTTAACACCAGGAGAGAAGAAGTGGCAAAACATATCTCAGATATCGACGCTCTGGTTCGAGATCTGACTGACTTCCAGAAGGAAGTGCAGGTTGAGGAGCTGCTCGGGTCGGCTGTCGCCAAACCGCAGCCGACGGAGGAGAGGCTCTGTCAGATCGAGCAGGTCATGGAGACCTTCAAGAGCCTCGACACATTTGGAAAAGACCCCTCGCGAGACCTTCAACAGTTGCTGACGATGGGGCGCACCTACGAGCGCCTCTCGCACCTGAAGAAGGCCTGCGAGACCTACGAGACGGCCCTGGACATGGCCGGGCGTCCCGAGGACGCCGAGACTCGCGCAATGTTGCTCAACCGGATCGGCCGGGTGCTGTCGCGGTGGGGGCGCTGGGAGGAGGCGCTGGACCACTTAGACCGGAGCCGGGAGGTCTACCGGGAGCTGGGCGACGAACAGGGTCAGGCGCGCGCCCTGGTGGGGCGTGGCATCGTGTTCCACGAGCAGGGGGACTACGACGCGGCGGCGGCGGCCTACGAGGAGGCGCTGGAGATGGCCCGGCGGATCGGCGACCAGCAGATCGTGGCCAACGCCATCAACAGCCTGGCCGTCCTGGCCACCATCCGCGGGGACTTCGACGGCGCGGTGGCGAGGTATCAGACCTGCCTCAAGATCTTCGAGGAGGCCGGATATGGCCTGGGAATGGCGCGGGCGTATCACAACCTGGGCATGACCCACGCGGACCGGCGGGACTGGAACGCCGCGATAGCCTGCTACGAGCGCGGTTTCGACATCGCCCAGGAGCACGGGCTGCTCGACATCATGGCCAACATCTACCTGGGCCGGGCCGAGATAATGCTGGAGCTGGGGGATACCTCCATGGTGGCCCTCTGCTGCGCCCGGGCCATGGACATCTACCGGAAGACGGAGAACCGCCTCGGCGAGGCGGACACCTACCGGCTGCTGGGCAGGCTCTTCACGCTGCGCCGGCGCTGGTCCACGGCCGTCGGCCTGTTCCAGGACAGCCTCCGTCTGAACGAGGAGTATAGCAACCCGCTGAACCTGGCCGAGACCCACCGGGACCTGGGCAAGCTGCACGCGCTCAGGGGCCACGCGACGGAGGCCAAGACCTCCTTCAAGGCCGCCCTGGCCGGGTTCCGGAAGCTGGGGGCGCAGGCGGACGTGGCCGAGGTGGAGCGCCTGATCGACGCCCTCGACGGGAACAACGGCGTCCCCGCCGTGGACGCGCACAGGTCGTATTTCCAGGACCACGCCCCTTCGGAGGCCGTCCTCTCTGCGTCTCTCGTGGCGGAGTCCGGAAACGGGAAACTCCTGAGATGAGCCGTCTTGCCTTTCTGCAAGATGGAGACCCATACACCTTTTCTCAGGAGATATCATGTCCATGCATTGTTCAGGAGATGTCATGTCCAAACATTGTATCACCAGAATAGCGGCCATCGCAGGGCTGACGCTGGTCCTGCTGCTCGGGTGCGGGGGCCTGAATCAGCAGCCCCTCGCCCCCGACCGGGCGTCGTCGTCGAAGGCCCTGCCTCGACTGGCCAAGATCGTCCATACCCGTACGGATAAGGGGTGGTTCTACCCGGATCGGGAAGACTCGCTGTCTGTCAGCTTTCCGGCGTATGGCGATATTCGGACGGTCCGGGTGGAGCAGGCGACGTTCAGTGCGGCGAAGGGGGCGCTCGCTCAGGCGGCTTTTATCAGGATGGAGGCCTCCACCGGCGCCCTCCTGAGCGAGGCGAAGTTCGACTTCAGCCCCGACGGCCTGACCTTTAAGCCCCTTCTGGCGGCCACGCTGACGGTCGTCCTGTCCGGACCTGTGAACGCGCAAAAGCTCCAGGCCTACCACATCCAGTCGAACGGCAAGGTGACGACGGTTCCGCACAAGGTCACCCCCCTCGGGGGGAACCGGTGGCAGGTCACCATCCAGGTCCCCGGCTTCTCCATCTACGTGATGGGGGACGACTGGGCGCCGGAGGCCGGTAGTGTCGGAGAGCTGTACTAAATGTAGGGGCGAGGCATGCCTTGCCCCTACGCATCGATTCGTCATTTCTCAGGAGATATCATGTTAAAACGCAGTATCACCATAAGCGCGGCCTTCCTGACGCTGGCGCTGGGGACCCTGCTGGTCGGGTGCGGGGGCCTGAACCGGCAGCCCATCGCCCCGGCAGCCGCCCTCACGGAAGAGGGCGGAAAAGGCCCTTCGGACAGTGACCTGTCCGCCATCGTCCTCTCGCCGAGAGCGCCGGGCCTGTCGAAGGCGCAGGTCCGGGCGGCCAAGCCGGTCGCCTACAGGAAGGTCTCGAAAAGGTTCTACCCCAGGCGGAACGCTGAACTGGAGGTCGAGTTTGAGGACTCCGGCAGCGGCGCTGCCGTGAACGTGAAAGAGGTGACCTTCAAGGTGAGGGCGGGGGCGATCGACAGGGAGTATGACATCAGCATGGGCGTCTCTGTCGGCACCGCTCTGGAGGACATGGCGGTGACCTTCTCCCCCTCCGGCCTTGTTTTCAGGCCGCCGGCCAGCCTGAGGATCGTCGTGCGGGGAAGGGTAGATGCCAGTAAACTTCTGGCCTACCACATCCACGGCTCCACCGTGGAGACCATCCCGGTCAACCTCTCCTACGACGACGGGGAGACGGTGATCCTTCTGCAGGTCCCCGGCTTCTCCGTCTACTCGATGGGCGACAACTGGGCCCCCGAAGGGGATACGGGCTGGTAGTCAGTTTCAGAACAGGCGCAAGGGCGCGGCAGGGGCGCGATGAATCGCGCCCCTGCCGCCCACACATTTTTTCAGGAGTGACCGAATGGTTGGTCTCCAGGATGACCTCTGCCACGTGATAGAGCCCGCCACCAAAGCGATCCCCCGGATTCACGGGCTCCAGGACGAGCTGGCGCAGGCCTCGCAGCTGTTCGAGGAGAAGATCCGGGACCTCTCGATCGCCCGCCGGATCGGGGACTCGCTGAAATACGCCCGGGACGTCCGCAGGGTCTTCGAGACCATCATCGACACCATCTTAGAGGAGACCAACGCCGAAAACTGCTCCCTCATGCTTCTCAACCGCGAGACCGGCGAACTCGCCGTCAAGGCGGCCAGGGGCCAGACCGACGCCGCCGTCAGTTACTACCCTCTCACCCACAACTCGCGGAGCAGCTTCCGCCTGGGCGAGGGCATCGCCGGGTGGGTGGCGCAGCACGGCCGGGCGGCCTCCATCCCCGACATCTCCTGGGACAGCCGGTTCGTCGTGGCCTCGCGGGCCGCCGGCCCCATCGCCTCCCTCCTCTGTCTGCCCCTGATCATCGAGGACAACGTGGTCGGCGTCCTCAACCTGAGCCACCCCCGACGCCGCGCCTTCAGCGCCGAGGACGAGCGGCTCATGGCCTTCATCGCCGATCAGGTGTCCGTCGCGCTCAGCAGCGTCCAGGTCTTTGACGAGATGCAGCGGCTGAACGAGGCGCTCAGGACGGAGGTGGACAGGGCCACCGAGGAGTTGCGCAGGGCCAACTCGGACCTGAAGACCGAAATCGCCGAGCGCAGGCGCGTGGAGGAGAGGCTGCGGGAGCGCGAGAAGGAGTTAAAAGACCTGAACACCGGCCTGGAGGAGCGCGTCCGCCAGCGCACCTTTGAACTCCAGGTGCTCTATGAGCGGATGGACGGCCTGGTGGAGCGCCTGCCCGAAGGCGTCTGCCTGCTGGATGCGGAGCAGAGGCTGATCGTGGCGAACCCGTCCGTCCGGGAGTACCTGAAGGCCCTGGGGCAGGCGGCGGAGGTGGGCGACCTGGTCTCCTGCATCGGCGGGCGCGCGGTGGAGGAGATCCTGGCGCCCCGCCCCGACGGGCTGGCCCACGAGGTGACGCCGGAGGGATCGCAGCGGGTCTTTGAGGTCGAGGCGCGACCCGTCGCGGAGGGGCGGGCGGAGGGCGGGTGGGTGCTGGTGATGCGGGAGGTGACCCAGGAGCGGGAACTCCAGGAGCGGATGCAGCAGCAGGACCGGCTGGCCGCGGTGGGGCAACTGGCCGCGGGCATCGCCCACGACTTCAACAACCTGCTGATGGGCATCATCGGGTTTTCCGAGTTGCTGGAGATGCAGGAGGACCTCACCGACTCGGCGAAGGGGCATCTGAAGACGATCTCCTCGCAGGGGAAGCGGGCCGCGCAGCTCATCCGGCAGATCCTGGACTTCAGCCGGAAGACCGTCGTCGAGCGGCAGCCGGTGGACCTGGCGCCCTTCCTGAAAGAGGTGGTCAAGCTGCTGGACCGGACCCTCCCGGAGACCATCCGCCTGGTGACCGGGTTCGGGCCGGAGAACTGCGTGATCCAGGCGAGCCTGACGCAGCTGCAGCAGGTGATCACCAACTTAGCGGTCAACGCCCGCGACGCCATGCCGGAGGGGGGAGAGCTGCGCATCGGCCTCTCCAGCCTGATGGTGGCGGAGGGCGAGCGGCCCCCCCTGCCCGAGATGGGGCCGGGGGACTGGGTGGTCTGGACGGTGTCGGACACGGGCACAGGGATGCCGCCGGAGGTGATAGCCCACATCTTTGAGCCCTTCTTCACGACCAAGAAGGTCGGGAAGGGCACGGGGCTGGGGCTGGCGCAGGTCTACGGGATCGTGAAGCAGCACGGGGGGGAGATCGGGGTGGAGAGTCAGGTGGGAAAGGGGACGACCTTCACGATCTATCTCCCGAAGGTCGTCAAGACGCACGCAACTCCTCAGCAGGCGGACGCCGACATCCCGAAGGGCCAGGGGGAGACGATTATGGTGGTGGAGGATGAGATGGTGGTGTGCCAGGCGGTCGCGAGCATGCTCAAGCACCTGGGCTACCGGGTGCTCACGGCGGGCAACGGACAGGAGGCGCTCACTACCTACGACTCGCGCCGCGACGAGGTGGACCTGGTGCTGACGGACATGGTCATGCCGGAGATGGGCGGAATGGACCTGCTGGAGGCGTTGAAACAGAGAGACCCCGGGGTCCGGGTGGTGATGATGACGGGGTATCCGCTGAGAGGAGAAGGGAGGACTCAGGTCCCCCAGGGGATTATGGGGTACCTGGAGAAACCCGTGGGGCCGAAACAAATGGCGCAGGCGATGCGCGAGGCCCTGACCAAAATGCCATAGTGGAGAATTCCGCCATGGTCCCCATCCGTCACACCTTCCTGTTTCTTCTCTCCATAACCCTCTGCTGGACCGCCCCCGCGTCTGCGTGGGGGGTCTCCAAAGAGCGCCGGGCGCAGGCCGACTCGCTCTACGCCGTTGCGATCCGGGAGGCCGCCGGGCTCCCCCTCAAGGAGCGCATCCGGCGGTTCAAGCAGGTGCTCAAGCTAAGCTACAGGCACGCCCCGGCGCACCACGCGCTCGCCCGGTGCTACATCGAGCAGGGGACTGTGGCCTCGCGCATGAGCGCCGAGGTCGAGCTGCAGGAGGCCCTGCAACGGGACTGGGACAACGTCGAATACAACCTGACCTACGCGGACCTCCTCTGGCGCAAGGGCATGCCCGGCGAGGCCCGCCGGCGCTACGAGCGCATCCTCATGCGCGCGCCGGACAGACAATCCGTTGCCGAGGCCGCCTCCGGCGCGGCCCGCTACTTTCTGCTGGGCATGCTCCGCTATCTGAACATGTACATAAACACGCGACCCGTACTCGCGGACGACGCCAGCGCGGACCTCCCCGCCTCTCTCCTCCAGGACGATGTCCACGTCATGGCCCTTCGCAGCTTTGGCGAGAAGGATCGGGACCGGGCCCTCGACTACCTGAACCGCGCCCTGGCGGCGGACCCCGACCACAGGCCCAGCGTGGCCCGGCTCTGTCTCCTCCACTACGAGGAGGGCCGGCCCGACAGCGTCGTGATCGTGGCCGGGCAGTACCTGGAGCGCCATCCCGACGATGAGGACGCCCTGCTCTATCAGGGGCTGGGATACCAGGCTCTGGGGGAACTCGCACTGGCCGCCGAGTCCTATGAGAAGGCGCTCAAGCACATGTCCGCCGAGGCGCGGGGCGTGATGGAGTCCGTGGAGGACATCGCCTCTGCGGACGAGCAGAAGGCCCTGGCCCGCCAGGCGCAGACGGCCTCCGCGGCGGTCTGGACGGACACGCCCGGCCTGACGGACTTCTGGGGGCGGCGAGATCCCCTCCTGCTGACCCCTTTCAACGAGCGCCGGATGGAGCACTACGGCCGGGTGGCCTACGCCAACCTGCGCTTCAGCCGGCCGGAGGAGGGGGTTCCGGGGTGGAAGACCGAGCAGGGGCAGGTCTACATCCGCTACGGGCGCTATCTGGGCCGGACCGTCCTGCGACCCAACGAGGTCGGGCAGATCTACCACGAGACCTGGTCCTACGAGGGGTTCAACGTCACGTTCCAGAACTGGGACGGGCTGGACCACTGGCGGTTCGAGTCCTACCGGGACCCGGCGCAACGCTCCCCTGTCTCCGACAAGAAGGAGCTGTATGCCCGCCACCCGGGGCGGTATCTGGACCCCTACGAGGACCAGAAGTACGACCTCCCCCACCAGGTCGCGGCGTTCAGGGAGGCGGACGGCAGGGTCCGGCTGGAGGCCTCCTACGCCCTGCCGGTGGATGAGTTGCGCTACCGGCGCGTGGGCAATCGCTACGGGGTGGACACACAGCGGGGGGCCTTCCTGTTAGACAGCGTCCTGGTGGAGGTCTCCCGAGACGTGGTCCGGGACGCGACGCCCAGGCGCGTGAATGAGGACCATCGGGGCCGGGTCTACACGGTGGACGAGACGCGCTGGACGGTCCCGCCGGGCCGGTACACGGCGGTCGGGGAGGTGAAGGACCACCGGTCGGGCCGCATCGGGCAGTTCCGCCGCGAGGTGGATGTGCGCCGGTTCGCCCATCCGGGGCTCTGCCTGAGCGACATCCTGCTGGCGCGGGACATCCGGCGCATCGGACAGGAGGAGTCGTCGCGCGCGGCCTTTGCCGTGGACGCCCATCCGCTGCGCATCTACCGGGTGACGGATGACGTGGCCGTGTACTTTGAGGTCTACGGCCTGACGCCCGGCGCGGACGGGCGCACGGCCTACGAGGTGTCCTACACCCTGAGCCGGCCCCATCCCCAGGAGGTGGACCTGCGCCTCTTCCCGGCGCCGGGCGGGACGCCGGTCCCCAAATCCACGCCGCCGGTGCACGCGGTCGTGTACCGTCCTGGCATCGACACCTGGGGCGGGACGACGGACCTCTTCCGGCCTCCGGCCTCCGACGGGCAGGTGGTGGAATACCGGGTGGAATACCAGGCCGAGGCCCGCGAGGAGGGGCAACGGATAGACCATCCGATGCGTCTGACGCCGGAGCGGGCGCGGGAGCTGGGGCTGACCCGGAAGGCCTTCAGCACGACGATCACGCTGCGTTACGAGGGGGGGCGCACGGAGGAGCCGCGCACCCTCCGGGTGGACGTCCGGCAGGCCCAGATGGGGCTTCAGAAGCTGAGCCTGATGGTGAGGGACCTGCAGACGAACGCCCAGGTCTCGGGCTGGACGCTGGTGAGGGTTGTGGAATAATGCTGTAGGGGCGACCGGCCGGTCGCCCCTACTTTTTCAACAACAGCTTCCCCTTCGCGATCTGCGCCCGCACGGACCGGCGCGAGGTCCCGCCCGGCGCGTCCCGCAGGGCCACGCTCCGCTCCGGCGTCAGGAGATCGTAGACATCCCGCCCGAACAGCGCCGATTGCTCCCGGAACGCCTCAAACGGCACGTCCCGCAGGTCCTTCCCCCGCGCGATGGCCTCCCGCACCAGCCCCCCCACGATATGATGGCACTCCCGGAACGGCACGCCCTTCTTCACCAGATAGTCCGCCAGGTCCGTGGCCAGCGTCATCCCCTGGATCGCCGCCCGCATCCGGTCCCGGCGCACCCGGAGCGTCTCATAGACGCGCGCGAAGACCTCCAGGACCGTCCCCAGGGTCTCGACCGTGTCGAACAGCGGCTCCTTGTCCTCCTGCATGTCCTTCGCGTAGGCCAGCGGGATCCCCTTCATCACCGTCAGCAGCGCCACCAGGTTGCCGTACACGCGCCCGGTCTTGCCCCGGATGAGCTCCAGCGCGTCCGGGTTCTTCTTCTGCGGCATCATGCTCGACCCGGTCGCGAAGGCGTCGTCCACCTCCACGAACCCGAACTCCGACGACGACCAGACGATCAGGTCCTCGCAGTACCGGCTCAGGTGGGCCATCAGGATCGCGGCCGCGGCCAGGAACTCCAGGAGATAGTCCCGGTCGCTCACTGCGTCGATGCTGTTCTCCGTCAGCCCCGCAAACCCCAGGTCCCTGCGGAGGGCTTGCCGGTCCACCGGAAACGCCGTCCCGGCGACGGCCCCGGCGCCAAGCGGCATCCGGTCCGCCCGCCCCCGTCCGTCCCGGAACCGCCCCTTGTCCCGCTCCAGCGCCCAGAACAGGGACATGACGTAGTGGGAGAACAGGACCGGCTGCGCCTGCTGGAGGTGCGTGTAGCCCGGCATCACCGCGTCCAAGTGCGCCTCGGCCACGCCGAGGAGCGCGCCCTGCGCCCGCTCGATCAGGGAGACGACCCGGCCGATGGCCTCCAGGAGATAGAGCCGCTCGTCCAGAGCCACCTGGTCGTTCCGGCTGCGGCCCGTGTGAATCTTGCCGCCCGCCGGGCCCACGATCTCCGTCAGCCGGCGCTCCACGGCCGTGTGGATGTCCTCCAGGTCGTCCGTCAGCGCGAGCCGCCCTGCGGCGATCTCCGCCTCCACCTGCCGGAGCCCTTTGACGATCCGGTCGCACTCCGCCTTCGACAGGATGCCCGCCCGCCGCAGGCCGCGCGCCTGCGCGATGCCCCCCCGGATGTCCGCCCGGTACAGCTCCCGGTCGAACCCGATGGAGGCGTTGAACCGCTCCATGAGCCGGTCCGTCTCCTTCTCGAACCGCCCGGCCCAGAGCTTCTTGGAAGGTCTCTTTTTCATGACAGCGTTCAGTCCTTATTCTCTCTTGACCTGCTTCGTCCCCTCGGCGGTGGCCGTTGCGTCGAGGAGCTGGTTGCTCCGGATGAGGGCGCCGGGCACCCGCGCCAGGGCGACGCCGTTGGAGACGAGGGTGAGGAGGGCGAGGAGGTGGTGGACGAGGGGGGGGATGGCCCGCGCGTGGACGCCCCCGCCGAACATGGCCGCGAACATGGTCAGAAAGGTGGCGGCAAGCGCCCAGGGGAAGAGGCGTCTCCTGAACCGTTTCGCCTCGTTCAGGTAGAGCCGGTCGAGGCCCCGCTCCTCGGTCTCGCGCTCGATGGCGGACCCGGCGCCGACGAAGTAGAAGATCGTGACGGTGTGGGAGAGCAGGACGATCAGGGTCGCGATCAGGGCGACGGTGATGTGCCTTCCGACGGACACGACGCCGTAAGCGGTCGCGTAGCCGAGCGCCGCGCTGACGATCAGCAGCGGGGCGGAGAGGACCGC
Organism: uncultured Gemmatimonas sp.; assembly: GCA_964428665.1. GTDB lineage: Bacteria > Latescibacterota > UBA2968 > SICM01 > SICM01 > SICM01. Next base: position 15,503 of record CAYRZX010000080.1, read on the forward strand.
GAGCGCCAGGATGACAGCCTGCATGGCAACTCCTCGCATGGGGAAGGGTAATACGAGTTACGCACTTGGCCGAATCTGGCCCAGAATCAGGCGATCTGTACGTCGTTGTAGGCGCGATCGGTGATCGCGCATCGGCCTTGTCAAATTGAATCGCCGGGCGACCACCGGTCGCCCCTACAGTCCTGGGCCTTCAGGGGCCAGATGCGTAACTCGTATGGTGAATTGATCCAGCTCAATAGGCGTGGATCTGGTGCCCCTGCCCAGGGAACCAGACCGCATCCACGAGGACGGACAGCCCCACCCCCAGGATGTAGCCCGTCAGCAGCCCCAGAAAGAACGGGCGGCATCGCCGGTAGAACGCCACCCCTCCGATCTTGAGGGTGAGCAGCTTGATCCCCCAGGACAGAAAGATGGTGAACGTGGACAGCCGGGCGAAGAAGGTCCCTGAAATGGCGAAGCCGAGGGGGTGGAATGGCCACGCCGGGAAGCGGTACCTCAGGAACGTCAGCCCCGACATGGCCGCCGCGCCGATGCCGCAGAGGAGGTATCGCTCGACGTGGCGCGGCTCCGGGTCCTTGATGAGCGCCACGCTCCGGTAGAAGCCCGACTGACTGTAGCGGGAGAACGGGAAGTCGTTGAAGTTGTAAGCCCCTATGCTGTACCCCAGGGAGAGCGTCGCCAGCACCGTGGTGATGAACCCGGCGACAAACGCCAGGGCGACCCCCACGCCCACGGCCCGCCGGTTTCCCCGGATGAGGTCGCTTAGTTTAGCGGCGTGGGAGAAGGCCGTCATGAACAGCCCCTTGCTCATCGAGGAGAGGGCGTTCGAGAAGGCCAGGGCCGTCAGGCTGGCCGCGGACATCGACCGGGCGTTGAGGGCCTCGACCGTGAAGACCTGGGGCTCCAGCGGCGTGCCCACGTAGATCAGGCCCGACTCGCAGACCACGCGGGCGACCCCCAGGTAGACGATGAGGGACGCCAGGACGTAGGCGAGGGCCACCTTCGCCTCCATCCCCGACGCCCGGAGCCAGAGGAAGACGAAGGCGAGGGCGGTCCAGAACCCGAAGAACGCGACCCGGTAGGAGAGCATCTCCTCCGAGTCGTCGGCGGCCGCGCTCGCGCCGAACGCCCTCCGGGCCACGGCCCGCAGGTGATGCCTGGCCGTCCAGAGCCCCCACAGGACGAGGACGGCGAACGCGCCGAAGGTCTGCCACCGGTAGGTGTCCGTCGCGTATTTCCCCACCCCATCCTCGACGGTGGACATGTCGAAGCCGAGGCGGTTCAGGACGCCCGCCTGGAGGATGAACAGGAGGTCGAAGAACCAGAGGCTGAACAGGAGGTCGAGGTTGGCGAAGTAGCTGAAGCTGATCGTGTACAGGTTGATGCGCGACCAGACGCCGGGGAACTGCTGTCCGATGTTGATCCAGGGGCCCCAGGTGATGTTGGGGACCTGCGGGAAGCCGGGCCTGAAGTAGGAGATCATGTTGAAGCAGACGATCCCGAACGAGACCCCGAACCCCGCCCAGAAGACCCTCCCCTGCGCAAAGACGGGTCGGACGCCGGGGCCGTCGGACCCTGCGGCCATCTCCACCGCCGGGACCAGCACGGGATAGATCAGGCGCTCGTGTCGCGCCCACTGCCGGCGCAGCATCACGGCCAGGCACATGGACAGGAAGGCGATGCCGCAGGCCAGCGCCATCCAGGCGAAGGCCGGGCCGGCCCAGACGGCCCACGGCGCCTCGCTCCCCTCTGGAAGCCCCTCGAACAGGTAGCGCATCGCCCTGTGGTCGTTCGGGGGGGCGATCCACGCGGGGATGTGGTCGTGCAGGTGGGCGGCCCATCCGTTCTCCGGGGAGGCAAAGTAGTAAGGGCTGGCCATCACCCCCAGCATGTAGCCCCCCAGGCCCACGCTCGGGATCGCGGCGCTGACGACGCCCATGGCCAGGATGGTCAGCACCTCCGACGGGGAGAAGGCCCACGGACGATGCAGGCGTTTGACCAGGGGGTTGAGGAGGAGGACAACGCCCAGGAAGGCCATCGCCAGGGCGATGGGGAAGTGGCTGAGCGTGACGCGGGAGGCGTGGGCGATGTACTCCACATAAATGACGAGCAGGTTGAGGGCGCAGGCCGCCAGGAGGCCGACCCCAATTGCGCGAAGGCTCACCCCTTTCATGGGCGCTCTGACAGGAGTCTTTCGGCCCGCTCCAGGTTGGCCTTCACGCGGGCGTCGGACGGGTCCGCCCGGAAGGCCTCTCGCCAGATGGCGACGGCCTTAGGCAGGTCGCCCCGGCTGGCGTAGAGGGCGCCGAGGTCGTTCCGGATGTGCGGGACGCGGGGGTCCAGGGCGATCAGTTTTTCGTAGAGCGCGATCGCCTCCTCCGTCTTTCCCGTTTTCTGGCAGAGCAGGCCGAGGCCGGCGTAGGCCGGGGCATAGTCGGGCCTGAGGCGGATGGCCCGCCGGAAGGCGGCTGCCGCGGAGTCGATCTGACCCTGCTGCGCGCAGGCGACGCCGAGGTGGTGGTGGGCCTCCACGAACTCCGGATTTATCGCGACGGCCCGCTGGAAGGCGCTGACGGCCGCGTCCTGGCGGTTCTGCATTGCGTAGACGAGACCGAGGTCCGCGCAGGCGTCGGCGTCCCCGGAGTCGGCGTCCACGGCACGTTCGAGTTCCTTCGCGGCCTCGTCGAGGCGGCCCTGCCGGGCGAGGGAGATGCCCAGGTCGCGCCGGGCGGTGGCGGCGTTCGCGCCGGAGGAGAGGGCCTTCCGGAGGGTCGCCTCCGCAGCCTGACCTGCGTTGAGGGGGTCCGGAGGGGGGCCCTGCGGCGCTCGCGCCGTGTCCGGGGCGGGGGGGATGGAGGCGGGACGAGGCGCGCGGGAGAGATAAATGACCGCGCCGAGGAGGGCCAGGAGCACCAGGCCGAAGGGCCAGGCCCGGCGAAGGGTCCATTTGGGATTCATAGCAAGTCATAATATACACTGTCGGGGCGACAGGCGCAAGCGCGGCACAAGAGACGCGCTCACCCCCTCCTCCCGTTGATGAAAATGGCGCTTGACATCGCCTTTTCTTTTTTTAAGATGTGAGGGGATAACCGTTGACGATTCGTCGTAGCATCCGCCCCCGGAGAAAGGAGGGTGGCCTTCCCGTGCACTACCGAGACATCCTCAACAAGATTCGCCTGGCCTTTCCGCAGCCGGTGAGCGACCGCGTTCACGACTCCTACGTGGTCCACACGGTCATGCGCGCGCTGGACATGGTGGACGCCCTCAAGGGGGACCTGCCGATTCTGGGCGCAGGGGGGACCTTAGATTACGAGGCCGCCCGCGCGGCGCGGCTGGCGGAGGAGGGGGCGTCGCTGGAGGAGGTGACGGCGTCGCTGGTCGGCTATCTGGGGGGCATGACCGTCTGGGGGCACCCGCGCACGCAGCAGAACGTCGTGCCGCCCCCCTCCATCGCCTCGCTGGTCGGCGTTATCCTGGCGGGGCTGTGCAACCCGAACCTGGCGTCGGAGGAGCACAGCCACCGGTTTGCGCTGGCCGAGGTGGAGGCGGCGGCGATGACGGCGGCGCTGGTCGGCTACGACCCGGCGCGGGCGGCGGGTGCCTTCACCTTCGGGGGCACGGGCACGACGCTCTACGCGATGAAGGTGGGGGTCGAAAAGGCGCTGCCGGGCGCGATGGAGCAGGGGGTGCGGGAGGACGCGGTGGTCTTCGCCAGCGACGGCAGCCATTACTGCCGGTACAACGTGGCGGGCTGGCTGGGCCTGGGCGCGAAGAACCTGGTCACGATCCCGACGAACCTGCGCAACGAGATGGATGTCCGGGCCTTAGGGGAGGCGGCGCGGGCGGCGCTGACGGCCGGGCGGAGGGTGGCGGGCATCGTCTGCACCCTGGGCACGACGGACGCCTTCGGGCTGGACGACATCGAGGAGATCGTGCGGCTGCGGGACGCGCTGGTCGAGGAGTTCCGGCTGCCCTATCGCCCGCACGTGCACGCGGACGCGGTGATCGGCTGGGCGTGGTCGGTCTTCAACGACTACCCGTTCGACGGGAATCCGCTCGGGTTCCGGCCGCGCACGGTGCGCGCGCTGGCGGGGGCGTGCCACCGCATCCGGCGCCTGGGCCTGGCGGACTCGGTGGGGGTGGACTTCCACAAGACCGGGTTCACGCCCTACATCTCCAGCCTGGCGCTGTTCAGGGACGGGGACGACCTGAGGCTGCTGGGGCGCAGCCCGGAGCAGATGCCCTACCTCTACCACTCCGGCGAGCATCGTCCGGGGATGTACACGCTGGAGACGTCGCGCAGCGGCTCGGGCGTGCTGGCGGCGCTGGCGAACCTGAAGCTGTTCGGGAGGCAGGGGTGGCAGGCGATCCTGGGGCATCTCGTGGAGATGGCGCAGCTCCTGCGGGAGCACTTAGAGGGGCACGCGGCCACGACGGTGCTCAACCGGGACAATTTCGGGACGGTCACGCTGTTCCGGGCGTACCCCGACGGGGTGGACACGTTTGAGATCAAGGACCAGGAGCTGACGGACCCGGCGTTCCGGGAGGTCCTGCTGCGGCACAACGACTACAACCGCCGGATCGCGGACTACGTCCACGACGAGGCGATGGCAGGCCGGGGGGTGGTGATCTCCCTGACCGAGTGCTACCGCCGCACGGCCTACGGGGAGCCGGTGGTGGCGCTTAAGTCTTACATCCTGTCGCCGTTCGCGGACGAGGAGAACGTGGAGGCGGTGGTCGCGAAGGTCTTAGAGGCGCGGGAGAAGATCGGAGCGTGAGATGAGGATAGGGACGTACAACGTGCTGGGGCTGCGGGGCTACCCGCCGGAGGAGTCGGAGAAGGTCATCGGGGACCGGATGGGAGAGCGGGCCGCAGAACATTTCGCAGGGGTCTTTGGCGGGCTGGGGTGCGACGCCCTGGCGCTGCAGGAGGGGGTCCCTTTCCCGCAGATCCAGCGGGTGGCCAGGGCGATGGGGGTCCGCCTGGCGACGTTCCTGTCCCCGTGCGGGTGGCCGGGGCATCTGCTGACCCGCTACCCGATTCTGGAGTCGAGGACCTTCAGCCACTTTGCGCCGGACGCGGGGGATCGTCCGCTGAGCCGGGTGGCCGGGGCGGCGCTGCTGGAGGTGGGGGGGAATCAGCGGCTCTGGGTGGTGGACATTCACCTGTATCCGGGGATCGGGGAGGACCGGCGCGCGCGGCGGGCCCCGGAGGCGGCCCTCGTGGAGGAGCGGGTCGCCGTGCTGGCGGCGGAGACGCCGAATGTGATCGTGCTGGGGGACTTCAACTGCGAGGTGGAGGAGGAGTTGCACCGGCGCCTGAAGGGGCGGGGCTTTGTGAACGCGATGGAGCGGGTCGGAGGCGGGCTTAAGCCGACGATTGGACAGCACGCCATTGACCACATCTACGTGAGCCCGGCGCTTTCAGGGCGTCTGGTGATGGCGGAGGTGGTCCGAAGGCCGGGGTTCTATCTGGAGGAGCCGAGGGTCCCCGGACAGTGGGCGCACTCGGATCATCTGCCGGTGGTCGCGGAGCTGGCGTGGCTGTAAGAAGCAAAAACGAATCGGAGAAGGGGGAAACGGTGAAACGGGGAGATTCTTTTCCCCGGTTCTCCGGCTCTCCGGTTCTCCGTTTCGGCTCCTCTCCGTGCTCTCTGTGTTCTCTGTGGTGAGGCTTTTTTTAAGGAGGGATCGGATGTCGGAGAAGATGCGGAAGGTCGTGGCGATCGACGGGCGGGGGAGGATCTCGGTGGAGCAGGAGCCTGTGCCCGCGCCGGGGCCGGGGCAGGTCCTGGTGGAGGTGAAGGCGAGCCTGATCAGCCCCGGCACGGAGCTGGGGGGCGTGGCGCGCCGGAGGCAGAGTCCGACGGAGGGCCCGCCGAGGGCGTTCGGGTACGGGAACGCCGGGGTCGTGATCGGGCAGGGGGAGGGGTGCGGGGACATCCCGGTCGGGACGCGGGTGGCGTGCATGGGGGGCGGGTACGCGCAGCACGCCTCGTCTGCGTGCGTGCCGAGGAATATGGCCGTGCCGATGCCGGAGGGGGTGGGCTTTGAGCACGCGGCGTTCAGCTGCCTGGCGGCCACGGCGCTCAACGCGATCCGCCGGGCGGAGCTGGAGCTGGGGGAGAATGTGGCCGTGGTGGGGCTGGGGCCGGTGGGGCAGTTCGCGTGCCAGTGGGCGAGGCTGAGCGGGTGCCACGTGATGGCCATAGACCGCCTGCCGATGCGCCTGGAGCGGGCGCTAAAGGCGGGGGTCCACCGGGCGGTGAACGCGCAGGAGGAGAACGCCGTGGAGGCCGCGAAGGCGTTCACGCGGGGCTACGGCCTGGACGCGGCGGTCGTTGCGTTCGGGGGGGACGGGACGGAGGCGTTCAAGATGCTGGTGCAGATGATGAAGCTGGCGCCGGACACGCACCGGATGGGGCGGATCGTGATTGTGGGCGGGGCGAAGGTTGAACACACGTTTGCGGCGGCCCTGGGGAATCTCGATGTGCGGAGCGCGGCCCGGACAGGTCCGGGGTATCACGACGAGGCGTGGGAGCACGGGAAGGACTACCCGCCGGTGTTCGTGCCGTGGACGACGCGGCGCAACCTGGAGGAGTGTCTGCGGTTCATGCAGGAGGGAGGGCTGAGGGTTGAGCCTCTGATCACGCATCGGACGCCGATCGACGAGGCGCCGGAGGCGTGCGAGAGGTTGATTCAGAGGCCGAATGAGGCGCTGGGAGTGGTGATTATACCCTGAGGAGGTGCTGACATGGCCCGTCCTGTGAGGTTGCCCGATGAGGTGGAGCCGCTGG
>CAYRZX010000081.1:0-22066 GCA_964428665.1 uncultured Gemmatimonas sp.
GAGGTCCTGATCCCCGGCGAGCGGGCCTTCCGGGAGCGGGAGCGCCGGCTGAAGGGGGGGATCCCGGTGGAGGCGGAGGTGATGGGGGAGCTGGAGAAGCTGTTGAGGTAGGGGCGCGGCATGCCGCGCCCCCACGTTTATGCGGGTATCACCTTCCCCTCCGGCGTGATCCGCCGGACCCGCCTTGCGCCGGCGTAGGCCACGGCCCGGAACTCGGTCTCGATGGACCTGTGGGGGCCGAGGCGGATCTGCGTCTTGCGCTTCACGGCCTCCGACAGCACGGGCGGGTAGGAGGACCAGGGCTCCAGGGCCATGCAGTAGACCCGCCCGTACCACGGATAGTCCGCCCCTCCGCCGAAGGTCTGCCAGAAGGTGATGTAAGGGAAGACCTTCGCGTCCCACCGCATCCCGAACCCCACCTGTCTCCTCGGGTTCGTCAGGGCGTACCAGCCCTCCCGGTAGTCGTAAGGAAAGGCCAGGTCCAGGCATCGGGCCTTTGCGGAAGGCACGGTGCGCAGGTCGACCTTTGAGCCGTCCACGGTCTTCACGAACGGCCAGGTCGTGTCCTGTTCCATCGCCAGGCGGCTGGAGGCGTCCACCTGGTACTCGGCGGTCTTGACCCGGCACCTGGGCAGGTCGATGACGCACCCCTCTTCGAGGAAGGGGGGGCCGAAGGTGGGGTGATGGCCCCACATCAGGTCCACGGCCTGCGGGCTCTCGTTCGTGATCTTTTCGCGGATGTCCAGGACGGCCCGGCCCGACCGCACGGAGAGGGTCTTCTCGACGGAGAAGGGGGTCCGGTAGGTCTTGACCCGGAACCGGACGGCGATCTCCTCCGCGTCGTCCCGGACGACTTCGTAGTCCCACGGGATGAGGGAGACCTCCCCGTGCAGGCCGAAGTGCGCCCCCCGGTGCGCGCAGGCGTTGCCCAGGTTGGGGAGGATGTCCTGCCACCCGCCGCTGTAGTAGTCGAGGAAGGTCCCGCCCTCCGGCACGCTGGTCAGGACCGTCCTGCGGGGGTCGCGCACGCCCTGCCAGAGGCGGAGGAGGAAGTCGGTGTCCGTGGGCTTGTGGAGGAACTCCACGATGTCGGTCCCCTTGTCGGCCAGGACCGTCACGCGCAGGAGTTCGTTCTCCAGGATGACGGTCTTGAGGCCCCGGTAGAGGACCTCCGTGATGCGGCATCCATAGTTGCGTTCTGGGGTGTAGAGTCGCATGCGCCCTCCCATAAAATAAAAGGCAGAAGGCAGGCCCTCGCCCTCCCCCAAGCCTGTGGATAAGGCCCTTGACGCCCCCTCCCTCTCCCGTACGTACGGGAGAGGGAGGGGGTTGGGGGTAGGAGAGGGCCTGCTCCCATTCTCCCATTCCCCCATTCTCCCTTTCGCCTTTCTCTGTGCTCTCTGTGTTCTCTAATTACCGCCCGGACCACGCGCTCCCCCTCTCGATCTTAAAGGTGAGGGTCTCCTCCGGGGCCTCGTGGAACACTTTCAGGAACGCCTCCCGGTCCGCGAAGGGCCCGCGCCTTACGACGCGGCCTTTGACGGACAGGGACAGGGGGGACTCCCGGAAGGGGTAGGGTTTCAGGCGGAGGGTGAACTCGTCCCTCGGATGGAGGGCCAGGTTAACGCGCTCCCCGGCGGACCGGCCCGGCGCCGCGCCGATGATTTGCGTCTCGGGGCGGCCGCAGCAGAGGAGGAGGGAGAGGTAGTCCCACACCTGGATCAATCGCGCGTTGTGCGCGAGGGCCGTCTCCTCCACGGCCTGGGCATAGACGGGGTCCTCTCTCAGGCTTCGGCGGATTTGCCGCTGGAGGTCGGTCTGCTCGCCCAGAAACGCCTCGACCTGGAGGCGGGCCTCCGGGGTGTCCCGCGCCCCGTCTAACTCGCCCCGGTAGAGGCCGGCCCCGTGAAGGCTGACGAGCAGGGCCGCATAGGGGTCCCGGCCTACCATCCGGCCCACGCCCTGACGCCATATCCTCAGGTGTTCCTCCACGTCCATCTCCGTGAAGTGCCCCGGCTCCCCTGAGGCGTTCAGGCCCGGCCCGGCCTCCCACTCGGCCCACCCGCCGTCGTGCTCGGCGGCGGCCAGCAGGACCGACGCCCTCGGCTCAGGCGGGGCGAAGTCGCGGTTGCCCCACTGCCCGGCCAGGACGCCGGAGAGGGCGGCGTGCGCGGGCTGCGGGATGAGGAGCCACCCCTTCTCAAATGGTCTTCGAATCATGGGTTTTACAGGGATGCACAGGCTTGTCCTGAGTGCAGTCGAAGGGATACACAGGATCGGTTTCTATCCTGCTCATCCTGCGTATCCCTGTTTATCCTTTGGGATTTTCCACCTCAAAACGCACGCCCACGCAGAACCCGCCGTCAATGGCGATGTCCTGGCCCGTGATAAAGGACGCCTCGTCGCTGACGAGGAAGAGGGCGAGTTTGGCGACTTCTTCAGATGTGCCTGCCCGGCCGAGGGGCGTCATTTCGACCCAGCGACGGGCGGTGGGGGTGTAGGGCTGGCCGGGCCGATGCCATCGCGGGGTGTCGATCAGGCCGGGGCAGATGCAGTTGGCACGGATGCCCTGAGGTCCGAGATGTTTGGCCAGCCAGCGGGTGAGGCCCACGACCCCCGCCTTGGCCGCCGAATACGCGGGCGAGGACCACGCGAAGCGCGCCCCGGCCACCGATCCGGTGGTCAGGATCGCGCCCCTGCCTGACCCGGCCAGGCAGGGCACGGCCTCCATGGAGGCGGCCCAGACCGCGTCCAGGCCGCTGGCGAGGGTCGTGTTCCACCTCGCATCCTCGTCGTCGCCCCTCACGTCGGTGACGTTGTTGAAGAGGATGTCCAGGCCGCCCAGGCGGGCGGCGGAGTCCCGGACCATTTGGCGGCACGCCTCGCGGTCTGCCGTGTCTGTCCGCAGGAAATGGGCTTTGTCGCCCGCGGCGCAGATCTCGCGGACCACCTCCGTCCCCCGTTCCTCGTGGATGTCGGCGACGACGACCGCAGCGCCCTCTGCGGCGAAGCGCCGGGCGGAGGCGGCCCCGATGCCGCTCGCAGCCCCGGTGATCAGGGCGCGCCTTCCTTCGAGTCGTCTCATAGGTCCAAACCTCCTCACTGCATAGCAACAGAAATTCCCGCCGGGCAGGTCTTCAGGCGGGAATATTCAAAGCTCAGATGGCGCTGGACGCTCACGCCCCGGAACCCTCCCGCTGGATCAGGCGCGCGAGCTTGCGAAACGCGGGACGGAGGGCCCTGTCCAGGTGGCGGGCGAAGCCGCCGGTCAGGCGGTGATGACGGATCAGTCCGATCACGTCCGCCAGGTCCTGGGCCCGCAGGGGGTCTGCGCTGCCGCTGCGCAGTTTCATGCCGATCAGGTCGGCGAGGGACACGGTCGTGACCCCCTCCATTTCGACGATCTCCTTCGGGGGTGGCCCGACCTGCTCCGGGAGCACGAGATGGACCGGCAGCCCCTGCCTGACGAACGCCCTCCCGGCCCGGTCGAAAACAAAACCGCTGGCGGTCAACAGGTCCGCGAGAGGCTCCAGGGGGGGAGGGACGAAAATATCCACGTCTCTGGTCGTGCGCACGTGGCCGTGCAGCACCACTGCGACGCCTCCGATCACGGCCCCGCGGATGCCGGCGGCGCGCATCAGGCGGGAGACCTCGCGGGCGATGTCCAGAACGGTCCCTCGATTGTCCAAGATCAGCAACGCCTCGTCACGGAGGGTCCATTCAGGGACCTTTTCTCTTGTGGCGGTGACAGAGCGCATGACCTCAATATACTTTCAGTCATCGCTTTGTGTCAATATGATTTTCCATCACCCTTTCGTAGACCATCGCCGCCGCGTGGAGGTCCTGGACGGCCAGGCCGGTGAGGTAGGCGATGGCCCCCTTGCCGCGCAGATGCCGGAGGCGTCCGTTCGCGGCGTCGCCGACGGTCAGGATGCGGCCCTGCGCGTCTCTGGCGAACGGAATGTCCCCGGATCGACCCGCCTCCCGCGCGGCCCGGAACTCCCCTGAGTTCGCCGCCTGGGTCGGCTCGTCCACCACGATGGGGCGCGCCCGGAGGAGGTCGAGGTCGAGCTGGGCGGTCCTCGTGTCTCCGCCCATGACCGAGAGGTGGGCGTCGGGCCGCACGTCGCGGGCCCTCAGGATCGGGCCTGGCGTGGGCACGGCGGACAGGACGATGTCCGCGTCTTCCACGCAGGAAGGGATGTCGTCGGCCATCCGCAGGGGGGCGCGGAGCCGGGGGCCGACCTCCTCCGCAAAGGCCCTGCGGCCCTCCGGCCTCCGGCTCGTGGCCCGGACCTCCTTCAGGTCGAACAGGCGGTCGGCGCAGAGCGCCAGGGCCTTCGCGATCCGGCCCGTGCCGAGCACGGCGGCCACCCTGGCGTCGGGGCGGGCCAGGTAGCGCGCGGCGAGGGCCCCGGCTGCGCCGGTCCTCATGTTCGTGATCAGGTCGGCCTCCACCTCCGCGCGCGCGCCGGTCCTCAGGTCCTCTATGGCGATGACGGCGGAGCGCGCCCCCAGCCGGCCCGTCCTCACGTCCGAGCGCTCCTCGATCCGCTTCTCGCCCCGGTAGCGCCCGACCCACTCCGCCGGCATGCTCAGCCGGAACAGGTCGAGGGCCCCGGACCTCTCCACGGTCTCGACCCTGGGGGGGTTGACCATGAGGCCCTGCCCGTAGAGCCGGAACGCCTCGTCGCAGCTGGAGATCCAGTCGTCGAGGGTGAGGAGATGGATGAACTCGGATTCGCGGAGGGGCATAGGCAGACGTGAGACGTGAGACGTGGCCCGAACATCCCCAAGATACCCCGCCCCTCTCTCCTTGTCAAGCGGCGTTTTCCCGCCTTCGCCTCCTGCCCCCAAATAGTGCCAGCTTCTTTTACGGTTTGTCAAGGCAACAGGCATCTCTCCCCGTAAATCTTCGTCCCTTTGCCGTTCCTTACATATCCATCAATCATCTTGTTCACAAACGAATTAGAGTAAGAAACGGGTCCTCTTTAGAATGTGGCACGACGGTTGCACGTCACAGGGTTCAGGAGAGGGGGCAGGGCATTGATCTGGAGGGTTATTATGAAATATCCCCACGCCGCTTTCTGCTGGATGTTGTGTCTGTTGCTTCCGGGTCGGCTGATGGCCCAACCTCTTCAGGTGGACTCCGCACAGGCAGCCAGCCTCGAAGGGCACACCAACGACATCCACGCCGTGGCCTTCAGCCCGGATGGAAAGATACTCGCTTCGGGGGCCGATGACAGGACCGTACGCCTGTGGGACGTGGCGCAGCAAAGGCAGGTGGCGGTCCTGAAAAATCACACGCACTGGGTGCGCGCCGTGGCCTTCAGCCCGGACGGCAGGACCCTCGCCTCGGGGAGCCGGGACGGGACCGTGCGTCTTTGGGACGTGGCGCAGCAAAAGCAGGTGGCCGTCCTGAAGGGGGATGTGGACTACGTGACCTCGTTGGCCTTCAGCCCGGACGGCAGGACGCTGGCCACCGGGAGCTGGGACAGGACGGCGCATCTGTGGGACGCGGCCCAGCAGAGGCAGGTGGCGACCTTGAACGGGCATACAGGCTATGTGACGTCGGTGGCCTTCAGCCCGGATGGAAAGACGCTGGCCTCGGGGAGCCGGGACGGGACGGTGCGGCTGTGGGAGGTGACCCAGCGAAAAGCGATCGCGGCCCTCGCAGGACATACGGCCTGGGTGATGTCGGTGGCCTTCAGCCCGGATGGGAAGACGCTGGCCTCGGGCAGCGATGACAGGACCGTGCGGCTGTGGGACGTATCCCAGCAAAAGGAGATGGCCGTCCTCGAAGGGCATACGGACTATGTGCGTTCGGTGGCCTTCAGCCCGGATGGGAAGGCCCTCGCCTCGGGCGGCCTGGACAGGGTCGTTCGTCTGTGGGATGTGGCGAAAAGAAAGGAGATTGCCCAGTTGAAAGGGCATACGGGCTGGGTGACGGCGGTGGCCTTCGGCCCGGATGGGAAGGCCCTCGCCTCAGCGAGCTGGGACAGGACCGTTCGCCTGTGGAATGTGTCACAGTCCCTCTCCCTTCGCCCATAAGCAGGGGCGGCGGGAGAACTTGCGCTTGACATTGGGTCTCCTGTTGCTCAGATTACCACGTCAGGGGAGAGTTCGTTCTTAGCAAGCCCCTCAGAGGAATGCCGCGCCGTGAAACTGGCCACGAAGGTCTCCGTGACGCTCGTCGGCGTGCTCTTTCTGGCAGTCCTGAGCAGCGCCGCGGCCCTGCTCTCCGCCCGCCACATCGGGCGTCTCATGCAGGACATGGTGGAGGAGAACCTGTCCAGCGTCCGCGCCGCAGAGGAGCTGGAGATCGCGCTGCTGGAGCAGAGGGGGTTTGTCTCGTCCTACATGGTGGACAGCGGCAATCGCGCCTGGCTGGAGGAGCTGGGCCGCAGGGAGCCGGCCTTCGGGCGCTGGCTGGACCGCGCGCGGGAGACCGCGCACACCCCCGAAGAGCACGAGATCGTCTCCAGGATCGCGAAGGTCTATCAGGACTACGACGCCAAACGGGGTGAGGCCATCGCGCTTTATGAGAGGGGGGACGTCGAGAAGGCGAGGACCGTCCTCCTGCGGGACATGAACGCCCTCTACGACAGCGCCTACGCGCTGTGCGAGGACTTCATCGCGGCGAATGAACGCTTCATCGAGTCGAGGATTGCGGATGGACGGCGGCAGATCCGGCGCAACACCCTGACGGTGAGCGTCTGCGTATCCCTGACGGTCGGGCTCAGCCTGGGGCTGCTCTACCTCTTTTTTAGCGGGGTGCTCCTCCCTCTCCGGAAGATGGCGGAGGACGCCCGCGCCTTTGCGGTCAACGACGCCCGGCCGGCGCATCTTGAGTCTCCGGAGGACGAGTTGCGGGCCGTGGGCTTCCACCTGCGCGCGCTCATGTCCGACGTGGCCGAGACGCGCTCCAGCCTGAAACGGAGCCAGGACCAGTTGATGAACGCGGAGAAGCTGGCCTCTGTCGGAAAGCTGGCCGCCAGCGTGGCGCACGAGATCCGGAATCCGCTCACTTCGTTGAAGATGCGTCTGTTTTCGATCCGGAAGGAGATCGGGGAGGACCCGCAGTACGAAGACGACTTCCGCGTGATGTCCGAGGAGATCACCCGGCTGGAGAGCATCATCCGCAATTTCCTGGAATTTTCCCGCCCCCCGGAGTTGAAGCTGCGGGCGCACGACGTCTCGACCCTGATCGACAAGACCCTGGAGCTCGTGGGCCATCGGCTGGAGGAGAGGGGCGTGGACCTGGTGCGCGAGGACGGGCTGCGCCTGCCCCGGGTCATCGCCGATTCGGAGCAGATCAAGCAGGTGTTCATCAACCTGATCGGCAACGCCGTCGAGGCCGTGGGGGAAGGGGGCCAGGTCCGGGTCTCGACCGCGCTGGAGGTGGACGGGGGCGACCGGTGGACGGTCGTGGTCCGCGTGCGAGACAGCGGGCCGGGGATCCCGGAGGCGATCCGGGACCGCATCTTCGAGCCTTTCTTCAGCACGAAGGAGGACGGCACGGGCCTGGGTCTGTGCATCGCGGCGCGCATAGCGGCGCGGCACAACGGCCGGCTCGACCTCGAATCGGCCCTGGAGGGGGAGACCACTTTCGCCGTGAAGATCCCCGCCGTCCGGGAGGGAGGGGCATGAGTAAAATCCTGGTCGTGGACGACGAGTCGAACGTGCTGGCGTCCTTCGAGAAGATGCTGGCCGGGCAGGGGCACGAGGTGATCACCGCCCGCCGGGCGGAGGCCGCCCTGGCCCTGCTGGAGACGGAGCGGCCGGAACTGCTCATCATGGACATCCGTCTGCCCGGCCTGAACGGCCTGGAGGCCTTCCGGCGCATCAAGGCGAGCCACCCCAGGTTGCCGGTGATCATCATGACCGGCTACGGCACCACGGAGTCGGCCATCGAGGCCACCAAGCTGGGGGCCTTCGACTACCAGGTGAAGCCGTTCGAGCCGGACGACCTGCTCCGGGTCATCGGCCGGGCGCTGGAGGGGGTCCGGCTGATGCAGCGCCAGGTGGAGATCGACCCGGGGACACCTCCGGCGTCAGGGGATGCCCTCATCGGCCAGAGTTCCGGCATGCAGGAGGTCTACAAGGCCATCGGACGGGTGGCGCAGACAGACGCCACGGTGCTGATCCGGGGCGAGACGGGGACGGGCAAGGAGCTGGTGGCGCGGGCCGTCTACCAGCACAGCCTGCGCAGCGCAGCGCCCCTGCTGATGGTCAACTGCGTGGCCATCCCGGAGACCCTCCTGGAGAGCGAACTCTTCGGCTACGAGAAGGGGGCGTTCACCGGCGCGGCCTCGCGGAGGATCGGGAAGTTCGAGCAGGCGGACGGGGGGACCATTTTCTTAGACGAGATCGGAGACATCCCGCTGGGCATCCAGGCCAAGATCCTGCGGGTGCTCCAGGAGAGGTCCTTTGAGCGCATCGGCGGAAACGACACGATCCGCGCGGACGTGCGGGTGCTGGCGGCCACCAACCGGAACCTCGAAAAGGCCATCTCGGAGGGGAAGTTCCGGGAGGACCTCTACCACCGGCTGAACGTCGTCACCGTCACGGTCCCCCCGCTGCGGGAGCGGCGGGAGGACATCCCCCGGCTGGTTGACTATTTTCTGGAGCGTTTCGCCAGACAGCTCAGGATCGCCCGGCCCCCTCTTTCGGGGGATGCCCTGGAGGCGCTCCGAATGCACCCGTGGCCGGGCAACGTCCGGGAACTCGAACACTGCATCCATCGCGCGATGATCTTCACGCGGGGCTATCCGATCCAGGCGGACGACGTCCGCCGCGCCCTGGAGCGCCCCGCCGAGGGCCTGACGGAGTCATCTGCGCCGGAGGAGGAGGCGTTGCGTGACCTCGTTCAGACCTACCTCAAAACCCGCTCCGGCGCTTCGGCGCACGGGCAGTTCCTCGAAATGGCCGACCGGCTGCTGGTGGCCGAGGCCCTGCGCCTGACCGGGGGCAACCAGACCCACGCGGCCCGGCTGCTGGGGCTGACCCGCCCGACCCTCCAGGCCAAGATGCAGAAATATGGTGTTCGGCGGGAGACCCGTGTGCGGGAGAGGGAATAGCTGTCGGGAAAGAACAGGGAAGGCGCCGAAACGTGGACATCCCTCTGCTAAATGACGTGGTTATTATATTTGGGCTGTCCGTTGCAGTCCTCCTCGCGTGCAACCGGCTCCGGGTGCCGACCGTGGTGGGGTTCCTCCTGACCGGAATGCTGGCCGGGCCTCATGGGTTAGGGCTGATTAAGGCGGTACATGAGGTGGAGGTTCTGGCTGAAGTCGGCGTCGTGTTGTTGCTTTTCACCATCGGCATCGAGTTCTCTCTGAAAAGCCTGTTGCAGATCAGGAGATCGGTTCTGGTCGGAGGTTCTCTCCAGGTTCTCCTGACCCTTCTCTCTGCATTCCTCCTGGCCGGACAGATGGGTCGGGGATTTGGGGAGTCCATTTTCATCGGCTTTCTCATCTCCCTCAGCAGCACGGCCATCGTGCTCAAGCTCCTTCAGGAAAGGGCCGAAGTTGACGCCCCTCACGGGCGTACCGTCCTTGGCATCTTGATCTTCCAGGACATCGTCGTGGTGCCGATGATGTTGCTCACGCCCCTGCTGGCCGGAGTGGGGGGGAGCCTGGGCGGGGCAATGCTCATTCTCCTGGTCAAGGGCGCAGGCGTCATCCTGCTGGTGATCCTGGGGTCCAAGTGGGTGGTCCCACGGGTGTTGTACCAGGTGGCCCGGACGCGCAGCCGGGAGCTTTTTTTGCTGAGCGTCGTGGTGATCTGCCTGGCCGTGGCGTGGCTCACCCATCAGGCAGGCCTTTCGCTTGCCCTGGGCGCATTTCTGGCCGGGTTGATCGTCTCTGAATCCGAGTACAGCCATCAGGCCCTGGGGAGTATCCTGCCTCTCCAGGATGTCTTTACCAGCCTCTTCTTCGTCTCCGTCGGCATGCTGCTGGATGTCGAATTTCTGCTCCAGAACCTGGCGTGGATCGCGCTGACCGCCCTGGGGGTCCTGATCCTCAAGACCCTCACTGCCGGCTTTGCGGCAGTCCTGCTCGGGTCTTCGCTTCGCACGGGGGTCCTGGCAGGGCTGTCCCTGAGCCAGATCGGGGAGTTCTCTTTCATCCTGTCCAGGACCGGCCTGGAAAACGGCCTGCTGGCCGGGGAGGCATACCCGTTTTTCCTGTCCGTCTCCGTTCTGACCATGCTGACAGCGCCCCTCCTGATCGCCGTGGCTCCCCGCGTGGCGGAGGCGGTCCTGCGGCTGCCCCTTCCGGAGCGGGTGAAAGAGGGTTTCTATCCTGTGCCCGGCGTGAGCGGGGAGGACAGGAGATGCGACCTGAAGGACCATCTGGTGGTCGTGGGATACGGGGTAAACGGCCGAAATGTGGCCCGGGCCGCCCGGGCCGCAGGCATCCCCTATGCGATCGTTGAGATGAACCCTGAAACGGTCAGGCGAGAGATCGCCAACGGGGAGCCGATCTACTACGGCGACGCCATCCAGGAGGCCGTTCTTTGCCAGGCCGGCATCCGGGCCGCAAGGGTGGCGGTCCTGGCCATCTCAGACCCTGTGGCTACCCGCCGGATCACCGCGCTGGCGAAAAGGCTGAATCCGGGGGTCTGTCTCATCGTCCGAACCCGTTTTCTCAGGGAGATGGGGCCTCTGTTTGAGGCCGGGGCGGACGAGGTCGTCCCGGAGGAGTTTGAGACTTCCATTGAGATCTTCACCCGGGTCCTGGCGAAATACCTCATCCCCAGGGATGAAATCGAGGGGTTTGTCGCCGAGGTCCGGTCCGACGGCTATGAGATGTTCCGGAGTCTTTCCAGGGAGTCGCCGTCCAGTTTTGACCTGAAGCTCCACCTGCCCGATGTGGAGGTTCGCGCCCTGCGGGTGGCCCCGGGGTCGCCCGGCGCTGGAAAGACCCTGTCGGAGATGGCCCTGAGGAGCAGCTATGCGGTCACGCTGCTGGCCATACGCCGGGGCGAAAAGACGCTGCCCAATCCTGACGGAAACACGCGACTCTGCGCCCACGATATCCTCATTCTCGTGGGACCGCCGGACAGGATCGCCGGGGTCGCTCATTTTTTCAGCGGCACAGAGGAGACTCGCAGATCGGAGGAGACATGAACCCCATATTTCAGGCCGTGATCCACACGATCCTCCACCTCAAACGGGTATGCCCCCATTGCGGGAAAACGCAGGTCATCTCCGCAGGCCAGAGGGGCCGAACGGTTCCGTGCAAGCACTGTGGGCTCGACATCCCTCCACGCAGGCGGCCTTAGTCAGCGCCAACCCTTCGCAGTCCCCTTCCCCCTTTCCCAAAATCAAAAATCAAGCAGATCGCCTAAAATGGTCACGTAACGGACGCTCGTCGCACCTTGCTGCCGATGACCAGCCCGGCGGCTATGATCACCAGGTTTTTGATGGTATACTGCCCTTCTGTCGTCGGCAGCAGTGGGTTGCCTCCCTTTCCTGGAGGCCCCTACCCCCATGATGGCCGTGCTGATCGTATAGGTCGTGCTGACGGGGATCTCCAGGCGCGATGCCAGCTCGATAGACATTGCGGCCCCTGTTTCAGCGGCAAAGCCCTGATGAGGTTCCAGCTTGACCGTGCGCATCCCCATCGTTCGAATGATGCGCCATCCCCCGACGGAGGTGCCGATGCCCATGACCACCGAACAAGGGTTTGTGGGGCTTTCGCTCATCAGTCGCCCCCGGCGGCCTCTCCGGGCTGCGCAATGGATGGCGTGACCTTTGCCCGGGGCCTCAGCAGCGAGATGGCGATAGACCCTGCGATGAGCGTCGCAACGACCGCGAGGGACGCCCCGATTGGAACCTTGTAAAGGTCGACCATCAGCATCTTGGCGCCCACGAACGTCAGCACCAGCGCCAGGCCCACCTTCAGGTAATGGAACTTCTCCATCACTCCTGCGAGCAGAAAGTAGAGGGCGCGCAGGCCGAGGATGGCGAAGATGTTTGAGGTGTAGACGATGAACGGGTCGGTCGTCACGGCGAAGATGGCCGGGATCGAGTCGATGGCGAACACCAGGTCTGTGGCCTCGACAGCGACCAGCACGAGCAGGAGGGGCGTGGCATAGCGTCGCCCCTGCTCCATGACGGTGAAACGGACGCCCCGGTAGTCGTCGACCGAGGGGACAAACCGCTTGAACAGCCGGTAGACCGGGTTGCGCTCGGGGCGGACCTCCGCGCTGCGCTGGACCAGGAGCTTGACGCCCGTCAGGACCAGGAAGCCTCCGAAGACGTAGATGACCCAGTGGAACTTCTGCAGCAGGGTGGCCCCCAGGACGATAAAGACGGCCCGCATGGCCAGCGCTCCCACGATGCCCCAGAACAGCACCCGGTGCTGGAACGCCGCCGGGACGGCGAAGTAGGAGAAGATGACGATGAAGACGAAGACGTTGTCGACGGACAGCGCATACTCGATCAGATAGCCGGTCGTGAATTCCAGCGCCTTCTGGGGGCCGAACCAGAGGAAGACTCCCACGTTAAAAAGCAGCGCCAGCGTGACAAAGACGACGACCCAGGTCAACGCCTCCTTAAACCGGACCTGGTGGGCCTTCCGGTGGAACACCCCCAGGTCGAGGGCCAGCAGGGTCAGGATGAAGACAGTGAAGCCGATCCACAGTCCGGGCGTTCCGACGCTCTCGATGGGCATGATCGTTTCAAAATCCTTTCCGCTGTTGCTTCTTTGGGAAATTCCACCTAAGCGAGGTTCAGGGAGCCCAGGCGGTGTCTCGTACCCGGTACCATTGCTCTCAGCAGAGCGATGCGCTTCTCTGCGGGCGGGTGGGTTGAAAATAGACTCATCAGCCCTTCGGCGCCTGCCAGCGGGTTCACGATGAACAGGCTCGCGGTCGCAGGCTGCACGTCCGCAGGGATGAGCTCCGCCCCGCGCTGGAGTTTCTCCAGGGCGTGAGCGAGGGCCAGCGGATCGCCGGAGAGACGGGCCGCGGTCTCGTCCGCCAGGTACTCGCGCGAGCGGGAGATGGCAAGCTGGATCAGGGTTGCTCCAATCGGCGCGATCAGGGCGAACAGTAGACCTCCTGCGGCCGAGCCACGCTCCTCCTCTTCCTGGCTGCCGCCCCCGAAGATGGCGGAGAAATGCATCGCATGGGCGATGTAGGTCACCGCAGCCGCGATGCCGGCGGCGACGGTGGACACCAGGATGTCCCGGTTCTTGATGTGCGCGATCTCGTGCGCGATCACCCCGCGCAGCTCGCGCTCGGTGAGCAGGCGCAGGATGCCCTCGGTCACGGCCACCACGCCGTGTCTGGGGTTCCGGCCGGTGGCAAAGGCATTGGCGTACATCTCCGGGATGATGAAAACGCGAGGCTTGGGGATATTCGCCCGGCTGGCCAGTTCCTCCACCATCTGATGGAGCGCGGGGGCCTCCAGGCGGTTCACCTCCTGCGCCCGGTGCATCCTGAGCACGATCCGGTCTGAAAAGAAATACATCGCCAGGTTCAAGATCATCGCGAGGGCCGTGAACCCGTAGAGGTAGCCCGGCCCGAGCGCCCCGCCGATCCCGATCAGGACCGTAGACAGCGCGCCGAGCAGGAAGATGGTCTTCATCTGGTTTTTCATCCTTGTTCTCCTTTCAGTCCTACATCCCGTCTTTCAGAAACCTTGCCGTTCCCGTTTTTATCTGATGCCCTCACGGTGTCCTGACCAGACTCTGCCTGTGGCCTGATCTCTCCTCGTGGAGCGTCCCGTCGCTGTTCAGGATCTTCACCGGCTGGCCCGCCTGCACGCCGATCACGTGCTGATTTATCAGCCCACGCAAAGCTATCCATCTTGTGGAGAGAAATATAAGGCAAGTGAGATTTGTAAAAAAATTGATTGTTTCTACTTGATTCATCTAAAAAACCGATGTATATTCGTGATTATGGAATGGCTTAACTATCACCATCTGCTCTACTTCTGGACAGTGGCGCGGGAGGGGAGTGTCGCGCGGGCGTGCAAACAGTTGCACCTTGCCCAGCCGACGATCAGCGGCCAGATACGGGCGCTTGAGAACGCACTGGGAGAGAAGCTGTTCATCCGCTCCGGTCGAAGTCTCGTGCTCACGGAGGTCGGCCGAATGGTCTATCGGTACGCAGACGAAATCTTTTCGCTGGGCCGCGAACTCGTGGACACCATCAGGGACCGGCCAACCGGCCGGCCCGTTCGTCTGGCCGTGGGGGTTGCCGACGTCCTGCCCAAGCTGATTGCATACCGTCTCCTGGAACCCGCGCTCTCCCTGCCTGAGCCCGTGCAGGTGATCTGCTATGAGGGCAAGCCAGAACGTCTGCTAGCAGAGCTCTCCTTACACGGGATCGACGTGGTTTTATCGGATGCCCCCATCGGTCCTTCGGTTCGGGTCCGGGCCTTCAATCACCTGCTTGGAGAGAGCAGTGTCTCTTTTTTCGCCACGGTGTCACTGGTTTCAGCCCATCGGAAGCGCTTCCCCGGTTCCCTCGACGGTGCGCCTCTCCTGTTGCCCACCGACAACACGACACTGCGGCGGTCCCTCGATCAGTGGTTCGACTCCCAGGGAATTCGTCCACGGGTGGTTGGGGAGTTTGAAGACAGGGCGTTGCTCAAGGCCTTCGGGCAGGCAGGTGTCGGTATCTTCCCGGCTCCCACCGCGATTGAAAAAGAGGTCCAGAGACAGTACGGCGTCTCAGTGGTGGGCCGTCTCGAATCCGTCCGGGAACGGTTCTATGCGATTTCGGTTGAGCGAAAGCTGAGGCACCCTGCTGTGGTGGCCATTTCGGAGGCGGCCCGCAACAGGCTGTTTGGAAAGTCTGTGCCGTGAAAGGGTTAGTGTCAGCCCATTTTACAGCCTGCCAAGCCGATGGGCACTTCCCCCCTGTCTTCATCTCATCTCACCTCTTCTATTCGTCCCCCTCGTTGGTCATTATCATTCTGTTTATAAATCAATTATAACAGATCGCATCCCTGCCTCATAACCCTGGCACGGCTGTTGCAAAACAGAAGGCCTGAGGCGACGGAGGGGCAGGATGCAGCGGGGTTTTGCCAACCCCTCCCTCCCTCCTTGGGGACGCGCCGG
Source organism: uncultured Gemmatimonas sp. (assembly GCA_964428665.1). Classification (GTDB taxonomy): domain Bacteria; phylum Latescibacterota; class UBA2968; order SICM01; family SICM01; genus SICM01. The sequence continues at coordinate 15,081 of CAYRZX010000081.1, forward strand.
TCTGCCTGATGCCACTCCGGGGCAGCCGGCGCTCCTTATCCTTTCCACACGCTCTGAGGAGGATTTTTGCAATGAGGTCTTACACACCGACGATGACACGGTTTCTTGTCCTGATCACGGCTGTCAGCGGGGCCACTTTCTGGATCGCGTGCGCTGGGGGCCAGGCGACGCTCAAACCGACCCCCAAGGTCCAGAGTTCTCAGGAAGCGGATGCCGAGCGCGAGGCCAGGGAGCGGGCCGAGGCCGAACGGAAGGCCAGGGAAGAGGCGGAGCGGGCCGCCCGCGAGGCCGAGGAGCGGGCCAGGGCGGAGGCCGAGGCCAGGGCGGCCCGCACGTTCGCGAACGTCTATTTCGACTACGACCGATTCCACATTCGCGACGACCAGAAGCCGGCGCTGGCCAGCCACGCGGAGAAGCTGAAGGCCAACTCCGATTTCAAGGTCACCGTTGAAGGGCACTGCGACGAGCGGGGGACGATTGAATACAACCTGGCGCTCGGGCAGAAGCGGGCGGACAGCGCCAGGTCCTTCCTGGTGAGGGCAGGGGTGGAGGCCGGGCGGCTGACGACCGTCAGCTACGGGAAGGAGCGCCCGGCGGACCCCGGCCACGACGAGTCGGCCTGGGCGAAGAACCGCCGGGCCGAGTTCAGGGTGACGGCGCCCGCCCTGCCCTGAGCGTGCGGGTCTGGGGGTGGATGCCTTGAGGTCGTGTGGAGCGCTTCCCTCTTCCCCCATTGGGGAGCGCCGTCAGAGCCTCGGCATTCACCCCATCCATTTGCATCGAGGGGGGCACTGCGGATGGATGCCACGAGTCCAGCAGAGTCTCTCCTTGCGACCCGGTCAGGAGGCGCTCTCTGAGGCGTGGCATCCATCCGCTATCTTCGCCCCTCGAAGGGGAAAAGCCGCACAGGATACAAAGGGTGGATGTCGCGAAATCGTGGAGCGCCTCTATGATGCCCTCCCAGCAGGAGGCGCTATCAAAGACGTGGCATCCACTCTCTTATCTCTGCGTCTCATCAGGTTTTCCAGAGTCGCCCAAACTGCTACAGGACAAGGTGAATGATGAGCTTGTTGTCGAATTTGCGGTCCTGGTGGAGCCCCAGAGGTCTCCTTTCTGGACCTGCCGAATGTGAGGAGGCGATAGAACTTCTTCTCGAAGCGGAGCGGATGCGGGTACTGACTCAGGTAGCTGGCGCGGCGGCGCACGATATCTTTCAACCTCTGACTTTGGTCCTCGGACATACCGAAATCCTGTTGACAAAGATGGCGTCCGACGATCCCCAGAGGCACCATCTCGAAGCCATTCACAGAGCAGGATGGAGGATCAGCGAGATCGTGAACAAGATGGGGTCCCCCCGGAGATACGTTACCAAATCCTTTCCCGGTGGAATCGACATCATAGACTTTGATGCAGTGGCAAAGATAGAGGATTAATTGTCATCTGTAATGGTCGGAAGACAACCCATGAGCACGATCCTTTTCGTCGACGACAGCCGGAACATCCGCGAGTTCTGCGGGCGTGAGTTGGAGCGGGAGGGCTACCGGGTGCTCCTGGCCGGCGACGGAGACGAGGCGCTGGAGGTCCTGCGCCGGGAGGTCCCCGACCTGGTCATCCTGGACGTCAAGATGCCGAAGATGGACGGCGTCTCCACCCTCGGACGGGTCATGGGGCAATTTCGGAGCATCCCGGTCATATTCTACACGTCCCACAGGGAATTTGTAAGCTACTATGGCGGCTGGCTTGCGGACGCCTACGTGGAGAAGTCAGAGGATCTTACAGAGCTGAAGGCGACGGTTGCGCGGTTGATCCCCCATCAGGGACCGTGAAGGCGCGCGCCCTTTTGACCGGCCTCTCGCTGGCCGCAGGGGCAGGCGTCTGCGTCGTTGCGCTGTGGGCCGGGCCGGGGGCGCACCCCTGGACGGCCTTGCAGGGGGCCTCGTGGCCCCTCCTCGGGCTGGCCCTCGCCGTCGCGGTGGCGGAGCCCCTGCTGCGAGCCGTGCGCCTGCGCTTCTTCACGCGCGCCCTGGACGGCCGTCTCTCTCTGTGGACCTCCGCCCGGATCACCCTGGTCGGGGACTTCGCAGCGGCCATCACCCCCTCTCGATTGGGCGGCGAGCCGGCCCGTCTCTATGCGCTGACCCGGGTGGGGTTGTCCTCCGGGGCCGCCGGGGCGGTCCTGCTGGGCGAGTTTCTCACAGACCTCTGCGCTCTGATCCTTCTCATGGCCGTGGCGCTGGGGCTTTCCGGCAGCGGGGCCGGGTCGATCTGGCCTTCTATGGCCCTCCTCGCGGGCGGTGGGGCAGCGATAGGGCTGGCGCTGCGCTGGCCCTCCGTCCTGGACCGGCTGTGGGTCCCTCTGTCCGCGCGCAGGCCCACGACGTGGGCGCTGAGAAAGGCGGGGATCGAAAGGTTCTCTCCGGGTCGGTGGGCCGCCGAGGTGAAGGACCGTTCGAGCGTCCTGTTGGCGGCCCGGTGGAGAGAGACAGCCCTGGGTGGAATCTACGCCCTGCTTCACACCACGGCGCGGTTCGCCATCTTCCCCCTTCTGACGGCTGCGTTCGCCGTCCCGCTCGACCTGCGCGCCGCGATCCTGATCCAGATGGCCATCTTTTATGGCCTCGCCCTCGTGCCGACCCCCGGAGGGAGCGGTGTCCCGGAGATCGCCTTTGCAGCGGCCCTTTCGCTCTCCGCCCCCTCCGCCCCGGTTGGCCTCCTGCTCATCCTGTGGCGGTTTTTGACGTTCTACCTGGGCGGCGCGGCCGGCGGCGTGGTCTCGCCGGGCCTGTTCTATGCCGAAGGCAGGAGGGCGTGAATTCGTGTTGTAAAAAGGAGGGCGCTCATGGCTTCTGCGCTGGCCGTCCTGGGGGGTTCCCCCGTGATTCCCGGGGGGTTAAAGGCGATCTGGCCGGTCTTTGACGACGGCGACCGCCAGGCGCTTCTCAGGGTGTTCAACAGCGGGCGCTGGAACAGCACGGCTGAGGTCCAGCGGTTTGCGGCGGAGTTTGCCCGGTTTCACAACGCCCGGTACGGGTTTGCCCTGTCCAACGGCACGGCCGGTCTGGAGATGGCCCTGCGGGCGGGGGGGATCGAGCAGGGGGATGAGGTGATCGTGCCCGCCGTGACCTTTATCGCCACGGCCCTGGCGGTGATCTTCGTCAATGCGGTCCCGGTGATCGTGGACGTTGACCCGGAGACCTATGGTATGGACCCTGATGCGGCTGAGGCGGCGATCACCCCGCGCACCCGCGCCATTCTGACGGTGCACTATGGGGGCTACCCCTCGGACATGGATCGGCTGACCGAGGTCGCCCGGCGTCACGGCCTGCTGCTGGTGGAGGACTGCGCCCACGCCCACGCCTCCGAGTGGAAAGGGAGGCGGGTGGGGGGGATCGGGGACGCCGGGGCCTTCAGCTTTCAGATGAGCAAGACGCTGACGGCCGGGGAGGGGGGAATGATGATCACGGACCGGGAGGAGATCGCGTCCCTGCGCTACCTCCATCCCCGCAGCGCCCCGATGACCGGGCTTCAGGCTGCGCTGCTGCGCGCTCAGCTCAAACGGCTGCCGGGGCAGACGGAGATGCGCCACGAGACCGGGGCTTACCTGGTCGGGGGTCTGGAGGAGATCGGCGGGGTGCGGCCGCTCAGGAGGGACCCCCGGATCACGAAGCGGGGCTACTACTACTTCATCATCCGGTATGACGCCGCCCAATTTCAGGGGGTTCCCCGGTCGCTGTTCATTCAGGCGCTGCGGGCGGAGGGGGTCCCTGCGGAGGCCGGCTACGGTTCGCCCATTCATCGGCATCCATCGCTTCTGGAGCGCCGCTTCGGCGAGGGGGGGTATCCGAAGAATTTCTGCCCCTACCTGGGGCGGGTGGACTACGCGGAGGTCTCCTGTCCGGTCTCAGAGCGGGCGCTGGCCGGGGAGCAGGTCACGCTGGACGGCCACCTTTTGCTGGACGGCCAGACGGCCGCGGACGCCATCCTGGAGGCCATCTGGAAGGTCAAAAGACACGCGGACGACCTGAAGGGGACCGGGGACCTTGACCCCTTCCCACCCCCTAACCCCCTCCCTCCCCCCACATGTGGGGGAGGGAGGGGGCATTAAGGGCTTTGCCACCAGGTTGGGGGAGGGTGGGGGGCGTCATTTCAAAGGGAGGGTTCATGACAGGGACAGGTCGTTTCGTCGAAGAGGAGGTCGCCCTGAGCAGCGTGGAGGCGAGTGACATCCTGGTCGCCCACACCGCCACGGTGGAGTCCGACGCCCACGCGCTGAGGTTCGAGGGGGGGGAGACCCTGAGGGTCCGCACGCGCATCCTGATCTCGATGGAGAGGCTGGAGTTCAAGGAGGCCGGGGATGACGACCGGGCAATCATAGAGGTCCACAGCCGCGGCCGGGTGGAGTTTCTGGATGAAGGGGGGACTGTCCTCTTCAGCGCCGACTGGCAGGGCAGGCCCGATGAGACCCGCGTCGTGCTGAACGGGGACCGGGTGGAGGGCTTTGAGGCCCGGATGCGCTACGTGGGGACAGGGCTGGGGCGTTTCGAGGGGCAGGGCATCTCCGGGCAGATCCGGGGCCTTATGGACGGGCAGGACGCCTCGGGCCTGGAGGTCTTCAAGATCGTCGGAGAGGGCTGCGTCTCAAACGGGGTTTAGCGCTGCGCCTGAAAGGGGAGTCTCACCGATGCGCCGGTCTCATCGGACCGCAGCGCCGCCTCGATGATGGCGATGCTCCTTCTGACCTGGTCAGGTGGGACCAACAGAGACGCCCCTTCCTCCAGGACGGCCACGATGTTCCGGTAGTAATCATTCGGGGCGCCGGGCGCTGTGTAGGCGATCTCTCGCTCCCCTTCATCTGTCCTGAGACGGAAGCCTGCGCCCTGGTGGAGGAGCGCCCCTCTGGTCCCCCAGAGGCGCCAGCGGGGTCTGGGGATCCAGGAGGCCCGACTGACCTCCACCTCCGCCAGGAGTCCGTCCCCAAAACGCACCATGACGCGGGCGTGGGTGTCGGCCTCGCCGGTCTTCCGGCGGTTGGTGGCGGCGAAGACATCGACAGGCTCCGACTGGACCAGCAGGACGACCTGATCGAGCAGGTGCGCCCCCCAGTCATACAGCAGCCCGCCGCCAGCGTGGGGATCTCGCCTCCAGCCCCTGGGCGGTTTTCCGAAGAGGTTGACCCCGCAGTCGATCTGGAACAGATCGCCCAGCGCGCCGCCCTGCACGATCTCCCGGACGGTCAGATAGTCCCTGTCCCATCGGCGGTTCTGAAAGACGCTTAAAAGACAGCGGTTCTGTCTGCTCGCCTCGATCATCCGGTCGGCCTCCTGGAGTGTCAGGCACATCGCCTTCTCCGTGACGACGTGGCGTCCTGAATCGAGGGCTTTGACGGCAAGGGGGAAGTGGGTATGGTTGGGGGTGACCAGCACCACCAGGTCTATTCCGTCTTCGGACAGCATGTCGTCCACCTGGGCGAAGGTCTTCACGCCGTGGTCCCTGGTGGCCTGTTCCCTGCGCTGGGGATCGGGGTCGCAGACGGCCCTGAGGGACATCCCTTCCGTCGATTTGACGGCGTTGCAGTGATAGAGCCCACGGTTGAACGCGGCCCCGTATCCCACGACGGCCACCTGAATGCTCAAAACGACCTCCTTACCAATGGTCCTGTTGAAGATCCCCCGCTGACGAGTAATCTGAGGAATGTGAGTCCCGATGTCAAGACCAACTTCACCAAGACGAAGGCTCCGACTCAAAGAGTATGGGGTTGAAACACCTTAAAATTGCGCTGGCGCTCGGCGTCGTTCTGTTCCCTCTCACAGCGGGGGCGGCGGAGGGGCACGGCGATCCCTCTGCCCCGGTCCTGCTGGGCCTGGCCGTCGTCCTGGTGGCCGCCAAACTGGGGGGCGGCCTGTTCGAGCGGCTCGGCGCGCCCCCTGTGCTGGGCGAGCTCATCTTCGGCGTCCTCCTGGGCAACGCCGGACTCGTCGGGTTTCCTATATTCGAGGGGCTGCGGGCCGACCCTGCGATGGACCTGCTGGCCCGCATCGGGGTGGTGGTACTGCTGTTCGAGGTGGGGCTGGAGACCGATGCCAGGGGGATGCTCGCGGTCGGCCTGCCCAGCCTGATGGTGGCCGTCGTGGGCATGGTTGCCCCCTTTCTGCTCGGATACGGCTTCGGCCTCTACTTTCTCCCGGAGGCCTCGTCGAATACGCGCCTTTTTATCGGGGCGGTGCTCACGGCCACGTCCGTGGGCATCACGGCGCGGGTGCTGAAGGACCTGAACAGGCTGGACCTGCCGGAGTCGCGCATCATCCTGGGCGCGGCGGTCATAGACGACGTGCTGGGCCTGGTCGTCCTGGCCGTGGTCAGTGGAATTGTAACCACCGGGGCGACGAGCGCCGGAACCGTCCTGTTCATCCTTTTCAAAGCGGTCGGATTCCTGACGGCGGCCATGCTGATCGGCAAGCTGGTGGCGCCCTATCTGGGCCGGGCGGCCATGGCCCTGGGGACCGGGACCAAGCTGGGGGCCGCGCTGGTCTTCTGCTTCGTCCTCTCCTACCTGGCCGACGCCATCGGCCTGGCCACCATCGTGGGGGCCTTCGCCGCCGGGCTGATCCTGGAGGAGGCGCACTTCCATCCCCCTCTGCGAGGCGAGGCCCTCGACGTGGCCGTTGGGGGCGAGCGCGTGGCCGTCCAGACGCCCACACCTTCTCTCCAGCAGTTGACCCATCCTGTGTCTTCGATCCTGGTCCCGGTCTTCTTCGTGCTGATGGGCATGCAGGTCCGGCTGGAGACCTTCGGCGACCCGAAGGTGCTGGGCATCGCAGTTGCTCTCACGCTGGCGGCCTTCGTGGGAAAACAGGTCTGCGGCTTGGCCGTGAGGCGGGGCTACAACCGGCTGGCCATCGGCCTGGGCATGGTGCCGCGCGGGGAGGTGGGGCTGATCTTCGCCTCCATCGGCAAGGGCCTGGGCGCTGTGGACGACGCCCTCTTCT
>CAYRZX010000082.1:0-21946 GCA_964428665.1 uncultured Gemmatimonas sp.
CAAATATGCCGATTCTACGCCAGTTTTTCCATGTTAATGTTCTCCTGGACTACCCATTTCCGGTTCAGGCCCCTGTTCCACAATTGGATTCTGCCTATCCTGCGCCCACCGCGCGGGATTCAGGATGATATATTGGCGAACCCTGTTCAATTCGTCCTCGTCGCGAATAATGTGATCGTAATACCCGCGTTGCCAGAACCTGCCCCAAAACGGGGGCCAACCGCATTCTTTAACACCCCGTATGTATTCGTTGGTCGTCATGGTTTTGAACCAGTCCATGGTATCAGCCAAGGTGGGGCGATTGAGAGGGGTGTCCGGAGGAATCCCGGAAGGGTCGCCGATGATGACCACGATACCGTGAAAATGGTTCGGCATGACGATGTATTCATCGATTTCAGCCGCAGGGAATTTGTTCGTTAATTCCACCCACCACCGTTCGACCATGCGTCCGGCGTCGTTCAACTGCATATCTTCTCCAGTGATTTCTCCCAACAGACACTCCCGTTGCTGTATACAGATGGTGATAAAATACGCGCCGGGTTGAGAGTAATCGTAGCCCTTCAACCGGATAGATCGGCGGTGGTTTTTGGCCGGGTCATAGTTCACGCCGCAAACATCCTCTCTTTGGTCTCGCGCAGCACGTCGGCGGGCCTGCCGAGGGTTTTCAGTGCCGGAAGTCCCCCGGCGCGGACGACCTCGGGAGTCTGGAAGACCTGCGGGTTCCCCAGGCCATCTGTCCCGGCGCGGGCGAACTGGGCCGTCAGCGCCCTGAGTGTTGCAGCGGCGTCGGGAGGCAGCCCCGTCAGCCAGCGTTCGTGCTTGTAGATGAAGGCATCCGCCCGCTCCGCGCGGGTGCGCGGGGCCAGGCCATATCCAAGTTCCGCCAGCACGTCGTAGAGGTCGTAATCGGCCATGTCCTCCAGCGCCCGCACGAGGAGCGGGGACCGGCCCGCGTCCGGCAGCCTGCCCAGCAGTTCCTTGCGCTCAGGCGGCGCAATCCAGCGCGACCGGAAAGCTTCGAGCGTGGGGGCCTCCTCGACCAGTTTGGCGGCCAGCCGCTGTTTATTATGCCTCCACCGTGACGGGCATGGCCTTGCCGTCCATCATCGTCAGGATATATCGCCCGGCGTCTGTGACGCGGACATCGAAGCCTTCGACCAGGAGAGTGCGCTCCGGGGCTTTTGATCGAGGAAGATGTCCCGGCGGACGATCTCGCAGGCCGCCAGATAGCCGTCCTCGATGCCCTGGCTCATGTCGTATTCGTAGACCGGATCGCCGAAGTGGCGGAGGTTGTCAGCGGAGAGCCTTCGGTCCTCATCGACCTCCTTCGTCTTTTCCGTGACCTCGATCTGGCGCGGAGTGGCGGTCAGGCCGATCTGCACGGCGTCGGGGTTGCGGGTGAGCACCTGCGACCACTTGCCCCAGGCCGAGCGGTGGCACTCGTCAATGACGATATGGCTGAAGGAGTTCTCCGGGTAGTGCGTGGTCAGAAAGCTGGCGTCCGCCTCGTCCGTGTCCACGTCGAGCGTCTGATACGTGGCGATGAGGATGCGGGCGTTCTTCTCAGGATTGCTCCCGGAGACGGCCGCAGCGTCCGACCCAAAGACGTTCTGGAAGGCGCCCAGCCCCTGGCTGCGCAGTTCGTCGCGGTCGCAGACAAACAGCGCCCGGCGCAACTGCCCGGCGTCCGCGATGCGCCGGAGCAGATGGACGGCGATGAAGGTCTTTCCTGAGCCGGTGGCCAGCGAGAGCAACGCCCGCTTCTCCCCCCTGGCGAGCTTCTCGAAGGTCGCGCGGATGGCCGCGTCCTGGTAGTAACGCCGGGTCGCCTCTCCTCCCACATAGCGGGTCAGGATCGGACTCACTCAGCAGCTTCTCCCTCATAACCTGGACCGTGATCGTCTGCATCTTTCTCCTTCCTGCATCCGAACCCTGGTACATACAAAAAGCCGCACGTATCCGATGCGGCTTGTCACCATTGCAATCGACTGTTGTGTGTAAGGACGTGCATCCTTCCCCTCCCCATGACAGGGACACACAAAAACGAGGTGGGATCACACGGTCAATTTACGCCGGGAGCTGTCGGATGTCAAGCAGAGCGAGCAGGGATCATATTCAGTAAGTTCCAATGGCCCCTAATGCCCAAGATTCAGGCGATTTGATCGTAGGTGTAGGGGCGATCCTATGTGATCGCCCGTCGGTTTCAAGCGGCAGAATCGCCGGGCGGCCACGCAGGGCCGCCCTTACGCCAGGGGGTAAACCGACAGATTTTGGGCCATAAAGGCCAAATGGAACTTACTGATATTCCATCAGAACTGCGCAACGAACCCCTCAAACGCAGTACGCCATTTCTCCATCAGCGCCAGTTCGGCCGCTCGATGCTCGTAGCCTTTGGAGTCACCACCCTTGTATTGCGTTCTGTACCAGTCCACCGTCTTCTGAACCCACGCCTCCACCGGCGTGGTCCGGAAGCCGAAATCCCGCTCCGCCCTGGACAGGTCGTGGACGTAGGGAATGGGCCGGGTCAGAGGGGATGAATACGCCTTCAGGGCCTCCTGGCCCTGGATGACCTTTTCCGGCGCGTAGGTGATGGCGCACTCGTGGCCGGCGGCCTGGTGGATGAGCCTGGCCCATCGCTCCGGCGTCAGGACCTCCTGCATGGCGATGTGGTAAGTCTGATTGGCCGCGTCCGGGGAATTCAGGGCGCGGAGGAAGTTCTCCGCCGCGTCCTCCACGTAGAGCGTTCGGAAGGCCGCGCGGTGCTCCATCGGGATGAGGGCGCCTTTCCCATCCAGCGCCCGCTGGGCCCACCACCACATCCGGCCCGTCGGGTCGTCCCACCCCATCACGGCAGGAACCCGGATGATCGTGTAAGGCATCGGGCTGTTTTCGTGAAGCCACTTTTCACAGTGCCGCTTGCCCACGCCGTAGGGGTCCTCCCCCGCCGGGTAGGTGTAGTCCAGGGACCTCCAGTCGACATCCGACTCCCGGAACGGGCAGTGGGTGGAGAAGTCCAGCTTGCCGTCCAGATACACGGACCCGGTGCTGACCATGAGGTACCGGCCCACGTCCCCGCGAAAGACCTCCGCCGCAGACTCCACGTCCTCCCTCTGGAACGCCTGCGTGTCGATCACCGCGTCAAACGCCCTCCCCTTCAACTTGCCGCTGAAGTCCGCCCGGTCCTTGCGGTCCCCGGCGATGTGGTCCACCCGGTCCCACCACTCCGGCCTGACATTCCCCCTCGAAAAGACCGTCACCCTGTCTCCGCGCTCCAGCAGGCGCTGAACCGCAATGCGCCCCATGTAGCGGGTGCCGCCGATGATAAGGACCTTCATGCCAAACCTCTCAGGGTATCAAAAAGTCTGAGGTAAACCGTCCTATATCTCATCCAGCGGAAAGATCGGGCGTCTCACGTTCCGGTATGCGAAGCGCGATAAGTTGGCCGCGGTGACGCCGGGCGTGTCCACCTCGATGGTCCGGCGGGCCACCGGCGCGTAGGCCGCGCGGTGCGCCAGCGCGGCCTTGACCACCAGGATGCGCTCCCCCTCCGGGTCGATCCCGGCGGCATAGAGGGGCTGAATGGCGAACGGCGGCATCCGGCGCTCCGTCAGGATGACCCGGACCCCGTCGCAGTCGAGCGTGGCGGACAGCCCCATGTCCCCCCAGGCCCGGCCCCCGTGCACCGGCCCCCGCGTCCTGAAGACCCCGTCCGACAGATGCCGCACCCGGCCCGTCACCCGCACCGGAGGCCCGTGCAGGGCGTCCACCTTCCCCCCCACGTCGAGCGAGACCGTCGCCCCGACCCCCGCCCCTGCCGCGGCCTTCGCCCCCGCCGGGTCGTAGACCATGACCACCGCGTCCCGCGCCCCCTGCCGCAGAAGCTCGCTCAACAGCGCCGTCCCGTCCGCCGCGCTCCCCCCGCCCACGTTGTCCCCCACGTCCACGAGCGCCACCGGGTGGGCATCGGAGGCGATGGCCTGCGCCACGGCCTCCTCCGGCGTCGGGAGGTCCAGCCGGAACCCCCCCCGCCCCTCCCACGCCACGCGGGCGATCTCGTCCGCCTTCGCCTGCGCATAGTCCCGGTCCCCGTCCGCCGTGACCACCACGCTCAGCCCGGCCTCGGCCACGTCCGCGTAGGCGAAGCCGGGGGCCACCCCCGCGCAGACCACCTTCGGGTCCCGCTCCACCTCGAACATCCGGGCCAGCGCCCCTCGCATCGGCTCCCGCTCCGGCAGCTGCGCCAGCGGCGCGGGCATCAGGGCCGTCTGCGCCAGGGCCGTCACGGGCTGGACCTCCCCGGCCAGCGTCCGGCGCAGGATCTCCCCCGCCTCCACCCCTCGCTCAAAGCAGTCCACGTGGGGGTAGGTGTCATACACGACCACCGCGTCGCTCCGGGCCGCCATCCGGGGGCTGATGTTGGCGTGCAGGTCCAGCGTCAGCGCGATCGGGACGCCCGGCCCCACGACCTCCCGCACCTGTTCGAGCACCCACCCGTCCGCGTCGTCCTGCCCCTCCGCGACCATTGCCCCGTGCTGCGCCAGATGCACCGCATCCACGCGCCCGGCCCTCCTCAGCCCCTCCACGATCTCCCCGGTCAGCGTCTCCAGCGCGTCCCTCGTCACCCGGCCCGCCGGCGTCGCGCGGGCGATGAGGATGGGGACCACCTCAAGACCCACCCGCGAGGCCGCGGCGATCAGGCCCGCCGGCTCCGTGGCCGAGCCGGGGAGGTCGCGCAGGATCTCCTCCCCCCGCGACACGCGGAAGCTGTCCAGCGCCGTGGGGATGCAGCAGAACGTGTTCGACTCGTGCGAGATGCCCGCCAGGGCGATGCGAAAGGGAGGGCGCATACACGGTTCCTTATGACTTATACAGATGTTTCACGTAATCCCCATAGCCGTTGTAGAGGAACGTGGGCCGGCGCTCCCCCGTGTCGATCATCCGCTCCGACGCCTGCGACCAGCGGGGGTGCGGCACCTCGGGGTTGACGTTGGACCAGAAGTCGTATTCGTCCGGGGCCACGTCGTTCCAGAAGGTAGGCGGTTGCCTGTCGACGAATTCGATCCGCACGATGGACTTGATGCTCTTGTAGCCGTACTTCCAGGGCGTGATCAGGCGGATGGGCGCGCCGTGCTGCCGGGGGAGGTCGTGGCCGTAGATGCCGACCGTGAGCAGGGCCAGTTCATTCATCGCCTCCGTCATACTCAGGCCCTCGTAGTAGGGCCACTTGTACCAGGACTGGCTCCGGATGCCGGGGGCCTGGTCGGGCTTGTAGAACGAGACGAGGCGGACGTGGGTCGCCTTCGAGGTCGGCTGGACCTCGTCGGCCAGCGCCCTGAACGGGAACCCCGTCCAGGGCACGGCCATCGCCCACGCCTCCACGCAGCGGAACCGGTAGAGCCGCTCCTCGATGGGCATCCTTTTGGCCAGGTCGTCCAGGTCATACACCTTCGGCCTCGCCACCAGGCCCGTCACCTCCACCTGCCAGGGGTGGATCTCGAACCGCTCCACGAGCCGTCTCACGGCCTCCTTGTCCGTCGTGAACTCGTAGAAGTTGTTGTACATCGCCGCCACCGACTCCTTCGTCAGGGGCCGGTCCAGGGCGTATCGGGCGTTTCGCCTGGCCGGATAGAGGTTCGGGAGCCGCGCCCCCGGCCCCTGCGTCCTCTCGACCGGCACGGCCGGCCTCGAGTCGGCTCCCCCGCACCCCAGGACCGCGCCGATGGCCCCTGCCCCGGCGGCCCTCAGGAACCGGCGACGGTTCATGTATACGTCCTCGGGCGTGGCCTCCCGCTCCGGGACCTCCCACGGACGAGGAATCTTGATCAGCATGGCGGACCTCCTTATCAATAGACCCCTCCCCCGGTCCCCTCCCCGACGCGGGGAGGGGGGAGACCTCACCCCCCAACCCCCTCTCCCACGGGGAGAGGGGGAACAGCCTTGTTAAAACGACAAACGGCGCGACGCAGAAGGGCTGAGCACCAGAGTTCAGGTGAAGCAGTAGATGGCAGTGGAAACCTCTGGACGATCCGTCTGCTGGAACAATGCCCTTGCGTCGCGCCCAGCCCCTCCGGCGCTTGAGGAGTGCCCTTTCTTTTGTCCCACTTTTCTTTGGGCAAGCAAAGAAAAGTGGGAATCAGGGGAAGGGAGGATAGGTAGGGTATTTTGAGGGAACACTACTGCGCAAGCTGCAGGAAGAACTTCTCGAAATAGACCTCCACCACCTGCCCCTTCGTCAGGTAGGCATTGACGCGCACCTTGATCTCCTCCCGCAGGGCCCGTTTGTCGTCCGGCTGGTCCATCATCTCAGGGGGATGGCTGCTGAAGACCGCCAGGATATCGTCCTGAATCTTGGCCTTCACCTCCGGCTTCTGGACCTCCTCCTTCGCCTTCGCCGGCGCGACCCCGAGGGCCACCTTGAAGAAGACGACGGCATCCCCCCTCGTCCCCGCCGGGTTGGCGTGCATCTCCTCCAGCGCGATCACATCCTCCGGCTCGTCGTATTTGGGGAGGAGGTCCGGGGGGTCCTTGTAGCCCGCCTCCTCCGACAGCGCCTCCACGACCCCCTGCCCGATGGTGGCCGCGGCCTTCTGCTTCCTGAACATAAACTTCTCGATCAGGAGGTAAGCCCCCCCGGCCTGGATCAGGAGCACCAGGAGGATCACCGGCAGGTATCCGAGCAGGCTCCGGGCCTTGGGCGGCGGGGCCGGTTGCTCGGCGGCGGCAGTCTCATCGGCCACAGGTCATTCCCCTTGATCTGCGTTCATCCACCACCCCAGACGATTCACAGGATCGTCTCCCCGCCCTGTTCATCTGCGGATCAGCCCTTCAGGACCGTATCGGCCCCGACTTTCGTCTCAGTTCCTCGGCCAGCGCCAGCTTCTGGCGGGCGATCTCCGCCTGCTCCTGGGCGTGGGCCTGCACCTCCAGGAACTCCTTCTCAAGCTGGGCGATGCGGCGCTCCGTCGCCTGATTGCTGCGCTCGCCCACGCTGATCTTGCGCTCCGCTTACCTTTGCAGAATATACAGAATTGACAGGGGACTGAAAAGGGAAATGTGCCGCTCAAAGGCTCACCGGACCCCTCCCCGCCCGGCGACCCACCCGCTCGACCAGGCCCACTGAAAGTTGAACCCCCCCAGGTCCCCGTGTACGTCCAGCATCTCGCCCGCGAAGAAGAGCCCGCGGACGAGTTTCGACTCCAGCGTCCTGGGGTCCACGTCGTCCGTGACGATCCCCCCCACCATCACCTCGGCCTCGGCAAAGGGCCGGATGTCCAGGACCCGCACCTCCCACCCCGTCAGCCCTTCGGCGATCCGCCGCCGCGCCTTCGCGGGGACCTCCCCGGCGCGCTGGTCCGGGGAGACGCCGATGAGCGGCAGGAGGACCGGCGGCGCCTTGTCCGGCAGGACCCCCGTGAAGCTGAACGCCACGGACCGGTGCGGATGCCGCCGCCACCGCTCCCGGAGAAAGTCGTCTAAGGCGTCGGCGTTGAGGCCGGGGAAGAAGTTGATCCGCACGGCCACGACATGCCCCCGGATCAGCGGGGCCACGGCCTCGCTCAGGTTCAGGATCACCGGGCCGGACAGGCCGTAGAACCGGAAGAGCAGCTCCCACTCGTCCGACTTGACCGGCCGCCCGTCCACCAGGGCCTCCGCCTTCACCGTCACGCGCACCCCCTGGAGCTTGTGGAGGGCGCTCCGCTCCGTCTCCAGCGGCGCCAGGCCGGGGAAGACCGGCGTGCGCCGGTGCCCCAGCCCGCAGGCCATCCGGATGCCGTCGTCGCTCCCCCCCAGCGACGGCGCCGTGGTCCCGCCCGTGGTCAGGACGACCCGGTCCGCCTGAAAGACCCGTCCGTCCGCCGCGCGCACGCAAAACCCCCCGTCCCGCCGGAGGTCCGAGGCGTCCGCCTCCGTCACGATGCGCACCCCCGCGTGCAGCGCCCGGTCCTCCAGCAGGTCCACCACGCTCGCCGCCTGGTTGGAGGCCGGGAAGACCCGCCCCCGGTTCTCCACGCGCGTCTCGATGCCCAGGTCGTGGAAGAACCTCAGCGTCTCCTCCACCGGAAACGCGGCCAGGGCGTGCCGGGCGAAGTGCGGGTTCCCGCCGTGGAAGTGGGCCAGGTCGGGGTCCATGTTCATCACGTTGCACCGCCCGTTCCCGCTGATCAGGATCTTCCGGCCCAGCCTGGCGTTCTTCTCCAGGAGGGTCACCCGGTCCCCCCGGTCCGCCGCCGCGACGGCGGCCATCAGCCCGGCGGCCCCCCCGCCGATGACGAGTGTGTGACAGGACATAAAAAAACGAACGATGAATGATGAACGCGGAACGATGAACGAAAAAACAAGGGCTATTTCGCTTTTCGTTCATCGTTCATCGTTCTGACTTCTGCGTTACCACGAGTGTATCTGATGCCCCTGTCCGGGGAACCAGATGCAGTCCACGGCGAAGAAGGCCGCCACGCCCATCGCGTGGCCCGTGAGCAGGCCGATGAAGAACGGCCGCGACCTCCGGTAGAGCCCCACGCCCCCCACGCGCAGGATCGCCGCCTTGCACGCCCACGCGAGGAAGATGGAGAACACAGAGAACCGGGTCAGGTAGTTGGCGGAGATCGCAAACCCGATGGGGTGGAGCGGCCACCACGTCAGGCGGTAATGAAACAGCGTGAGCAGCGCCATGCCCGCCGCCCCGATGCCCAGGAAGCGGACGCGCTCCCAGCTCGTGGGGAACGGCCCCCGCATCTTGGCCACCGTGTCCCGGTAGACCGAGTGGCTGAGGCTCGAAAAAGGCGCATCGTTGAAGTTGTAGGCCCCCACCGAGTAGCCCAGGGAGATCGTCAGCGCCACGGAGATGAAGATGCCCGCCCCCAGCCCCCCCAGGACCGCGAGCAGGGTCCTGCGCCGGACCGCCGGGAGGTGATCCAGAAGCCGGACCGCGTGGACGAGGGCGGTCATGAACAGCCCCCGGCCGTTGGCGATGATGGTATAGGAAAAGGCCAGAGCCGTCAGACTCGCAGGGGACAGCGAGGCCGTCCCGATCAGGTAGGTCGCGAACGACTGCGCGCTCAACGGCGTCCGGACGTAGATCAGGCCCGACTCGGCCACGATGCGGGCGATGCCCAGGTAGGTCAGGAAGGTGGCCGCCAGGAACAGCAGGGCCAGCGGCGTCTCCATCCCGGCCGCGCGGAGCCAGGCCGTCAGGAAGACAAACCCGAACAGGATGCCGAAGACCGCGACCCGGCAGGACGCGGCCTCCTCCCGGTCATCCACCCCGGACCGGAGACCAAAGGCCCTCCTGCCCGCGTCCCGGAGGTGCCGGCGTCCGACGTAGAGCCCCCACAGGACCAGGACCAGAAAGGCCCCGAAGTTCTGCCAGCTCGACGCCGCGTCATAGCTGGACCACTGGTCCTCCAGCGATCCGATGCTGTGCCCGAAACGGTTGAGCAGGCCCGCCTCCACGACGAACAGGAGGAAGAAGACCCAGATGCTGAACAGGGCATGCGGGTTGGCGAAATAAGCGAACCCGACCGTGAAAAAGTTGACCCGCGTGTGCACGCTCGGAAAGTCGCGGGCAAAGGGGAACCACCTCCCCAGGATGGGAATGGCCGGGACGATGGGCTGGAAGGTGGCCAGGATGTTCCACGAGAGGATGCCGAAGGAGACGGCGAAGCCCGCCCAGAACAGCCGTCCCCGCGCGAACGGGGGCAGGATGCCGTGGCGGTCCTCCGCCCCGGAGACCAGGCCTACGGCCACGTCCACGAGCGGATAGGGGAGACGCTCGTGCTGCGCCCACTGCCGGCGCAGGAGCACGGCCAGGCCCGCGGAGACCAGGACGACGCCCCCGATGAACAGGAACCACCAGAACAGAGGGACGACCCAGACCCCCCAGGGGACCGGCGCCCCTGCCGGCAGCCCGTTGAAGAAGGACTGCACGGCCCCGCCCAGGTCCGGGGGGGCGATCCAGGAGGGGATGTGGTCGTGGAAGTAGGCCCCCCACTGGTTCTCCGGCGTGGCGAAATAGTAAGGGGTGGCGATGACCCCCAGGAGAAAGCCGGTCAGCCCCGACGCCGGGACGCACGCCCCCACCAGGCCCATGGCCACCACGGTCAGGAGTTCCTGCCGCGTGAAGCCGAGCCGGGGATGAACGCGCCCCAGCGCCCTCCCGGCCAGGATCACCCCCAGGAAAAGGACGTAGAAGGCCAGGGGAAAATGGCTCAGGTTCATCCGGGAGGCGTGGACGATGTACTCCGACCAGGCCACCCAGACGTTGATCAGCGCGATCACGGCCAGCCCCACCCCCACGGCGCGGAGGGTCGGGCCCCGGCCCTCCGGCAGGCCGGCGGGCAAAGGCGAAGATTCTATACTTTGACCCTCAACGACGGGCTTTAACGGCAGGCTCAGGTTTTCCTCCTCTGCGATAAGGGATGATAAGGTAAATATAGGCCACGCCTTCCGCAATGTCAAAGGCCCCTGGAGGCTTGGCCTCTCCTGTGCACAAAAAACTTGACCTGAAGGCAACTCGTCCTTAGATTTCAGGGGTCTTGAAAAGAGGGGAGGGGAATGACGAGGAGGGAAAGCCTGAGAGGAATCAGACGCGCTGTTCGGTAAGGGCGCGAATGTTCTGTCGGGGAGGGTCGCGGCCTATGTCGCTTTTTTCACGAGCCCGGATGCGTCCTGGGGGACCAGGACTCCGGGTTTTTTGTTGCGGGCCGGGGTCCGGCGCAACGCGGCCTCCGTCAAGACGGGAGGAAGCATGAAGATCAGGAAAATGGCCCTGGCGATGGCCGTCCTCCTCGTCTCTGCCTGCGCCACGATCTCCTCGTTCAGCCCGGCGGCCTACGAGCAGGCCACCTCCCTCAAGGTGGAGGCGCTCACGCTCATGGACAGGGCGTCCGAGCTGTTTGTCGATCACCGGGTCGAGGCGGAGGCGCTGACCCTGAGGGTCGAGAAGGCCTACGAATTCGCGAAGGGGAGGCCCAAGAACGAGATCTCGACCCGGCAGTGGGCGATCCTCAAGGACCCGGACCGCAACCTGCTGGGCGGGTTTCTGAAGCGCTGGAAGGCCCAGTCCACGCTTTCGGGCGTCTTCATCCAGGAGGCGAAGGGGCTGGTGGCGGACGCCTTCGACAAGATCATCGGCCTGGAGAGCGGGAAGGTGAAGCCTCAGGACGTGCCGTGAAAGGAGGATGGGCGTGGCGACGTTCAAGGAATTCCTGGACATCCTGAAGACCGAGACCGAAAAGGTCGTCCGGGCGGAGTGGCAGGACTGCAGGGAGGCCGCCCTCCGGGACGGCCAGGCCTTCGTGGAGAAGACGAAGGCAGACCTCGAACGCTGGACAGGGCTGCTCATCGCAGGAGGCCTCTCGCGGGAGGACTTCGAGTGGCTCCTCCAGGGGAAGAAGGACCTGGCGGAACTCGAAGCCCTGAGGCAGGCCGGGCTGGCGCAGGCCCGGCTGGACCGGTTTCGGGACTCCATCGTCGGCGTGGTGGCCCGGACCGCGCTCCGGGTCTTCGCGTAGGCCTACAGAGAATAAGGAGGCAGGCGCATGTTCCCCCTTTTGAAGACCCTCTATGTCTGGAGCCGGCGCATCCCGGCGGGGTTCCTCATCCCCCTGGCGCTCCTGATGGCCGCCTACCTGTTCCTGATCACCCTGGCGCTGGAGTCCATGAACACCGCGGACATCGCCGACTTCACGGCGGAGGCGCTGAAATACCTGACGGGCATTCAGCTCCCCACCCGGCTGGTCATCGTGAGGGTCCTCCTGGAAGGGCTTGCCATCTCTCTCCTCCTCCTGGCCGGTCTGCTAAGCTCCTACAACGTCGCCGCCCTCACGCACCGGCTGCTGCGGCGAAGGCCGGAGGTCGTCGTGCACGACCCTGCCCCTGTGTCTGCGGGAGCGGGCAATCGCCTGGACGGCTTCGAGAAGATCGGCATCATCCTGTCCGGAGGAGGGGCGAAGGGGGCCTACCAGGCGGGCGCGATGAAGGCGATCCACGAGTTTCTGGAGCAGAACAACGCCCTCCACAAGGTCCGGATGATCGCGGGGACCTCGATCGGCTCCTGGAATGCGATGTTCTGGATGGCCGGGCTGGTCAAGCCCCCCACCCCCGGCGCCCCGAGCGCGCACGAGGCGTGGTGGCGGTCGATCCGCGTGGGGCGCATCGCGGAGTTCGCCTCCTACTGGCCCCTCAGTCGCAACTACTTCCTCTGGTCGACCCCGTGGCAGGAGACCTTCCAGGACCTCTTTGTGGAGACCCCTTCGGTCCAGGAGCGCCTGACCGCGCTGTTCGCCGCGCAGGAAGGGGCGCAGGACCCGCCCCTCCACTGCTACTTCACGCGCTCCAACGTCGAGGGCGGAAACCTGGAGTTTGCGACCAACTGGCCGGGGATCCGCGCCCTCAGGCGGCCCAACCTCCAGACGGAGAGCCTGGACGACGAGGAGCCGGTGGTCCCGGCGGACCGCTACGAGGTCATCGAGGGGGACGACCCCAGGGCGTGCCTCGACCGGACCCGGCAGGCGGTGTTCGCCTCCATGGACCTCCCCCCGCTCTTCCCCTACATGAAGATCAAAATCGACCGGGAGGAGGTGTTCGAGGACGGGGGGGTGGTGGACAACCTCCCGGTCTGGTTCGGCACGCAGATCGAGCAGTGCGACCTCCTGTTCATCCTTCCGCTCAACGCCTCCTTTGCCGAGCCGGTGAACCAGACCTCCATCGCGAAGCGGCTGTTTCGCGTCATGGACGTGCGCCAGGGGGTGCTGGAGCGAAACTCCCTGAAGCTGGCCTATCTCTACAACGAACTGGCCTCCGCGCGGAACGCCCAGCAGGCCTCCGGCAGGGAGCTCAAGGTGCTCCGGCTGCGCGGCAGACACAGACCCGTCTCCGTGTTCGCCATCTGCCCGGAGCACCCCCTGGCCATCGGCACGGCCGAGTTCTGGAAGGCCGGGGAGGCCGGCCAGGCGTTCGACCTCATGTATTCGGCCACCAAGTACGAACTGGGGGAGAAGTTTGAGGAGGCCGCCCGCCCCGACTGGATTCGTATGACGCTCGTCAGCCCGTTCGGGGAGCGGACCTATGTGGATGACTTTTAGGGGGGAGTCGCAAGGGTGGTAAAACATCTTTTGAAGAGGGAGATCCGCCGATGTTCGAAGACGCCGTTGGAGTCAAGAAGAAGATCCGGGACGGGGCCCAGGTCGTCGGAGTGGGCGTGCCTGTGGACGCCACGCGGGACCGGCTCAAGGCCATCCTGGACGCCGGACCCTACGACTTCGTCGCCATAGACAGCCAGCACACCCCCCTCCACGAGGAGCGCGTGGCCGCCTTCTGCGCGATGGCCGAGGAGCTGAACGCCTTCGTCCAGTTCCGCATCAAGCACACCCGGCACGCCTACATGGCCGGCAACTACATGGACCTGGGGCCGTGCGGCGCGGAGATCCCCCAGACCGAGACCGACGCCACCGCGGAGGAGGCCCTCCAGGCCTTCTACTACCCCCCCGCAGGCGGGCGGAGCTACGGAGGCCGGGCGCGGCGGGGCGCGCAGGGGAAGGACCCGGTCGCCTACGCCGAGTGGTGGAACCGCTACGGCGTCCTCTGGCTCCAGATCGAGTCCGTCGAGGCCGTGACCCGCGCCCGCCAGCTCGCCAGGCCGGGCGTGGACTGCCTCTCCTTCGGCCCCATCGACCTGATGTTCAGCCTCAAGGCCCACCCCCGCCACCCCTTCCAGACGATGGACGACTGCATCCGCCACGTGGCCCGGTCTCTGGAGGGGACCTCCACCCGGGTCTGCGTCCGGAACAGCCCGAATGACCGGCAGAAGTACGCCGACCTGGGCGCGACGGTCTTCCTGGAGAGCCCCAGAGTATGAACTCCGCAGCCCTCAAACAATACATCACCTGGCTGGGCCGGGGAGACTGCCACGACTGCGCCCTCCTGGGCGGAAAGGCCTCCAGCCTCTGCCACCTGGCCGCCGAGCACCGCGTCCCCCCCGGCTTCTGCCTGACCGCCGAGGCCTTCGACCAGGCCCTGGCCAGCGGCCTCGTCCTCGATGAGGCGGCCTCGCCCGCGTCCCTGCCCCCCGCACTCTACGGCGAACTCAGCGCCGCCTACCGCAGACTGGGGGAGGTCTGCGGCGCGGAGGCCCCCGGCGTGGCCGTGCGCTCCTCCGCCCTGGACGAGGACGGGGAGGCCGTCTCCTTCGCCGGACAGCACGAGACCTTCCTGAACGTCTCCGGCGTCGAGGCTGTCGCGCAGGCCGTCCTGCGCTGCTGGGCGTCCGTCCGCTCCCCCCGCGCCCTCGACTACCGCCGCCGGCAGGGCCTCTCCCTGGACGGCGTCCGCATCGCGGTCCTGGTCCAGCAGCTCGTCCCCGCCGACGTCTCGGCCGTGGTCTTCAGCGCCAACCCCGTCACCGGGGGCCGCGAGGAGGTCGTCATCAACGCGAGCTGGGGCCTGGGCGAGAGCGTCGTGGGCGGGACCGTGACCCCCGACACCTACGTCGTGCGCAAGGCGGACCTGACCCTCCTCTCGCGCCAGGTCTCCGAAAAGCAGCGCATGACCGTCCCGGTCTCCGGCGGCACGCGCGAGGTGGACGTCCCCCGCTTCCTGCGCGCCCAACCCGCGCTGGCCGACGACCAGGCCGCGGACATGGCCCGCCTGGCAATGGCCCTGGAGGCAAGGCAGGGCCGGCCCGTGGACGTCGAGTGCGCCTGCCACGACGGAAACCTCTACCTGTTGCAGTGCCGGCCCATCACGACCCTAAAATAAGTCCTGAGCAATGAGTCCTGAGCAATGAGTAAAGACAAAAACTCTGCTCTTTGCTTTTACTCAGCACTCAGGACTCAGCACTCAGGACTGGTTTTTATACAAGGAGGGAGAGCGATGTCCCATAGAGATGCAGCCCACGAACCGACCCGTATCCCTGCTCCCCTGAACTTCCCGGTCACCTGGGAAGGCCCGGACGACGAGCGCATGCTCTGGGTTCAGGACCGCATGCACAGCCCAGACCCGGTCCTCCCCCTGGAGAAGGGGATATGGTTCACCGCCTATGACGGGTTCAACCACGCCATGGAGGCCTACGAGCTGCCGATCCGGGTCAGCATCCGCATCCTCAACACCTACCTCTACATGGCGATCGCGCCCTCCGTCCCCCTCGATCAGATGGAGGCCCAGGGCAAACGCGCTGAGGAGAAGCTTGGCGCGGCCATGGGCCAGCTGGGCGAGCGCTGGAGCGGGGAGTGGCTGCCCGAGATCCAGTCCCACCTCGCCTGGTGGGACGCCTTCGACCTGCGCGCCGCAGCGATGCCGGACCTGCTGACTCACCTGAACGAGACCCTCGGCCGGTCGCGCCGGCTGTGGGACATCCACTTTCTGACCGTGTTCCCGGCCTACATGGCGATGAGCCTGCTGGACGACCTCTACCGGGACCTGTTCGGGGGCGACGGGGCCTTCGCCGCCTACCGCCTCCTTCAGGGGTTCAACAACAAGACCGTGGAGAGCGGACACGCCCTGTGGGACATGAGCCGGAAGGCATTCACCTCCCCCGATGTTCGTCAAATCCTCGAAGGTCACGCCGCCGCCCAGATCCCCGAAGCCATGGAGAAGACGCCCCCCGGTCAGACGTTCCTCGCCGACCTGCGCGCCTACCTGAATGTCTACGGCCTGCGCGGGGACAAGTGGGGGCTGAGCACCCCGTTCTGGATCGAAGACCCCGCGCCCGTGATCAAAAACCTGAAGGACTACATCACCCGGCCCGACCACGACCCGAAGGCCGAGCAGGCGAAGATGGCCGCCGAGCGGGACCAGGCCATCGCACAGGCGCGGGAGCGCCTGAAGGGCTACCCCCGGCCCGTGGTCGGGCAGTTCGAGTTCCTCCTGAAGGCCGCCCATCAGGGGGTCGTGCTCTCGGAGGACCACGGGTTCTGGATCGACTTCGCCTCCACCTACCGGGTGCGGCGGGTCCTGATGGAGTTCGGGCGGCGTCTCGCGGAGGCCGGGACGCTCCAGCAGCCCGACGACGTCTTCTACCTGACCCTGGACGAGCTGCGCGAGCCCGGCGGCGACCGCAACGAATTGTCTATCCGTTGCCGCTCGCAGATCGCCGAACGCCGATCCGAGGTCGAGCGTTTCCGGGCCATCAGCCCGCCCCCGGCCCTGGGCACGGACCACGGCCCGCCCCCGGACAACGCCTTCAACCGGACCTTCCTGGCGAAATTCTTCGGCGGCCCGCCCCAGCCCTCGGAGGACCCCGGCGTCCTCAAGGGCAACGCAGGCTCCCCGGGAAAGGCGCGCGGCCCGGCCAGGGTGATCCGCTCCCTCTCCGAAGCGGGCAAGCTCCAGAGAGGGGACATCCTGGTCGCCGAGACCACCGCCCCCCCCTGGACCCCCCTGTTCGCGACCGCCGGGGCCATCGTCACCGACACGGGCGGCATCCTGAGCCACTGCGCGGTGGTGGCCCGCGAGTACCGCATCCCGGCCGTCGTCGGCACAGGCCGGGCCACCGCGGTCATCCGCGACGGCCAGACCCTGGAGGTGGACGGTGACGCCGGACTCGTCCGCATCGCCCCGGCCTGACGGGGCCTCCGTCCCCCCCGAACAGCCGTCCGCAGAGCGCGCCGTCGCCCTCACCGTCGCGCTGGGGACAACGCTCGCGCCCCTCAACTCGACCATGATCGCCGTCGCCCTCCCCCACATCATGCGGGAGTTCAACGCGGACATGGCCGGCGCCGGCTGGCTGGTGACCGCCTACCTGATCGCCATGGCCTCCCTGCAGCCGGTCGCCGGCAAGCTGGGCGACCGGCTGGGCCGCCGCCCCCTGATCCTGGGAGGCATCGCCTACTTCGGGATCGCCTCCCTGGGCGCGGCGACGGCCTCCAGCCTGGCGGCGCTCCTGTTCTTCCGCGTGCAGCAGGCCATCGCCGGGGCCATCGCCCTCCCGAACGGCGCCGCCCTGGTGCGCGAGGTGGCGCCCGTGGACCGCCGCGCCAGTCGTTTTGGCCAGGTCGGCGCGGCCATTGCCCTGGCCGCCGCCGCCGGCCCCCCCCTCGGCGGCCTGCTCGTCCAGACCGCCGGGTGGCGCGCCATCTTCCACGTCAACCTGCTGATCATCCTGCCCACGCTCCTGCTCGGCTGGCGGGCCATCCCGGCCAGGCCGGGCCGGGGGGCCGCTCACCCCTTCGACTTGAGAGGGGCCTTTCTGCTGTCCGCCCTCCTGGTCGGAGCGGCCTACCTGCTCACGCGCGGCCCCAGGGACAACCCGGCCCTTGCGCCCGCGCTGGGCCTCGCCCTGGCCATCGTCGCGGCCCTGTTCCTGCGGCGCGAGCTTCGCCACCCGGACCCCGTCCTCCAGCCCCGATTCTTCGGTCGCCGGTCCTTTGCCGCGGCCAACGCCGCCGTCGCCCTGAGCAACCTGGCCATGTATTCCACGCTCCTGGCCATCCCGATCCTGCTGTCGCGGCAGGCCGGCTGGACGAGCGCGCAGGTCGGCCTCGTCCTGGCCGCCATGTCCGGGGGCATGGTCGTCTTCTCCCCCGTGGGCGGGCGCCTGGCCGACCGTTTCGGGCGTCGCTGGCCCACCGTGGCCGGCCTCTCCCTGCTCACCCTCGGCCTGCTCCCCCTCGCCCTGGCCGGGGGCGGGGTCTCGACCGGCGCGCTGCTGGGCGGCCTGGGGCTGGCCGGCGCCGGGCTGGGGCTGTCTTCGGCGGGCCTGCAGACCGCCGCGATTGAGGCGGTCGAGGCGCGGGAGTCGGGCGTGGCGTCCGGCGTCTTCTCCACGAGCCGCTACCTGGGCAGCATCGTCGGGTCCAGCGTCCTGGCCGGGATGCTCGGCCCGGCCAGGAACGGCGTCGCCGGGTTTGGCGCGGCCTTCCTGATGGCCGTCGCCACAGCGTCCCTGTCCGTGCTGGCCGCCTGCGGCTTGCGCGACAAAAGTGAACGCGCGTAATGGAGGGCAATCCTGTGACGATGCATGATCTCCTGACAAAGGCCGCCTCTGCGGGGGAGCTGCTCAGGGCGCGGGGAGAGACCGTCGCCGTGGCGGAGTCCTCGGCAGGCGGCCTGATCTGCGCGGCCCTGCTGACCGTGCCGGGCGCGTCGGCCTATTTCAAAGGCGGAGGCGTGGTCTACACGGGCGTCTCCAAGCAGACCCTGATGGGCGTGTCCGACGAGGCCATGGCGGAGGCCAGGGCAGCGACCGAGGCCCACGCCCTCCACCTGGCGCGCGCGGCGAAGGCCCGCCTGAGCGCGACCTGGGGCATCGGCGAGACCGGCGCGGCAGGCCCCACGGGAAACCGCTACGGGGACCCGCCGGGGCACGCCTGCGTCGGCGTGGCCGGGCCGGTCTGCCGGTCTGCCACGGTGAGGACAGGAGGCGCAGACCGCGCGGAGAACATGGCGGCCTTTGCAGCGGCCGCCCTCGACCTGCTCAAGGCGTGTCTGCAGGCGTGCGCCGATGCGGAATAAGCAATACAAAGGCCCGGCGGACCGAAGTCCACCGGGCCTTGTCGCGCCCTCCTCTGGCGACTCGTTTACTTGGCAAACACCATCCGGCCCATCGCCGCGCGGGGACCCGCCTCCAGGCGGTAGAAGTACACCCCGGCCGCCGCGCCCCTGCCGGACGCATCCCGGCCGTCCCACCTTGCGCTGTGGGGGCCGGGGCCCTGCGCCTCGTTCACCAGGACCCGGACCTCCTGGCCCAGGGCGTTGTAGACCGTCAACCGCACGGGCGACGCCTCCGGCAGCGTGTAGCGGATGGTCGTGGCCGGGTTGAAGGGGTTGGGCAGGTTCTGCTCCAGCGAGAACGCCAGGCTGGAACCCTCGTCTGCCGACGCGGGTTTGGCGGCGACCCCTGTGCGCGCCACGTTGCTCACCCGCACCTCGTCTATGTCCCCGTCGAAGTTCCCCAGCTGCAACACCCAGTTTGCGG
Source organism: uncultured Gemmatimonas sp. (assembly GCA_964428665.1). Classification (GTDB taxonomy): domain Bacteria; phylum Latescibacterota; class UBA2968; order SICM01; family SICM01; genus SICM01. The sequence continues at coordinate 18,911 of CAYRZX010000082.1, forward strand.
ACCGGCCCACGTTCATGGACACCGTCTGGCTCCCCAGCAGGACCCCGTCCACGTAGACCGACGCCCTGCCGCTCGTCTCAAAGGTGATCTTGAGGACGTGCCAGGCGTTGAGCGTCACCCGGTCGCGCCACGTCGCCTCGCCCATCAGGACCACGTCTCTGCTCCCCTCCACGCGGGGCAGCCTCATCGCGCTCCACTTGCGGTCCAGGACCCCCAGCCGGGTGTCCCAGTCCTGGGCGAGCGAGACGATCGGGTAGTTGCCCACGCTGTAAGCCTTGTAGGCCCTGGGGAAGATGCGCGCCTCGATCGTCAGCGGAGACGGCGTCCCCGTGTTGGGCATCAGCCTCCAGTCCGGGAGGATGGCGACCGCCTGGTCGCCCAGATTCCGGGTCCGCAGGACCTGCCCGCCGGAGCCATCCGTCGCGACGCCCGCGCCCCCCTGCGCGCTCAGGTGGAGGCCGTTGGGGCCGGCGTCCCTCAGGTCCCCGTCGAAGTGGTAGAGCGCCACCGTGTTCGCGTCCACCGCGTACCGGTTCGGGTCACCGGCAGGCGCAGTGGTCACGGTCACGGTCGCAAAGGCCGTGGCGCTGGCGCCCGCGTTGTCCGTCACCGTCAGCGTGGCCGTGTAGGTCCCCGCCGCGCTGTAGGTGTGCGACGCGGTCGCGCCGCTGCCCGTGCTCCCGTCCCCGAAGTTCCACCCGTAACTCGCTATCGCGCCGTCCGGGTCGCTCGACCCGTTCGCGCTGAACGACACCGTTAGCGGCGCCGTGCCCGACGTGGGGCTGGCGCTCGCCGAGGCCACCGGCGACTGGTTGGGGGCAGGGGGCGCCGGCGCTCCGTAGAGGGAGGCGACCTCCTGGGCCGACAGGGCGCGGTCGTAAACCTGCGCCTCGTCGATCATCCCCTTAAAGGCATAGCTCCACGCCTGGCCCGTCTCCCGGTCGCCGTGCCCGATCCAGACCTCCCCCGTGCTCGGGTCCACCGCGCCCGTCCGGGCCTTCTCGTTCGCATCCTTCACGCCGTTGATGTAGACCCGCATGGCAGCGCCGTCATAGGTCGCCACCACGTGGTTCCAGACGCCCGGCGGGAGCGTCTTTTGCGACACGAGCGTGCCGGAGGCGCTCGACGTGAGGTCGAACGACACCGCGCCCGTCGAGGTGATCATGTACCGGTAGCCGTTCCAGTATCCCCCCTGGCTCAGGATGCCCATGGGGCTCCCCGACAACCCCGGGAAGTTCACCCAGGCCGACAGCGTCAGCCCGCTCCCCGAGACGTTCAGGCTCGAACTGGCCGGCACGGCCACGTGGTCATCCGCGCCGTCGAACGCGCCCGCCCTTCCGGCGCTGTTCGCCACGGTCGCGGCCCCGTTCCGGGCCGTCCCGTTGTTGTTCCTGCCCGACGCGTCCTTCACCTCTCCGGAGGCGCCCGTCCAGACAGATTCGTCGAAGCGCCACAGCGCAACAGGGCCACTGGAGGGGGGCGGAGGCGGAGGCGGCGCCGGGGCATTCACGGTGACGGTCCCCGTGGCCGTCCCCGTCGCACCCAGGTTGTCCGTCACCGTCAGCGTGGCCGTATACGTCCCCGCCGCGCTATAGGTGTGCGACACCGTTGCGCCGCTGCCCGTGGTCCCATCCCCGAAGTTCCACCCGTAACTCGCTATCGTCCCGTCCGGGTCGCTCGACCCGCTCGCATTGAACGACACGGCCAGCGGCGCTGTGCCCGACGTGGGGCTGGCGCTCAGCACAGATAGAGGCGCCTGGTTGACAGGGGCGCTCACGGTGATCGTTTTCGTCGCCGTCCCCGTCGCCCCCAGGTTATCCGTCACCGTCAGCGTGGCCGTATACGTCCCTGCGCTGGCATAGGTGTGGGACACGGCACTCCCGCTGCCCGAGCTTCCATCCCCGAAGTTCCAGGCATAGCTGGCGATCGTGCCGTCCGGGTCGCTCGACCCGCTGGCGTTGAGCGCCACCGGCAGCGGCGTCACGCCCGACGCCGGATTCACGGTCATGGCGGCCACCGGCGACTGATTGGGCGTGGAGGACCCGGTCCCCACGCGTGTGGTGCTGATCGCCGCGTCGTCCACGTAAGCGACCAGATAGCCGGGGGTGACGTTGGTGCCGTAGAGCACGGGCGCCCACTGGATGTCAGGGTCGATCCCGCGGGTGTTGATGCCCGACAGGTCCCAGATCAGATTTCCGTCGATCCAGATCTTGATCGCCCCGTCCGACACGCCGTCCTTGTAGTACCACTCGATATGGAACCACTTCCCCGCCACGAGCGCGGGAGGGGGCTGGACGTTCGCCGGGATGTCCCACGCCTGGTTCCAGTGCGTCAGCGACAGGATTTTCTGATTCTCGAACTCGTTGTACCAGGTGGGGTCCACCTGCCCGGTCGAGTAGTTCTTCTTTTTAAACTGGAAGATGTTCAACCAGCCATTCACCTGCGGCAGAACGGGGAACATATACCAGGTGCTGAAATATCCCGAACTCAGGTGTTCTCCCCAGCGGAACAGCCGGCACGCCTGGACGCCGCCGTCGATCCCCGACACCACCATCTTGGCCGAATACCTTCCGCTATGGGCGGCCTCCGTCGTCACGGAGACCTGGCCCGTGCCGGAGTTAAATATTCCTCCGCCACCGTCCCTGGACCAGTCCGAGAGGTCTCCTGTCTCGTGACCCGTCTGCCAGATCACCCCGGCCCTCGCGGGGGCAGAGGCCATCAGCAGGGCCAGGGCCGCAAATGTATGAACGACGATGTACCTGAAAGAACGTCTGCGCATTTTTCCTCCTCCGTTGAGATTTTCCCCTCCCAGCCTCAAGGGCTTTGCAAGGGGTATGCCACTTCCTGTGGCATTTGCGCAAGACGTTTATCTTTATATATTTACACAAAAATAAAAAACAGGGCCCCCGCCCGGATGTCCAAATTTTTGAACAGCCGGACAGGGACCCTGTATAAGGCTTTGAACGGAGGAGAATTAAATCGCACATAGTCTCAGAATTTTATGCTTGACGTAAGGCACAGGATTTCTGACAGCTA
>CAYRZX010000083.1:0-21821 GCA_964428665.1 uncultured Gemmatimonas sp.
ATCTTATGTCAATTGCGACCGAAATTTGGGTACCACCCTTTACAGGGACACCACCCAAAATTGGGCCATAGACGGCGTGACTCGTATGTGCGAGATTAGGCGCTTGACTTTCTACTTTTCATGGTGTTATCTTTACCAGCCCATATTTCGCCCTTTCTGAGCGTGTAGGCTGGAGAAAACGCGTACGGCTTGGCAGATTTAAAAATATCAGGGGCTTTGCCAATGCCACTTACAAGCCTGCAATTGCCTTCTATCATGGACACCTCGTCTCACGACCTGGTTTCCGACTTTTTTGTGCCTGCACTGGCAGTGTCGTTGCGATACGACCGAGGTGTGGGCTTTTTTAGTTCCGGGTGGTTGCGGGTAGCAGCGGCAGGAATGGTGTCGTTTGCAGCGAACGGTGGCAAGGCACGTTGGGTTACAAGCCCCATCCTGGACGAAGCTGATTGGGAAGCCCTGCAAACAGGGGATGCTGCGCGTACAGACCCGGTGCTGCGTGACGCTCTGGTATGTAATATTATAGAACTTGCTGAGAAGTTAGAGCGAGATACCCTCTCAGCGCTTGCCTGGATGATTGCGGACGGAATTTTGGATTTTAAGCTGGCTTTGCCGCGAAACAAGTTAGAACGAGGTGATTTTCATGACAAGTTCGGCATTTTCATGGACGCCGAAGGCAACCAGGTAAGCTTTAACGGTTCCTACAATGACAGCATTCAGGGCACGCGCAATTACGAATCCATAAAGATTTTTTGCTCTTGGGATCGGGCTTTTGGGGTCCTTGTAAGAGCAGACGCAGAGCGGTTTGAGCGATTATGGAATAACCTGGACCCCAATGTTCGTGTCTTCGATCTGCCCGAGGCTGCTCAGGCCCAGATTCTTCGCCTCCGTACAGGCGACCGTCCTTATCCCAGGCCGAAATGGGCCAACCTTTCGCGAGATGCTGGTGTACCTGTCTACCGTCCATCCCGGCCTGTTGTCCCAGCGCATATCGTTCTGCGCGACTATCAAGCAGAGGCCATCGAGGCATGGTTCGCCCATGACTGTCGCGGTTTGTTGGAAATGGCGACAGGTACAGGAAAGACGATTACTGCCCTGGCAGCGTCTGCCAGGCTATATGAGCGGGAGCGGAAATTAGCCGTCATTATCGCTGTGCCTTACCAACATCTGGTTGATCAGTGGCACGAAGAAGCAAAGGCATTTGGTTATCAGCCAGTCCTGGCATACCAGAACAAGGCACAATGGTTGGATGAGTTGAACGCTCAGATTTTGGATTTCAATGCCGGTTATCGACAGTTCATATCCGTCATTACTACTCATACCACTTTTATTAGTTCGGAGTTTCAGGGTACTATAGATCGGTTGAATACTCCCTCGTTTTTAATCGCTGACGAAGCTCATCATCTTGGGGCCGAACGCAGCCGACAGAATTACCCCCAACGCATCTCTTTTCGTTTAGGTCTCTCAGCTACACCGGATCGCTGGTTCGATGATGAGGGAACAGCAGCGCTGCGAATGTTCATCGGAGAGACGGTGTTTGCCTTTCCACTGGAAAAAGCCATTGGTCTCAGCCTGACTCCCTACTACTATCACCCACACCTGGTACCGCTGACGGATGAAGAACTGGAACGCTATGAAGAGTTGTCAGCCAAGATTGCCCGATTGATGAGCCGGGAGGACGAGGAAGGGCAGCAAGCGCTTAAGATGCTTCTCATTCGCCGGGCCGAATTGCTGAACAAGGCTGAGAACAAGCTGGGCGTCCTGTCTGAACTGGTGGACGCACAGGAACAGATAAGACACACTTTGTTCTATTGTGCACCAGGGCAGATTGATGAGGTATTACGGCTTTTGGGATGGGGAAAGGGGTTGTTAGTGCATCGTTTCACCGCTGAAGAAGATGCCCAGGAACGTCAGCAGTTGTTGGCCGATTTTGCGAGTGGTGATCTCCAGGCCCTAGTGGCGATGAAGTGCCTTGATGAAGGCGTGGACGTGCCGAGTACTCGAACAGCGTTTCTTTTGGCCAGCAGCAGTAACCCGCGCGAATTCATTCAGCGGCGCGGGCGAATTTTACGGAAAGCGCCAGGCAAAGAATTTTCCTTTATCCACGACTTGATAGCCGTGCCACCAAAGGTCTGGACGGGTTCAAGAGACTCTCCTTCTTTTGAAGCGGAGCGCACCATAATGCGTCGAGAATTACAGCGTTTCAAGGAATTTGCTGACCATGCGCTGAATAAACATCAGGCAATAGATATGGTGTGGGACGTTGCAAAACGATATGGTCTGATGGACTTTTAGGAGACACAGGATGCTTCAAGATCGGATACGAAAGCTGTTCGGGGATTATGATTCAGCCATTCAGTCCGTTATTGCTGGGGTTCTGGTGCTGGAACAGGAACATATTTCTTATAAGCACCCACGTGTCAAAGACCAGATTGACGAGATTATCACGCACACGGCCAGCAAGGAAGCGGAACGGTTGGAGAAGGCGAAAGCCCGGAGGAAGTAGTTCATGAAACTGGAACGGATTACACTGGAAAACTTCCGTCAATATTATGGACGACAGCATCTCAATTTCGCAAAGGCCAAGGAGCGTCGTGTGACCGTCATTCACGGCGTTAATGGCGCTGGGAAAACGTCTCTCTTCCTGGCAATCAACTGGTGTCTGTACGGGAAAAGCGTAGATAACGTAAAGGTTATCGACAATGTGGGCGAGTTGATAAGCAAAGAGGCAATCAATCGTGCAGGGGTAGGTGAGTGTGTGCGTGCGGTGGTGGAACTTGCATTTTTGCACGATGGCAGGCGCTACGTGGTCAGGCGTTCTTTGGAAGGGACAAAGAAGCAGGGCGGCAGCCTTGCATTGAATGACACTGACGACTTTACGATGATGCGCACGGACGAGGACGGCCAGGCAAAGCGAGTGAGTAATCCTATCGGCACTATGAATGCCATTCTTCCCGTCAATATACGCACCTATTTTCTTTTTGATGGCGAGAAGATCGACAACTTTGCGAAACCAGAAGCTTCCGCCGAAGTCAAAGACGCCATCTACCTGGTGCTCAAAGTGGAGCTTTTGGTACGGGCTCGCCGACATTTGGAGGCTATTGCCCAGGATTATCGCAAAGACCTGAAACAAACCTCTGGAGGAGAGCTTCGCGATCTTATTGAACGAGACGAAAATGCCCGCAAGGAACGAGAAAAAGCAGAGAAACGCAAGGCAGAGTTGTCTGACGGGATTGAGTCTGCCCACCGAAAAATCGCTGACATTGACCGACGGCTCCTTGAGATTCAGGGCGCAAGGGCCTTGCAGCAGCAGCGCGACCACCTGGGCCGGGAACTGAAGCAAAGACAGTCGGAGTTGGATAGCCTTGTGAATCAGATCCGCGAATTGACGACAGGGGCCTATCCGATCGTTGCAAAACCGGTTGTTGATCGTGCGCTTCAGATTCTGGATGAAAAACGTGAGCGGGGCGAGATTCCGAGCAGCGTGCGTAAGCAGTTTGTGCAGGATCTTATTGAGAACATGAATTGCATCTGCGGGCGTCCTTTTTTGGATGGAAGCCCCGAACATCAACGTCTGCTGAATCTGATGAGTAGCCGATTGCCTGGCTCTCTGGAAGATGACGTGCTGGATACCAGTGCCGCACTTCGACCCTTTGATGAACGCATCGGAAAACTGCGTAACGACATCGATGCATCCATGAAACGTCGCACAGAACTTATCGGCTTGATAAACGAATTGCAGGCGGAACTGGATGATGTAGGACGTCAGCTAAGGGGTTCACCGCTGGAAGAAATAAGCCGACTGGAGAAACAACGTCAGGAGTTCCGGACTGACGTAGAAAGCTATAATGCTGAGATTGGCTCACTGACAGAGCGGATCAAAAATCTGACAGAAGAGATTGCCCAACTTGAAAAGGATATTGGCAAGGCTCAGAAAGATGAAAGACGCGGGCAGTTGCTGAGCATAAAACTTGATCTGGCGCAACGATCAGCCGATGCGCTTGGACAGATGTATCAGGCATTTTCAGATGATATGCGCGTACGTATCGAAGCAAAGACCAAAGAGATCTTCAAGCGGCTGATATGGAAAGATAGCCATTTTCAGGATGTTCTCCTGGGACCGGATTTTAACCTTGAAGTAATAGACCGCTACGGGATGTTCTCCCGATCAGACCTCTCCGCTGGCGAACGTCAGGTTCTCAGTCTTTCGTTCATTACGGCTATGTCGCGAACCAGTGAAGAGGAAGCGCCATTGGTGATGGACACGCCCTTTGGCCGTCTTTCGTCTCACCATCGCGACAGCATTACCAAGCATTTACCGGAATTGGCGGATCAGTTGGTGCTCTTTGTGACCGATGAGGAGCTGCGTGATCAGGCGCGTAAGAACCTGGAACCTCGCATCGGCACTGAGTATCGTCTGGAGTTTGACCGGAAGACCAGTTGCACTGAGATTGTCGAGGTGAACCGATGACTGAACCTGCGATAAGCCGGGACACGGTTGCAATTGACGAAGCCGTGCATGAGGTCTATCAGAAGCTGACAGAAGGCAATGATCCGGTCGATGTCCCTTTTCGGACCATGAAAGATGTATTCATGTGGGCGGCTAGCCTGGGTTATCAGCGAGGCGAGCGCCGTCCACTGACGGGAAAACGTGTGACCATTTTCCGCTGGGCGCAGTTTTCGCCTCAGACGGATATTCCATTGCTCAAGGCGCTGGCTATTGCTGATAGTGGGGATGTTAACGTGTTGCTCAAACAAGACGATATCCTGACCATTGCAGAGGAATATGCCAACGCAGGCATTCATGAATTGCGAACAAGGGTATTGGATGAGTTTGGGCAGCCATTGTGGAATTTGGTGGAACTTTCTCAGTAGGATGCTCTTGGACTGCCACCATTTTTGAAGGAGAATTGGAAATGTACAGCGAAGAGTTCGACGAGATAGATGTTGATGTGGACCAACTCTGTTTGGACCCCAACAATCCGCGTTTCTGGACTGAAAAAACGACCCGCGATGTTGCGGATCGTCGTATTCCAGAGTCAGATATTCAAGAACGGGCTGCAAAGGACATAGAGAGTTACGGGATACAAGAGTTGATGAATAGTGTTTTAAGAAATGGATTTTTGCCGCTTGATCGGATCGTTGTGCGCAGAATCGAAGGGCATCCAGATAAATATGTTGTGGTAGAGGGTAACCGCCGGCTTGCTGCTCTAAAACTTCTACGCCAACACATCAAAAACGAGACAATCGATGAGGAGGGAGTGACATCCGAGTACTTGAATGCGTTGCTCAATAGCACGAATAAAATCCGCGTGCTGGTTTACCGTGGTAGTGATACCAAGGAGATCTCTTGGATTCTCCAGGGTATTCGTCATATTAGTGGCATTCAAGAGTGGGCACCTGCTCAACGCGCCCGCCTTGTGGCTGACCAGATTAATCTGCACGGGCTGAAGTTCCGTGAGGCTGGGCAGAGATTCGGCTTGAGTGCGCAAGCGGTTGGACGTCTTTACAGGGCCTACAGGGCTCTGGAGCAAATGCGGCAAGATGATGAGTTCCAGTCGAAGGCTCGCAATGAATACTTTACACTTTTCGAAGAAGCATCTCGTAACAGAGATGTAAAGAAATGGTTGGACTGGAACGAACAGGAGTACAGGTTTCAGAACGAAGAGAATCTGAAGCAGTTCTACTCTTGGATTACTCCGGACGATGATCATCCGGACAAGCGTCGTCGTATCCACGACCCACATCAGATCAAGCACTTGGGTTCCCTAGTTGCTGGAAACCATGAGGACTTGATTGCGCAAGTGGATTCTCATGAGACATCTATTGAAAGCGCTCACGAACGAGCAACGAGGCAGACCGAAGCTGAGGATTGGAAGCGAGCTTTAGAAAAAGCTACGCAGTTGCTCGGTAGTATCCCTCAAGCGGCTTTTCAGAAGAGCGCCAAAGAACTACGTGAGAAACTTGAAGAGATTTCAGAGTTGATCGAAACGATGAAAAAAATGATAGATGTAGTGATGGGTAATAGAAAATGAACATTCTGAGTGGTAAAGAAGAAGTTCAGAAATTCGTTTTTGGGAATTTGTTCGGCCATGTATCTAGGGTCGATTGCCCTCCGACGTTGAATGTACAACGTGCTTTTAGAGATCATCTTGCCTCGCAACTTCGCGCAAAACTGATGGCGGATGAACTCGCTGAGAAATGGCGCTTGAATCTTCTCCAACTGATCGAGCGCCAGCTCGTTGAGAACTGGGACGGCCTTGGTGTTCCTCGTCCTATGGCCCTTCTTAATGATGAAGAAACGCTGGTCACCTGGACACATCCGAAGTTTTCGGAGCTATCAGGGCTCGACCCACTAAGGAACGAATTTTTCGCTATTATGGACTGGCTGAATGGACTCTCTTCTCAAGAATTCCTCATTCCTTGTGTATGTTTGCTTGCACTGATAGGAGCCGACCCGATTTTTGTCACCGAAGGCTCGGGAGACGGCGGTGTTGATTGTATTGGAAAGATTGAGCGTGGTCCCCTGCGGTCTTTATGTCTATTTGTCCAGGCAAAGACGAGTTCGTCAAGAATCACAAGAGATAGGCTCTTAATGGAGTATGGTAAGTACCAGATGCTTCCCCACTTGGATAGATATAAGCTGTATCGAGAAAACTTGGGTCTGAATAGCTCGTCTGATGGTGCGTCTTTAATGTATATGCTCGTCTCAAATAACGAGTTCGACGCTCCAGCAAGGTCGGTTGCTTCCAATCTCGGTGTACTTTTGCGATCACGGACCCAATTGGCGTACTGGCTTTGGGCTTGTACTTCCCGTGAAGTGCTTGAAAAGCTGATAGAAAACTTACGTCAGTTCGCCCGCCCAGGCGGGTCCTTCACAAACCTGGCCCCTCGAATTAAGTCCCACCTTGGCATTCAAGGGAGCAATTGGCGTCTACCTATTGCCTAATCTGGTCCTATCCCTTTTTCCAAGAGGAGTTGGTTTGGCGTTAATCCCCCCTTGTAGTATTCTTTCCTCGTAAGCCATCTCAGAACGGTTTTTCTGGTTTAGGCCCATCTTTTTATTGACTTCCAAAGGCATATAATTTAACTTCCAATGGAAAACAAAAAACTTCCTATTAGAAGTGGTCTCAATTAGGCGGCTATGACAACAGACTTGGACTACAAGTTCTCCTTCCCCGCAATTCGAGGTATTCAGGCGAAGCGGGAATATTACCTTATTATGTGCCCTCTTCGGCTGATACCAAGACTGTTCGTCTTTGACGAAGTGGGTGAAATCCCGCCAGAGATGCGCGCTCAGCGGGTGCTGAATCGCGCTCGTGTGCCGGAAATTGCTAGATATGTGGTAGAAAATCCTCATGGCTATATCTTCTCAGCCATTACAGCGTCAATTGATGGAGAGGTGCGTTTCGACCCTGTCTCCGAAAAAGGTACTGCTCGAAACTTAGGCACTCTGGTAGTACCTATGAAGGCACGTTTCATTGTCAATGACGGACAACACCGGCGAGCAGCACTGGAGGAGGCGCTCAAGCAACGGCCTGAACTTGCAGACGAAACGATAGCAGTTGTGTTGTTCGTTGATACCGGGCTCAAGTGGAGCCAGCAGATGTTCGCTGACCTGAACAAGCACGCGGTCCGTCCGACGAAGTCGCTTGGCATCCTCTACGACCACCGAAACCCGATGGCGGCCCTGGTACGTAATTTGATCGAACGTGTATCGGTGTTCAAGGGCATGACCGACACAGAGAAGACCTCAATCTCCAATCGTTCGATCAAGCTCTTCACCTTGAGCAGCATTTACCAGGCTACTCAGGCCCTTCTCAGGAAGTCAAAGAAAGATGCCGTTTCTTCCGAAGATGAAGGTCTGGCGTTTGAGTTCTGGACGGAAGTAGCAAAACAGATCCCTGAATGGAATCTGGCTGCGGAACGGAAGGCGTCCTCCGCAGAGTTGCGCCGGGACTATATCCATGCTCACGGCGTGGCACTGCAGGCACTTGGTATCGCCGGTGCTGACCTTATCCGAAGACACTCCAGGGACTGGAAGACCAAACTTAAAGCGTTGAAAAAAGTGGATTGGTCTCGTTCAAACACAGCCCTCTGGGAAGGCCGGGCAATGCACGGAGGCAAGGTCAGCAAGGCGAACGACAGCATTATTTTGGCGGCCAATGTATTGAAGGAACGTCTCGGAATACCGCTTTCAAAGGAAGAGGAGCGGCTTGAAAAAGAGTATCAGCGGAGACGCCGTTCATAAAGGAGGGGAGATGGCTACTCAAGCGGAAAAAACCTCGACCGATGAAATGCGCCTGAGCGGTGCGGAATTGAGGGCGCTTCATGAAGAGGTTCGAGAAATCTATCTTGCGGACGGCCGTCCCTGGATTATAGGCTACAGCGGGGGGAAGGATTCAACAACTGCCCTTCAGGTCATCTGGTACGCCATATCGGAATTACCGCGAGAGAAGCGGGATAAGAAGGTCTTTGTGATCGCTTCGGATACGCTCGTCGAGACGCCGGTGATCGTAAACTATATCGATACGACTCTGGAGCGAATCAATAAGGCCGCCAGAGTCCAGGGGATGCCTTTTCAGGCGGAGAAGGTGAAGCCTCTGATTCAGGACAGTTTTTGGGTAAACCTGATCGGTCGTGGCTATCCCGCCCCTTCCAAGTCGTTTCGATGGTGTACGGATCGGCTGAAGATCGACCCTGCCAACCGGTTTATCCTGGAACAAGTTGCTGAGTATGGGGAGGTTGTGATGGTACTAGGTGTGCGCCGGGATGAGAGCGCCACCCGTGCCCAGGTGATGAGCCTGCATCAGATCACCGGCAACCGGCTCAAGCGGCACTCGTCGCTGCCGAGGGCGTACGTCTACACGCCTATCGAAAGTTTCAGTACGGACGATGTCTGGACTTATTTGCTTCAGTTATCTTCTCCCTGGGGGAATAACAATCGTGATCTGGTCACGCTCTATCGAAATGCCCAGGCGGGCGAGTGTCCCCTGGTGATCGACATGACGACGCCTTCCTGCGGCAACAGCCGGTTTGGGTGCTGGGTGTGTACAGTTGTGACCCAGGATAAGACGATGGAGTCCCTGATCGACAGCGGCGAAGATTGGATGGAGCCGCTTCTCGACATGCGGGATTGGCTTGCAGAGACCCAGGACCCGGAGAAGAAGAGGGAGTTCCGTGACTATAAACGTCGAAGCGGTCGGATCACCCTGGACCGAAACAATCCTCAGAAAGTCATCCCTGGACCCTATTATCTGTCCGTGAGGAAGAATATCCTGCGGCGGCTTCTGGAGACTCAGAAGCAGGTCCGAAAAACCGGACCCAATCCCGATGAGACGTTGATCTCTCCTGAGGAACTTCACGAAATCCGGCGAATCTGGCGGATGGAAGAACAGGACTGGGAGGACAGCGTTCCCAAGGTTTACCGTGAGGCGACCGGAGAAGACCTGGACTGGGCTCAGGACGATGCAGGTACATTTACACCGCAGGACCGGGCTGCGCTGGAACGTCTCTGTAAGGCGAAAGACGTTCCGGTGGAGCTTGCCATGAAGTTGCTCGATGTCGAACGGGAGTTGAACGGCATGCATCGCCGCTCCGCGATCTATTCCAGAATCGATCAGATTTTTCATCAGGAGTGGCAGCCTGAAGAAGAGGCGATTGCGCGGGAGAATCAACGGCTTGCCCGCAAGGAGAAAGTTGGGGCATGATCTTCAACAGACTCTGTATCCGGAACTTCGGCCTCTTTTGTGGGGCGCACGAGTTTGACCTGAAACCCCGCGTCAAGTACCGGCAGCATCGCCCGATCATCCTGTTTGGTGGAAAAAATGGGGCTGGAAAAACGACTCTGCTAGAGGCTACGATGCTCTGCCTGTATGGGCAGAGTTCTCTTGGAAACCGTGTACGTGCTCAGGATTATCAGACTTACCTGGCAGGTCGGATTCACTGTCCGAGAGGGGGCGGTATGGTGGTCCTGAACGATGCCAGCATCCGTCTGGAGTTTTCGCATATCCACCTGGGAGACCAGCACGTCTACACGGTAGAACGGTCGTGGTGGAGACGCGAGGACCGAATTGAAGAGCGTCTCCTGCTGGAGAGAGACGGCCAACCTCTGCCGGATTTAGAGGCTGATTACGCGCAAGACTTTCTCAAGGAACTCATCCCGTTGGGCGTGTCTCAACTTTTCTTTTTTGACGGCGAGAAGATACAGAATCTGGCTGACGAAGAGAATGATGAGACTGCGCTCGCGGATTCGATCAAGGCGATGCTGAGCCTGGACCTTGTGGAACGACTTCAATCAGACCTTCGCATCTATTTAACCCGCCAGAAGAGGCGCGGTCAGGTGGAGGAGTTCGAAAAACAGCTTACAGAATTTGAACGGGCGCAGGGGTCTCTCGAAGAAAAACGTTCTGCCCTGCGCCAGGACCGGGCGCAAACTCAGGCCCATATCGAACGGATTCAGACGGAGATTGAGCGGGCCGAATCCGTTCTTGCGGCTGAGGGAGGAGGCTTTTCGGAAAAGAGAGGGGAGTTGAAAAGTCGGGCGGAGGCTCTGCGAACCGAAATCGAGCAGGTCGAGAACCAGATTCGGGAAGAATGTGCGGGCCTTTTTCCATTTGCGCTGGTTCCAGACCTCTGTCTACAGCTTGAACACCAGATTACCCTTGAGGATGAGATACGAAAAACAAGGGCTGCGCAAGAGCAAGTGAGAGAGAGGTGGCTTGAAATACGTCCTCGAATCCAGTCAGAGGCGTTTAAAGGGATTTCGCTGTCTCCTGCGGATCAGGAAGCCGTCTACGCTCGCATAGGTAAGCTGCTATTTGATGCTCTGAAGTCTCCCCAGGAAGCGGAAATGGCGCTTCTTCACAACCTGTCCCCCTCAGACTCTCAACAGATTTTGGAATGGATCAGGCGTGGCATTCCAACCAGTCGAGGTCTGGTGGTGGAACTGAGTCGGCGTCTGGAGAAGGCGTGGCGGGATCTCCGGGAGGCCGAGCTTCGTTTGCAGCAGGCGCCAGAGGACGATGTGCTAGCTTCACACGTCCAGAGCCTGAACGACCTGAACCAGAAACTTGGGGCCTTGAAAAATATCGCGGATCAGCAGGATAAAGAACTGCGCCAGATGGAATTGCGACTGGAGGAGATACAGCGGCAACACAAAAAGGTTCTGGATGAACTCTCCATTCAGGAAGACTTGGTAGACCGGGTTCAGATGGTGGAGCGTGTGCAGGATGTGTTAGAGGATTACCTGTCGGAATTGGGGCGGCAAAAGGTCACTCAACTGGAACACGCTGTAGCACGTTGCTTTGGACAGCTTTGCCGAAAAGGGGATGTGATTCGCCGGATCGAGATCGACCCGAAGACCTTTTCGGTGACGCTGTACAATCGTGAGGGAAGGGCTATTCCCAAGAAGCAGCTATCCGCAGGTGAAAAACAGATCTATGCCGTCTCAATGCTATGGGCGCTGGCTCAGACCTCCGGAAGGCCACTTCCTATGATCATTGACACCCCATTAGGGCGGCTGGATAGCGATCACCGGCGGTATCTCGTGGAGAACTATTTTCCAAAGGCCAGCCATCAGGTAATTATCCTTTCGACGGATACTGAAGTCGATCAACACTATTTCAAGGCGTTGAGTCCTTCCATTTCTCACGCCTACCATCTGGAGTTCAGCGGAGAAACCGAGGCGACGACGGCCTCTGAAGGCTATTTCTGGAAACGCAGCGGCGAAGGGGTTTCCGATGAAGATGAACAAAGTCCGGCTCTGCTCCGAAGCCTCGGAACGGCTTAAAAACCTCAAAGGACGCACAGGGTTGACGCCGAACATTCTCTGCCGGTTGGGATTCTGTCTCTCCTTGGGAGAGCCTGGTTTGCCGAATCCAGAAGTCTATCCTGAAGACGGCAATGAGTTTAACAGATATACGTTGACTGGCGAATGGGACGCCCTTTTTGTAGCCCTTCTGAAACAGCGGTGCGTGAATGGAGGTTCTGAGTCTCCGAACGGCCTGGGAGATCAGTTCCGCGCGCACCTGAACCGGGGCGTCCTGATGCTCTACAAGGGTTGTAAGGATTTAAGCGATCTGCAACGGCTTCTGCCAAAGGCGTAAAGAGTCCGGCTGTTTTGGAGAAGGAGTGAGAAATGTCTGTGCGTAAAAAATATGAACATCAGATTTTGGAAAAGGTTCGAGAACTGCCGATGGCGAGGGTGGTCGAGACTCTGGATTTTGTGTCATTTCTGGAAGATCAGGAAGAACTCAGGGCTCAGGGGGATACGATAGATGTTTCGGATGAAGAGTTCGAAGTCCTCCTGGCGGACTGCTTTGGCAAATGGAAGGGAGAGGTGGATGGAGTAACCTACGCAAACCGCTTTCGGGCAACCTGGAAAGACCGCTACGGAGGAAAAAAGATTACGTGAACAGATGCCTGCAATTGGCGGATGAGGCGCTGGAGGATGCGAACATCCTGTGGGCCAAACGTCGGGTCAGGGCTACGTGCCGCCCGGAAAATCGCGTTGACATAGCCGACAGGTAGAAGTATATTGTGCAAGGTGGGATTTCACAACTGAGGCAGAGGCAGAGGACGATTGTCGTAAGCGGCCTTTGGGTTACAAGAAAATACGATCAGGCATAAATCGTGCGACAGGTTGAATTCCAACGGTATCTGGACTTCAACAATATCCTGCGTGCAAGGTTCGACCTGGAACGCGGGGAAGTGCTCGGGTTCACAGCTCAACTTGAGTGTCGCTTTGATGATGAGTGGATGCCTGTTGTAAGATACGATACCGCACACGATTTTGCGCATTGCGACAGACTCCATCCTTACGAAGAGGCCGTAAAAACCGAGATGGCGACTCAGGATTACAATGAAGCCCTCACTGTCGCCATGAACGATCTGACAAACAACTGGCGCGCGTATCGGCGGAGGTATGAAGAATGGCTCAAGCAGAAGTAAGCCCTCCCCAAAACGTCGTGGAGCGGAATCTTGCGTTAACAACCGAGATTATGCGGTACTTGCTCAATCAGCCGCAGATTTTTGACGCGCTCCCGGACAATTTTGAACTGGTCATTCTGCCAGATGATGATCCTGAAATGAGGCTATATAACTTAGAGCTACTTGACAAATACGGAAGCGAAGGCAGGCCCGTCGTTTTTGCGCGCATCAAGGCGCATCCAGCAGACGAAGCGAGCCCGTTAAAGCCGAGCATCTTTGTGCCGGTAGCAGTATAAAAATCGCTTGTGGAACCTTCAAAAGATTACGTGAACAAATGCCTGCAACTGGCGGATGAGGCGCTGGAAGACGCGATATGAAGCGCCCTTTTCATAAAGGGCGCTTTTTTGTTGATCAATCCTCTGAAGGACATCAGCCTGTGGGAACGCTCATCGGCGCGGACATCGGGGGGACGTTCACGGACATCGTGGCGCTGGACGTGGACCGGCGATCCCTGCGGGTGGGGAAGGTCGCCACCACGCCGCAGGACCCCTCGCTGGGCCTGATGGCCGGCCTGGAGGCGCTGGGGGTCCCGTGCCCTGACATCGACCTGGTGATTCACGGGACGACCGTGGCCACGAACGCGCTCCTGGAGCGGAAGGGGGGGCGGTGCGGGCTGATCGCCACGCGGGGGTTCCGGGACATCCTGGAGCTGCGGCGCCGGGACCGGCCCCATCTCTACGGGCTGACCGGGACCTACGAGCCGCTCATCCCGAGGGAGCGGCGCTGCGAGGTCACGGAGCGGATGTCCGCGGAGGGGGAGGTGCTCGCGCCCCTGAATGAGGCGGAGGTGATAGAGGCGGCGGAGCGGCTCATGGCGGACGGCGTGGAGGGGATCGTGGTCAGCTTCCTGAACGCCTACCTCAACCCGGCGCACGAGCGGCGGGCGAAGGGGGTGATCGAGGGCCGGTGGCCCGGCCTGGCGGTGGTGACCTCGGCGGAGGTCCTCCCGCTGTTCCGGGAGTTCGAGCGGACCAGCACGGCGGCTGTCAACGCCTATGTGCAGCCCGTGGTGGGCCGCTACCTGGGCCGGCTGCAGGGGCGTCTGCGGGAGCGGGGGTATCAAAAGGACGTGCTGATCATGCAGTCGAACGGCGGGGTGATGTCCGCAGAGGCCGCCCGGGTATTTTCAGCCCACACGGTCCTGTCGGGCCCGGCGGCGGGGGCCATCGCGGCGGCGCGGATCGGGGCAGAGAGCGGCGTTCAGAATCTGATCGCCTACGACATGGGGGGCACCAGCCTGGATGTGTCGCTGGTCGTGGGGGGGAGGCCGGCCCTGTCCAACGGGATGGAGCTGGAGTTCGGCGTCCCGATCATGCTCTCCATGATCGACATTCACACGATCGGGGCGGGCGGGGGGAGCATCGCCCGCGTGGACGCGGGGGGCATCCTGCAGGTGGGGCCGGAGAGCGCGGGCGCGGAGCCGGGGCCTGTCTGCTACGGGCGGGGAGGGGTTGAGCCGACGGTGACGGACGCCAACCTGATCCTGGGGCGGATCAACCCGGACTGCCCGATCGCCGGCGCGGCGGGGTTCTCGTTCGATGTAGGGGCCGCCCGGTCCGCGATGATGGACCGGGTCGGGAGGCGGCTGGGCCTGTCCCCGGAGGGGGCGGCGCTGGCGGTGCTCGCGGTGGCCAACAACCGGATCGCCGGGAGCATCCGGCGGGTCTCGATCGACCGGGGGCACGACCCGAGGGACTTCGCCCTGTTCGCGTTCGGGGGCGGGGGGCCGCTGTGCGTCGGCTTCCTCCTGCGGGAGCTGGGGATGCGGCGGGGCCTGGTCCCCTTCTACCCCGGCATCGCCTCGGCCTGGGGGTGCGCCGTGGCCGATCTCCGGCGGGACTTCGTGACGATGATCAATCGCCGGCTGTCGGATGCCGACATCCAGGGGGCGGAGGCGATCCTGGCGGGACACCTGGCGGAAGGAGAGGCGTTCCTGAAACGAGAGGGGCTCCGGCTGACGGAGGTGCGGGTCCTGCGGGAGGCGGAGGTCTCCTACGAGGGGCAGACGCACCTCATCCGCGCGGGGCTGCCGGACGGCCCGCTGTCGCGCGCGCTGATCGCGGAGCGGTTCCGGGGCGCGTACCTGCGGCAGTACGGGCGTGCCGAGGCGGGGTTCGGGGGGCTGGAGGCGCTCCTGGAGCGCATCCCCATCCGTCTGCTGAACCTCCGCACGTCGGTGATCGGCGTCCGGCCAGGCGTCGCCCTGAAGGACTTCGTGCCCAGGCCGGAGACGGGGCTGAAGGACGCCCTCAAGGGGACGCGGCCCGTGTATGTGGGGGACCGGTTCGTGGAATGCCCCACGTACGAGCGCGTTGCGCTCCCCTGGGACACGAGCCTGTCCGGGCCTGCGGTGATCGAGCAGCCGGACACGACGGTCTGGATAGAGCCGGGGATGCGGGCGCGGGTGGAGGAAGGCGGGAGTATTATGATAGAGGTTTGCTGACATGGACATCGACCCCATCACCCTGGCGGTCATTCGCGGGAGCCTGGAGCAGGTCGCGGACGAGATGGACGCGACGCTGGAGCGGATGGCGTTTTCGCCGGTGATCTCGGACGGGTTCGACCGGGCCAGCGGCATCTACGGCCGGACGGACGGCGAGGTGATCGTGCAGGGGCCGCGCGGGCTGCCGAACTTTATCTACGTCATGAGCTTCACGGTCCGGTCCGTGATCGAGCGGGTCCGGGACCCCGCGCCGGGGGACGTGTACATCGTGAACGACCCCTACCTGGGCGGCACGCACCTGATGGACGTGAAAATGGTGAGGCCGTTCTTCTACCGGGGGAGGCTGACGGCCTTCCTGGCCAACAGCGGGCACTGGCCGGACATCGGGGGGCGGGTGGCGGGGGGGTTCTCGACGAAGGCCACGGAGGTCTACCAGGAGGGGCTGCGCCTGCCTCCGGTGCGGCTGTTCGACCGGGGCCGGCTGAACCGGGAGGTGCTCGACATCATCCTGCACAACGTGCGGGTGCCGGAGGAGCGGCAGGGGGACCTGATCGCGCAGGTGACCTCCCTGCGCCTCGGGGAGGACCGGCTGACCCGGCTGCTCGACCGGTACGGCGAGGAGGTGGTGTTCGCGGCCATCGCGGAGATGGAGGCGCGCTCGGAGCGGCTCATGCGGAGCCACATCGAGACGATCCCGGACGGGACCTACACCTTTGAGGACCACATGGACAGCGACGGGGTGGCGTGGGAGCCGCTGGCCATCCGGCTCAGGATGGAGATCAAGGGGGGCGAGGCGCACCTCGACTTCTCGGAGAGCAGCCCCCCGTGCCGGGGGCCGCTGAACAGCGTGCTGAGCACGAGCATGGCCGGGGTCTACATCGCGTTCAAGCACATCTTCCCGGACGTGCCGATCAACGCGGGGTGCTTCAGGCCGTTCTCGTTCCACATCCCGCCCACCACGTTCCTGAACGCGCAGCCCCCCCGCCCCGTGTCGGGGTGCGCCGCCGAGGTCTGCCAGCGGATGATCGACGTGGTGCTGGGGGCGCTCAGCCGGGCGATCCCGGAGCGATGCTACGCGGCCCCCATGGGGACGGTGACGAACCTCTCCGTGGGGGGAGAGGACCCGGAGCGGGGGTATTATGTGTTCTACTCCTTCATCGGCGGGGGGTACGGGGGGAACTATCTGACGGACGGGCTGATCAACGGGAACCCGACCATCGCCCTGGCCCGGACGCAGGCGCTGGAGATCTTCGAGTCGCGCTACCCGGTGCTGTTCACCCGGTATGAGATCCGGGAGGGGTCCGGCGGCGCGGGGATGCGGCGGGGAGGGCTCGGGGTGGTGTTCGAGTTTCAGGTCCGGCGCGGGGAGGCGAGCGCGTCTCTGCTGGGGGACCGGGGGCGGTTCGCGCCGTTCGGGGTCCTGGGTGGGAAATCGGCGCAGCCGGCCCGGCACGCCTTCATCCTTCAGGGGGAGGAGTACCTCCCGCCGCACCTCACCAAGGACGAGGGGGTGCCCATGCGGGCGGGGGACATGCTGCGGCTGGAGACGCCGGGGGGCGGGGGCTACGGGGACCCGCTGGACCGGCCGCCGGAGCTGGTCTTACGAGATGTACGACGCGGGTATTACGACCGGGAGACGGCCCGGCGGGACTATGGGGTCGTCATCCGGGAGGCGCGGTGGGAGGTGGATGAGGAGGAGACGGCGCGGCTGCGGGCCGGGTTGCGCGGCCAACAGGACATTAGAGGACACAGATAAAATGTCCTATCTGCGTATATCTGCGTAATCTGCGGATTATCCTGGTGGTTCGTTTTTCTCACCGATCCGTCGGTCTGTCGAGTTTCTGGTTCTCCGGCACGGCTGCCGCCATTTTGCCGATCTGCCGGAGGGTGATGTCCTGGTAAGAGTGGGGGTCTGGATTGCCGGTCTCCCGGATGCGGCGGGCGACGTGGGCGTCCAGGCGCCTGCGGAGGCGGGCGACGACGTCGGGACGCTGCCTGGCCAGGTTGCGCGTCTCGCAAGGGTCGCGGCGGAGGTCGTAGAGCTCCACGGGGGGGAGGTTGAACGGGTCCTCCATCGCCACGATCAGCTTATAGTCCCTCGTCTTCCAGCCCCGCTTCTTCATCCAGGTGCACTCCGTCAGGTAGAGTCCGCCGGAGGTCCCTCTGTGCGACCGGGAGCGGATGAGCGGGAGAAGACTTGTCCCTACCCCTGACGATTCACCGGATCGTCTCCCCTCCCTGTCGAGACCGTCCAGGCCCTCTTTAAGGCCGAGCAGGTCCAGAACGGTGGGCGCGATGTCCCGCGTGCGGACGAGGCCGTTCAGGCGGAGTCCGGCGGGGATGCGGCCGGGGCAGCGGAGGATGAGGGGGATGCGGAGGTTGGCCTCGTAGAGGCCGTGGTGGTCGTACCAGCAGCCCTCGTGCTCGTGGAGGACCTCGCCGTGGTCGGAGGTGAGGACGACGAGGGTGTCGCCGGCAATGCCCAGTTCATCCACGCGGGAGAGGAACTCGGCCAGGTTGGCGTCGCAGTAAGCGATCTCGGCGTCGTAGAGGGCGTCCACGTAGCCGGCGTCCGTGACGGCCCCCATCCCGCCCAGCCACTGCGCGAAATAGTGCCTCAGCGCGTCGTAGCGCCTCCAGATCGGGGCCATGCTTCTGTGGGACTTCGCCCGCTCGTCCCGGCGACGGCTGTAGAACATCCGGGTGAAGGGGGAGGGAGGGAGATAGGGGGTGTGGGGGTCCCAGTAGTGGACGAACATGAAGAAGGGCCTCTTGCCCTTCGCCAGCCGGTCGAGGAGGGGGAGGGCGACGGCGTTGACGGCCTCGGCCTTCAGCCAGGGCCGGGTCGGGTCCTTCTCCCAGGAATATTTCTCGTAGAGGTCGAACCCCCGGCTGAACCAGCGGCCCAGGTTGTCCGCCGCGCCGGTGCGGTAGCCGCGCCGCCGGAGGCGCTCGGCGAGCGTCGGGATGCCGGGGCTGAGTTCCACCTTCGGACTGCCCTGGCAGAGGACCTGGTGGGCGAAGACGTCCCGGCCGGTGAACATGGAGGTGTGGCCGGGGTGCGTGGGGATGGCCTCGGCGGAGGCCTGCGTGAAGAGGACCCCCTGTCGCGCCAGCCGGTCGAGGTGGGGGCTGGTGAGACGGGGATAGCCGTAGCCGCTCAGGTGGTCCGCGCGGAGGGTGTCGATGCAGATGAGGAGAACGTTCACAGGGTCTCCGGGAGGGGGAATGACACTCGCCTGCCAGTGCGAGCAGACTCATACGCGCCCAGGATCATCTCGACGGATTTTTTGCCGTCCAGGGTCGTGGCCGAAGGGGGCCGGCCGAGCCGGACGTGGTCCACAAAGGGGCGGGGCACGGCGGCGATGCGCTCCCCCTGGCTTTTGGGGATGGGGAGCGGAAACGGCTGCCAGCCCTCCCCCGCGCGGTCTTTCTCGAAGAGGCGGAGGGGGACGGCGTCGGGGGGCCGGGGGAGGGCGCAGGAGGGCATGTCGCCGTAGTTCTGGAGGAGGACGCCCCGGTCGCCGTAGATCTCGGTCGTGTTCTCGCCCGCGAGGGTCGTGGAGGCGTTGAACAGGATGCCCAGCTCCCGGTTCTCAAACCGGTAGAGGGCCACCCCCGTGTCGTCGGGGGCCACGTCGGTCAGGATGTGGTCGATCTCGGCGGTCACGCTGACGGGGTCGCCGAGCATCCAGCGGAACCAGTCGGCGGCGTGGACGGCGTCGTCCATGAACATCCCCAGGTTCCTGTCGGGGTCGAGGTGCCAGCGCGTGGGGCCCTTGACGAAGGAGTCGTTGAACAGGACGTTGATGCAGTGGCGGCGGCGGATGACGCCGACCCGCCCCACGGCCCCGGCGTCGACGAGGTCTTTCATTTTTTGATTCACGGGGTCGTGGCGCATCTGGAAGGCCATCTCGAAGAGGACGCCGGCTCTCTCGACCGCCGCGATCATCCGGTCGCAGTCGGGGAGGGCCAGGGCCATGGGCTTCTGGCAGAGGATGGCCTTCCCCCTCTCCGCCGCCGCGACGACGTGGTCGGCGTGGCGGTTGGTCTCGGAGGTCACGATGACGGCCTGGACCTCCGGGTCGCGCAGGAGGTCCTCCAGGTGGGGGGTGTAGCGCAGGCCGTAGCGTTCGGCGGAGGCGCGCCCCCGCGCTTCGTCGTCGTCCCAGGCGGCCACGAGCCTCACGTCGTCGAAGCCGAGCATCTGCTGGCAGTAGGCGTTCGCGTGGCCGTGGGCGAAGCTGAGGATGCCGATGCCGAGTTTGGATGACATGATTATCTCACGCACACGACCGTCTCCGTGTCGAGCGACTCGATCGCGGCGGCCAGGACCTTCTGCGCGGCCAGGCCTTCGGCCCCGGAGCCGTCGATCTCCTCGGGCCGGACGCCTTCGGACACCTGCTCCAGGAACCGGTGGATGCGGTCGACGAAGGTGTCGGTGAAGTCCCGCAGGCCGCCGAAGAGGGGGTTGGTGTAGACGGTCTTTTCGAGATTCCCCGCCGGGTAGAGCGTGAGTTCGCGCCACATGTCCTCCAGCACGAACCGCCCGCCCGTGCCCGCCACCTCGCAGCGCTCCATCGGATGCCCGCGCTCGATGTCGTAGGACCCGGTGAGGCCCCCGACCACGCCGTTCTTGAAGCGCAGGCTGAAGTGGGCCGTGGACCAGATGGACCGCCCCGGGGCCTTCGTCGCGAAGCACTGCACCGCCTCCACGTCGCCGCAGTAGTAGCGCATCACGTCCACGGTGTGGGGGTGCAGGGCCTTGATCTGGAAGTAGGGGGAGGTCTCGTTCGGGTTCTTGATCCACATGCTCATGTTCACGAACAGGAGACGCCCCAGCCGGCCCTCGTCGACCCACCTCTTCGCGAGCCGGGCCGCGGGGGTGAACCGGTGGTTGAGGTTCACGCCGAGACAGAGGCCCTTCTCGCGGGCCTTCGCGACCATCTCCTCGGCCCTGGGGATCTCGTTGGAGATGGGTTTCTCGCACAGGACGTGGCAGCCCGCATCGAGGGCCTGCATCGTAGGCTCGCAGTGGTCGCTGCCGTATTCGTAGCCGCCCGTGGCCACGCTGCACAGGTCCGGCCTCAGGGCGGCCAGCATCTCCGGGACGCTGTAGCAGGCCGGGACTCTCAGGCGCTCCGCCACCGCGTCGGCCCGTCTCCGGTCGATGTCGCAGACGCCCACGAGCTCGGCAAGGGGGTCTGCCTTATAGATGTCCGCGTGCCGACTTCCGATCGGCCCCAGCCCGATCACACACACCCGTAACATAGGCTGTCCAATCCTCTACAACGTGACGACCGTCCCCTTCTCCCACGACTCGATGACGGCCTCGATGATCGTCTGCACCTTCAGGGCGTCCTCGCCGGAGGCGTCGATCTCCTCCGGCCTGACTTTCTGGAGGTTCTGCTCGACCCACTTGCCGATGCGGCTGTCGAAGGTCTCGTTGAAGCCCATCATGTTGCCGAGGTAGGAGTAGGTCTCCACCTGGCGGGAGAACCGGGGGTAGAACTCCAGGTGCTCGCAGGCGTCGCGCAGGACGAAGCGCCCCTCGGACCCGACGACTTCGAGGGTCTCCAGGCCGTAGCTGCCGCCTGCGTCGTAGCTGCCGGTGAGGTGGCCGACGACGCCGTTCTCGAAGAGCAGGTTGGCCTGCACGTTGGACCAGCAGACGCGCCGCTCGCGGGGGCTGTCCCTCTTCGGGCCGCGCTTGAAGAAGGCCTGCGCCTTCGCGACGTCGCCGGCGAAGTAGCGCATCACGTCGAGCGAGTGGGGGTGCAGGGCCCGGATGTGAAAATAGGGGGAGGTCTCGTTGGGGTTGTTGATCCACATCGTCATGTTGAGGATGTTCAGCTCTCCGAGCCGGCCCTGCTGGACCCACTCCCTGGCGCGGAGCGCGGCGGGCGTGAACCGGTGGTTCAGGTTGATGCCGTAGCGCAGGTTCTTCTGCCTGGCCAGGGCGACCATTTCGCGGGCCTTGGCGATCTCGTTGGAGATCGGCTTCTCGCCCAGGACCGGGAGGCCAGCCTCGAGGAGTTCCATCGTCGGCTGGTAGTGATCGCCGCCGTTCTCCTTGCCCGCGGTGCAGACGCTCACGGCGTCGATCTGGAGGCCGCTGGAGACCAGCTCCTTCACCGAGTAGAAGGCCCTGCATTTGTAGCGCTCCGCGGCCCTGTCGGCCTTCTCCTTGAGGATGTCGCATACCGCGACGAGTTCGGCGTCCTGTCGTTTCTCATAGACCTGGGCGTGGCGATTGCCTATGCCGCCCATTCCAACGATGGCGACGTTAAGGGGCATCATGAGACTCCTTTCGGGTTCGAGAGCCTGACTAAAAATCGCTGTGGCTCTGGCCCTCACCCCGCCTCGCTGACGCTCGGCTTCCCCTCTCCCA
>CAYRZX010000084.1:0-13603 GCA_964428665.1 uncultured Gemmatimonas sp.
TCACCAGCAGGGCGAAGATGCCCCCCCAGACCGCCGCCTCCTCGATGCCCGCGATGGACTGTTCGATGAAACGCCCCTGGTTGAAGAAGGCCTCCACCGTCGTCCCGGCCATCGCCGGGCGCTTCTCGATCTCCTCCTTGATCGTGCGCTCCACCTCCCGGCAGAGGGACACGATGTCCGCCTCCGACTCCTTGTAGACCTCGATGGACGCGGCGGGCTGTCGGTTGATCCGCTGGAACCACATCCGCTCCGGCACGTCATAGACGACCTTTGCGACCTCCCTCAGGCGCACGTCCCGGCTGCGGCCCACCCGCACCTCCTCGATCTCCCTCAGGTCCCGGTAGCGGGCCATCGACCGGACATAGAACCGCTGCCTCCCCTCGAACACCGACCCGCTGGCCATGCTGAAGTTGTCGCCCCGAAGGGCCTGCACCAGGTCGTAGGTGTTCACCCGGCGCGCCCTGGCCCGCTCCTGGTCCACCTCGATCATCACGACCTTCTGCCACGCCCCCCAGATCTCCACCTTCGCCACCCCGTCGATCCGCTGGAGGGGGCGCTGCAGGTGCGTCTCGATGAAGGCGTAGGGGTCCTTGATGTCCGGGTTGAGCGAGACCCCCGCCCACATGATCGGCCAGCCCTCGCTCTGCCACTTCCAGACCTGGATCCGCCTCCTGTCGACCCCCTCGGGCAGCAGGGGCTTGAGCCGCTCCAGCCGATCTATCACCTGGTTGTAGGCCACCGCCATGTCCGTCCCCTGCCGGAACTCGATGGGCGCGTCCACCCCCCACCGGCCGTTGCTGTAGGTGCGGATGGACTGGACCCCCGGCACTGTTCGGAGGGCCTCCTCCAGAGGCCGCGCGATCTGCTGCTCGGCCTCCTGGGGCGTGGAGTTCGGATAGGGGATCCCCACATAGAGGAAGGGGTTCTCGTAGCCCGACGGCATGAGCTGGATGGAGATGCGGGTATAGGCGATGAACCCCACGACCAGGATGGCCGCGAGCAGGACCACGACCGTCACGGGCCGGGTCACGGAGATGCGGGGCAGAAGACCGTGTCGATGATGAGACATGAAAGGTCCTATTCTTTTCTATCCACAATCGCGTACACCACCGGGATCACCACCAGCGTCAGGAGCGTGGAGCTCGTCAGCCCGGCGATCACCGTCACGGCCAGGGGCATTCGCAGCTCCGACCCCTCGCCTAGCCCCAGCGCCATCGGGAGCAGGCCGAGCACCGTCGTCAGCGTCGTCATCAGGATCGGCCTGAGCCGCGTGTGCCCGGCCTGGACGAGCGCCTCGACCTTGCTCATCCCCCGCGACCGGAGGAGGTTCGCGTAGTCGATCAGCACGATGGCGTTGTTCACCACCACCCCGGCCAGGATGATCACGCCCAGAAAGACCATCACGCTGATCGACACGCCCAGGACAAACAGGGAGAGGATCACCCCCACGAGCGCCAGGGGGATCGTGAACATGATCACGAACGGGTGGAGGAACGACTCGAACTGCGCCGCCATGACGATGTAGACCAGGAACATGGCCAGCAGCAGCGCCAGCTTCAGGCTCCGCAGCGACGTCTCCATCTCCTTGTTCTGCCCGGCCACGATGAACTCGAAATCCCTCGGCATGTCCACCTGGCCGAGCGCCTCGTGGATGCGGGCGCTGGCCGTCCCGATGTCCACCCCCGCCAGGTTCGCCGTCAGCAGCGCCGCCCGCTCCTGGTCGATCCGCCGGATCTCGCTCGGCCCGTCGCTGATCCGCACGTCCGCCACGGCCGACAGCGGGATCTGCACCCTCCCGTTGGGGTTGATGACCAGGCCCTCGATGTTCCGGACGCTCTGCCGGTCCGCCTCGTCCAGCTTGACCACCACGTCCACCCGCCGCTCCCGGTCCCGGAACCGCGTGGCCACCTGCCCCTGCACCTTGTTCCGCACGATGGAGGCCACCTGCATGAGGTTCAAGTCGTAGCGCGCCAGCCGGTCCCGGTCGTAGGAGATCTGCACCTCCGGGCTCCCCCGCTGGAGGTTCGACTTCACGTCCGTCAGGCCGGGAATGTGCCCCAGGGCCACCTCCGCGTCCTTGGCCACGCGTCGCAGCGTCTCCAGGTCATACCCCCGGATCTCCACCTCGATGGGCGTCTTGAAGCTGAACAGCGCGGGCCGGGAGAACTTCGTCGTCACCTGCGGGATGCCCGCCAGCCGCTCCCGCAGGCTGGCGACCGTCGCCTCCTCCAGCTCGGCCAGGTCCCCGTCCGCCTTCAGGACAGCCGTGACCTTCGCCGTGTTCTCCCCCTCGTCCGACGACGAGGTGGCCTCCCGCTCCGTCCCCACCACCGTCGAGACCCGCGCCACCCCCGGCTCCTCCAGCACCCCCCGCTCGATGTCGCGCGCCTGCCGGTCCGTGACCTCTAAGGGCGTCCCCACCGGCAGGGAGACCTCCGCGTTGAACTCCCCCTGGTGGACCTCCGGGATCAGCTCCTGCCCCAGGCGGGGCGCCAGGAGCAACATCGCGACCCCGAACGCCGCCGCGCTCGCCCCCACGACGGTCATCCGGTTCGACAGCGCCCACCGGATGGAGCGGGGGTAGCCCTCGTTCAGCCACTCGAAGAACCCGCCTACAGACGCGACCAGCAGCGCCATGGCCGGGGCGATGATCAACCCGACGATCCAGGCCGCGCAGACCAGGGCCACGCCCGCCAGCATCGCCGCCGAGATCAGCGCCTTGCCGATCAGGGCGATCACGAGGTGCACGACGAACCGCAGGCAGAAGTAGATGATCAGGATCAGGATGGAAGCCACCCGAAGACCTCTGAAGGCCCGACGGGCCGCCCACCGTGACTTCTCCCTGAGGCTCCTTCGGGCCAGGGAGGCGACGAAAAGGACCCCTGAAGGGACGAGCCAGGAGACAAGCCACAGCAGGGCGGGCAGCAGGAGGCCGTAGAAGGCCACCCGGAGAATCTGAAGGGCCTTCCAGACAGCCTTCTCCTCCGGCCCGCCCACGACCCCCTTGAGCTTTTCCGGCAGCCACGTCCTCAGCCCCTCCACAGCGCCGGGCCAGAAGGTGAGCCATAGAAGGACGGATAGAGGGAAGAGGATAAAGAGGACAACCTGAATGATCCTCCAGACGCGCCGCCCCTCCAGCCCGTTCACGGCCCACCCCAGCCTCACCGGCAGCCAGGCCCCCATCTCCTCCGCCGCCCGGAAGACCGTCAGGTTGTCCCAGACCCGCCCCGGCCCCGTCCACCCGAAGACCTGCCGGTCCAGGGACCAGCGGACCAGTTTTTGGTAGAAGGTCTCTCGCCTTCCGCCTTCTGCCTTCTCTGCGCCCTCTGCGATCTCTGCGGTTGAACGCCTCCTCCTGATCACGACCTCCACGCCCTTCAACACCGGCCAGAGCATCCCCCAGACCAGGACGGAGGCCATCTTCAGGGCCGCGCAGGCCAGGCCCGCCGCGATCAGCAGCGTCCGCCAGAGCAGCTCAAAGACCAGAAAGGGGAACTCCCTGAGACAGCGCCCGTAGGCCCTGACCGCCTCCCCCGCGCCCTGCCTCGGCGCGGCCATGTGCCCCCGGATGCGGCCCGCCGCGCCCACCTTCAGGATGTCCGCCCGCAGCAGCGCCCCACCCACGTTTCCCCCCACATAGCCGACCCGCCGGGAGGCCAGCATCGGCACGAAGTAGAGCGCCACCGCCAGCGAGGCCATCAGCGAGAACACCACCACCAGCGCCATGTCCCCGAACACCTGCCCGGCGACCCCCTCCACGAACACGATCGGGAAGAAGACCGCCACCGTCGTGAGCGTGGACGACAGCACCGCGCCCCCCACCTCCCCCGTCCCCCGGATCGCCGCCGTCACCAGGTCGTCCCCCTCCTCCCGGCAGCGGAAGATGCTCTCCAGCACCACGATGGAGTTGTCCACCAGCATCCCGATGCCCAGCGCCAGGCCGCCCAGGGACATGATATTCATGGACACCCCGGACAGGCTCATCGGCGCGAACGTGGCCACCACCGAGATCGGGATGGAGATGCCCACGATCAGCGTGTGCCCGATGTTCTTCAGAAAGATGTAGAGGACCAGCACGGCCAGGACCCCGCCCATCACCGCCGCGCCCTTGACCTCGTCGATGGCGCTCTGGATGAACCGGGACTGGTCCGACAGCAGCTCCACCCGCATCCCCTCCGGCAGGGAGTAGGCCAGGAAGTCCGTCATCCGCCGGCGCTCCATCGCCCGCCGCGCCTGCTCCTGCCGGAGCTGGTCCGGCGTCAAATCCTTCTTCTCCTTCTGCGCGTCCAGCGTGCCCGCCCGCAGCCGCGCCACGTAGTCCTGCTGCGCCTGCGTGCCGAACAGACGGCCCCGCGCCTGCTGCGCCACGGCCACGATGTTGGCGTCCGCCTCCTTGAAGATGTCGATCTCCACGCTCTCCTGGCCGTTCACGCGGGTCACGATCTCCCGCTCCTTGTGGGTCTTGACCACCCGCCCCACGTCCCGCAGCTTGATGTCCACCCCGTTCTTGTGCCCCACGACCAGGCCGGACATCTCCTCGACCCCCCGGAACTCGTTCAGCGTCCGCACTAAGTACTGCGTCTGCCCCTCGATCAGGTTCCCCCCGGCCAGGTTGACGTTCTCCTCCTGCAGCCGCCGGTTCACGTCGGAGATGGACAGCCCCACGGTCGCGAGCTGCGACTCCCTCAACTCCACCCAGATCTCCTCCTCCAGCCCCCCCCTCACCCGCGCCGCCGCCACGCCCGACAGGGCCTCCAGCGCGCGCTTGATCTCCTCCTCCGCCACCCGCCGCAGGGCAAACATGTCGCCCGACCCGTAGAGCCCGACCCGCATGATCGGGTCCAGCGTCGGGTCGTAGCGCAAAATGAGGGGCTTCTGCACCCCCTCCGGCATCCCCACCCGGTCCAGGTTCTCCCGCACCGTCTGGACGGCCTGGTCCATGTCCGTGTCCCACCCGAACTCCAGGATCACGTCCGACAGCCCGGCGCGCGACACGGAACTGACCCCCACCAGATTGCCCACCACCCCCAGCGCCTGCTCGATGGGCCGGGAGATCAGGTTCTCCACCTCCTCCGGGGCCGTGCCCGGATACTCCGTGCGCACCGTCAGCGTCGGGTAGGAGATGTCGGGCATCAGGTTGAGCGGCAGCCGCTCGTAGGAGACCCACCCAAACACCGCCACCGCCGCCACCACCATGGCGATGGCCACCGGCCGCCGGGTGGTCCACTCGAACGAGCGGGAGTATTCCCTCTTGGATTCGTCGCTCATGACACCTCAACACAACTGTAGGGGCGAGGCATGCCTCGCCCCTACGAAACATTCTTTCTTCTCTGCGTTCTCTGCGGTTACGATTTCTTGACCGTATCCGGCTTCGCCGGAATCAGCAGCCCTTCCCCCTTCACCGCCCGGATGCGGGCCTTGTCCTTCAGGCCGTTCTGGCCCACGACCACGATCTGATCCCCCCGCTTGACCCCTGCCCTGACCTCCATCTTCTCGCCGTCCGCAAACCCCACGTCGAGCCTGACCCGTTCCGCCACCGTATCCCGCGCCACGAACACGTAGGGCAGGCCGTCGTCGTAGACCACCGCGCTCTTGGGCACGATCACCGCGTCGTCGTGCGTGGCCGTGACGATGTGGGCGTTGACGAACATCCCCGGCTTCAGCGTCCCATCCCCCCCCAGCACCCCCACGGTCACCTTGAAGGTCCCGCTCGAAGGGTCCACCACCGGGCTGATCCGCTTGATCTGCCCCCGGAACTTTGCCCCCGGCAGAAAGTCGGACGTGAGCATGGCCACCTGCCCCGCAGCCAGGGACTGCACCTCCCGCCCCGGCACGAACACCTTCACAATCAGGTTGTTCAGGTTGACCACCGAACAGAGTTTCACGCTCGGCCCCACCCGGTCCCCCAGCTCCACCGTCCGGTCCGCCACCACGCCCGCGATGGGCGATTTGACCGCCGTGTGGGACAGCGCCAGCTTCGCCCGCTCCCAGGCGATCTCCGCCTGCCTCAGATCATATCGCTTCGACTCGAAATCCTGGTTGCTGATGATCTTCCGGCCGTGCATCTCCTCCGTCCGGTTGAAGTCCCCCTCCTGCTTGCGGAACCGGACCTCCGCATCGGCCGCGGCCAGCTTCGCCTCGTCGTCCTCCAGGCGGATCAGCGTGTCTCCGGCGTTCACGAACTGCCCCTCCTCCACCTTCACCTCCTTGACCAGCCCCGCCACCTGAGGATAGACATCCACAGACTCCTCCGACTCCACCGTGGAACTGTACAGGAGGTAGGAGGAGATCATCCCCGTCTTGACCGGCTCCACCTTCACCGGCACCCCCTCCTCCGGTTTCTTGGCCGGGCCGCCGGCCTTCTTCACCTTCGACGTGTCCGCCTTCGACGTGTCCGCCTGCGCCGAAGGCTTGACCTGAGCCTTGGCCTCCTCCTTCTTGCCGCACCCGGCGAGCGCCAGGCCCGCGACGCAGAGCGCAACGCACGCCCCCCGCGCCAGCCACCTCATCCATCGCATCCGCATACCGAATCTCCCTGAAAGTCAGAGACGTTCAAAATACCTCTTATTCAAAAACGTCCTCTAAATATAATGAACATTTGTTCATTAAACAAGCCCAAAATATCGAAAGACTACTCACTTTAGACACGCATCCCGGCAAAAATGTTTCAGACCTGAAGCTCCTGTGATCTGCAAAAAAAGCCCGGCCGGAGAGGCCGGGCCTTGCGCGCCGAAATCTTCATCCCTGTTGCCCATCAGACCCCGGCATGGTATATTTGGCCTTATGATGATACGCTGCCCCAACTGCGCCCTCCACGTGCGGCGGGACGCGGTCAAATGCCACCACTGCGGGGCCTACCTCTCCAGGGGCCTCGCAGGGCTGATCCGCCCCCATCGCGTCTTTGCCCCCTGGCGCATGCCGACCCTAACCGACCTGCGCGCCGACCTCGCTGCGCGGCGTCGCCGGGTCGTGCGGGGCGCTGCGGTGTTCCTCATCATCGCGGCCATTCTGGTGCTCACCTGGCAGGCGCAAAATCGGGCGCTCGACCCCGCAGCCCACCCCATCTCCACGACCTTCGAGGCATTCGAGAAGACCTTTGGCCCGGCCAGCCCCCTGACGCCGGAGCAGAAGGGCCTGGAGTTCGAGCGCTACAGGGGAAGATATGTCCGATGGGAGGGGACCATCGTCTACCTCAACGCCGCCGAGGAGACCGAGCCCCACGCCTCACTCCGCTGCGCCTCAGAGACCCAGGCCTTCTCCGCCGATGTGACCCTCTTCATCCGGCCCCAGGACCGCGACAGGCTTGCGGAGCGCCGCGTCGGGGACCGCCTGGTCTACCTCGGCAGCCTTGCCGACTACGGGCAGGACGGCGCGCCGGTCGTGGTGCAGGACGGGAGGATCATAAAATAGGGGCGACCCGATGGGTCGCCCCTGCTGACCACTGACCACTGACCACTGACCACTGACCACTGACCACTGACCACTGACCACTGCCCCTACCCGATCCCGTAATAGACCTCCACCGGCGCAACCGCCACCCCTCGCACCCGCTCCCCGATCCGGTCCACCTCCGCGTCACTCAACGGCGTCACATAGCCCTCCGCAGGCCGGCGGGCCACGGTGTAGACCTGGATCAGCTTGAGGCCCCCGCCCGCGTCCAGGATGCGCCGGAGCACCCCGCAGTACGCCTCGATCTCCGCGTCGTCAGGCCCCGCGCCGCGCACCTTCATGAACAGGCTCTGGATGACCAGCGGGCGCGCCTGCGCGGCCTCGATCAGGTTGCGCACCACCCGGTCAAACGGGATCGTCGTCCGCTCGATCAGATGGTAGTACGCCTCCGTCCCGGCGTCCAGCTTGGCCCACACCTCCCCGTTGTGCCGGTCCAGCAGCCCCAGCGCCTCCCGCACGCGAGGCCGGTGGAACAGCGTGGCGTTGGTGATCACCACGACCTTCACACCCTCCAACCCCATCTCCTCCTTCACCCGGATGACCCGCTCCGCCGCCCCCCGGAACTGCGGGTAGGAGGTCGGCTCGCCGTCCCCGGAGAAGGCCACGTCGTTCACCCGGCGCAGCGCGTCGGGCAGCCCCGCGAACGGAGGACGCTCGTAGAGCAGACCGTCCCGCTCCCACCCCAGCACGCGCCGGACCTCCTCCTCCAGCAGGTCCAGGTCCACCTCCCGGTAGGCCGGCGGGACCGTCCGGTCCACCTGGCAGTAGATGCAGTCGAAGTTGCAGACCTTGTCCGGGTTCAGGTTCACCCCCACAGAGATCCCCTTCGACCTCCGGGACAGGACCGGGTAGACGTAGCGGTTCTCCTCGTAGAGCCGCGGGTGCCGGGCCTGGGCCGCCCGGATGATCGCCGCCGCGTAGGACGTTGTGTCAGAGTCGTTCATCGCCGTCTCCCGCTCTGTTTTCCTCTCCCGGACACCGACTCCTCCTCTTCCTCCATCATCGCCTGCTCAGCCTTCCCCCGATGGACCTCGGAGTGGGCCTTGTGGAGTTCGTAGTTCTCTTCGTACTGTCGCATCAGGTCCGGGAACCCCTTGATGACCAGGAGGTTCTCGGCGTTCCGCTCCTCCGCGGCCTTTGTGAAGTTGAACGACCCGGTCAGGATCGTCTCCCCGTCGATCAGGATGATCTTGTTGTGGGCGATGGCGTGCCGGTCGTCCACGAACGTCGGGATGCCCTGGTTGGCCGTGAAGTCCGCCGCCGTGTAGCGCTCGCTCCGCTGCGACTTGTCCACCACGATCTCCACGTCCACCCCCCGCTTTTTCGCCTCCAGGAGCGCCTTCGCGATGGGCTGCGAGGTGAAGCTGTAGGCCTGAACCCGCACGGCCCGCCGCGCCCCGTTCAACTCCCGCACCGCCGCCTCCGTCGCCCCCCCCTTCGGGCTGAAATAGACCTGGACGGACCCCCTGTCCCCCCCCGTCTGCGGCGGGGCCTGCTGCTGGGCGCAGGCGGAGAAGAGGGCGAGGACGAGAACCAGGGAAAAGACACGGATAGACTGCCTCATACTTTCAAGATAACAAAACAGCCTGTTTTTGCAAGTTCAACTGAAAAACGGCGTCAGCCACGCCTCCTTCACCTCGACCCCGAACCCCGGCCCGTCGTTCGGCCGGATCGTGCTGTCCTTCGGGAACGTCGTGCCCGGAAAGCGCCGCGCCTCCTCCAGCGGCACGCCCGGCGCGGACCCGATGTAGTACTCCGCCCAGGGCGCGTTCGGCATCGCCGCCGTGAAGTGGAGACCATAGGCGCTCCCGCCCCCGTGCAGCATCACCGTCAACCCCGCCGCCTCGGCCATGTGAGCGATCTTCACGCACGCCGTCAGCCCGCCCACCCAGTGGATGTCCGGCTGGAGGATGTCCAGACACCGCCGCTCGATCAACTGCCGGAACGGCCACGGCGTGTAGAGGTGCTCCCCCGACGCCAGCGCCGTCCAGGTCACCGCCTCCCGCACCGCCCTGTGCCCCTCGATGTCCTCCGGGATCAGGAACTCCTCGATCCACCTGAGCCGGTAGGGCCTCAGCCGCTCGGCCAGCCGGATCGTGTACTCCACGTCGAACGCCATGTAGCAGTCGAGCATCAGCTCCGCCTCGTCCCCCACCTGCTCCCGCGCCGCCGCCACAAACCGCTCGTTCTCGTCCAGCCCCCGCAGCCCGTCCGCAGGGCCGTGAGGGCAGGCCAGCTTGAACGCCCGGAACCCCAGCTCCCGGTACCAGTCCACGTCGTTCCCCGTGGCGTAGGCGAAGATCGTGTCCCGGACCGGCCCCCCCAGCAGCTCGTAGACCGGCTGCCCCTTCAGCCTCCCCACCAGGTCCCACAGCGCCAGGTCCACCCCGCTCATTGCGCACGCCGCGATCCCCGAACTCCCGTAGGGCTTCGACATCCGGAACATCATATCCCAGATTTTCTCGATCGCAAAACAGGACTCCCCGGCCAGCATCGGCGCGAAGTGATCCTCGATCACCGCCGCCGTCGCCCGCCCGAACGACGTCTGCCCCAGCCCCCACGTCCCGTCCTCCGCCGTGGCCTTCACATAGACCGTCTCCCACTTCGGCATCCACGACGAGCGATGGCGCTTGTACTTCGGGAACTTCGAGGCCGGGTTGGCCACCTCCGCGCCCTCCGCCCACGACGGCCGCCTTGGCCTCGTGGCCGGCCCCGAAGACCGCGGAAGGTTCAGCCGCACGGCTCGGATCTCTTTGATCTTCATGACCCCTCCCCCTTACATCCTGCTCCGGCACTCCCTCACCAGCTCCAGCGCCGCGTCCGCCATCTCCTCCGCCGCCCCCGGCCCGAACGACGACGCGCCCGACTCGTACCCCCCCTGCCAGAAGGCGTGCCGGATCGGGATGTAGCCCGGCGTGTCGTTGCTCAGGCTGAACACGAAGGTGTGCGGGATGCCCGACCGCTGCTTGATGTCCATCCCCGTCTCCGCAAACACCTCCCCCGGCAGCCCCACGACCTGGGCCTCCCCCACGGCGATCGCCTGGACCTCCGTCTCCAGATGCGTCTGCCCCTCAAACGAACGGGCCTTGTTCAGCGCCCCCTTCGCCCGCCCCAGCGCGTTGCGGGCGCCTCGCAGATCCTCCCCGGAGACCTTCTCCGTCTCACCCTTCGCCACCTCCGCCTCCAGGCGCTTCACCTCCGCCTCCATCTCCGACACGGGCGGAAACGCCTTCAGCGGGAGCCTGATCCTCCGGTTCATTGCCGCCAGCCGCGCGTCCTCCGTCGTCTGGACCCACTGCAGCACATCCAGCGCCCTGCCCCCCAGCGAGCGCCCCACCTGGACCTTCGACCGCCCCTCCCGCTGGATCGGCACCACGTTCCCCGCGCAGCCCAGCGCGAACAGACAGACCCCCCCTTCCATCTCCTCCACGACCCCCATCGCGTAGCCCGGATAGTCCGCCGTGATCGCGTACATCCGGTCCACGCTGCTCACCGGGTGGCATCCGAAGTTGACCAGCGAGGCGATCATCCCCCCTGCTGCGTCCTCCACCTTCAGCACGTTCACCTCCGGGTCCTTCGGCCCGAACGTCACGTCCGTCCCTGGCGGCGGGTACCGCAGATGCATCTCCACCTTCCCGTCGGGCCGGATCGTCCGCCGGTTGTAGGAGATCGTCTGTATCTCCCCCTTGCCCGACCCGACCCGCGCCCCCCGCCGCCCGTCGTGCGCCAGCCGGACCGCCGTCGCCAGCTTTCGCGCCAGCACCGTCAGATACGCCCGGTCCTGCGGCGCATCCGTCGCCTCGTTGTCCCGGAAGGTCCGCCGCCTCAGTGCCGGCCCAAAGTGCGTGTGCGAGGCGCAGATCAGCAGGTGGTCGCCGGCGATGCCCGTCTCCTGCGCCACCAGGTCTCGCACCTCCGCCACCAGCTCCGGGTTCACGGCGATCAGGTCGCTCGTCACCACCCCCACCTTCGCCCGGCCGTCGTCCAGCACCAGCGCCTTCGCGAACAGTTCGTCGTCGATCGTCTCGCTCCCCCGCGTCCGCGCCGCGTAGCCCGCCATGGGGCCGCCCACGAAAGGCGTGATGTTCACCCGCGCTGCGCCTGCCCTGAGCATGTCCAGCCCTCCCTGTGACAGCGAAAGCCCCTTGATAACCTCAGACTATTTTTGTTATATTTCTCAGAACAAAAAAGAGATCGGAAAAAACGTGGATCGTGGATCGTGGATCGGCCCCCCCTCTTATCCCCCCGTGAACGGGGGGAAGATAGCTCCCTCCCCGTCCACGGGGAGGGATGGGGTGGGGGACGAATCACGAATCACGAATCACGAATCCCCAATCCCTGTTCTCTAGGTCTCTGCACGATACTTCGTAGACAGGAGGTACCCCATGAGACGAGAGATAACGCTCTGCGCGGCCTTTCTGATAGTCGGATGGACCGGGCTGGCGGACGCCCAGGCCCCGCCCGACCAGGAGGCCCAGGCCCTGCCCCCTGAGGTTCAGGCCCTTCAGAAGAAGGCCGTCGAGACCCGGATGGAGGCGCAGGCCCTGGAGCTGGAGACGGCCCGCGCCCAGGTCAAGGCGGCCGAGGCCAACCTGACCTTTACCGAGGCCCTGGTCAAATACACAAAGGAGCTGGCGGAAAAAGATAAGAAGGCGAGAGAGTGGGCAAAACAGACGCAGAAAAGACTGCCTCTGGTCCGCCAGAGCCTGGAGAGCGCGAAACAGCGGCTGGACCTGATCCTGCACCCGCCGCCCGAGGCCGGGCAGACAGACCCCGGCATCCTGCAGCCGGCCAAACAGGACCCCAAGCCGGCGGAGAAACTCCCCAAGATGGAAGACCAGGGATTGTAGTCAGAACGCAGAACGCGGAACGATGAAGTAAAGCATAAATCTGTTTTGTTTTTCGTTCATCGTTCATCGTTCTGACTTCATCGTTGCTCCTATTTCACGCACCGGAACCCGATGAAGTAGCGGTACTGAAACAGTGATGATTCGGGAATCTCAGGATTCTCCGACGCCATCGCCTTCTTGAAGGCGTTGACGTAATCGACGACCAAGTCATTCCGCTCCGCCGGGTGCACATCTCCCCGGTAGGGAGCGCGCACGTCATCGTAATCCCCGTGCGCAGCCCCTCCGCGCACCACGCGCGTGGTCCCCAGGACAGGTCCCTTGGGGTTCTCGGGCGGGCTGACCTTGTAATAGTCCTTCTCATAATAGTCCGCGCACCACTCCCAGACGTTCCCGGCCATGTCCCACGCCCCGTAGGGAGATACCCCCTTTGGGAAGCTCCCCACGTCAAACGTCCTGTAGTGCCGGCTGTTGAAGTTGGCCCGCAGGTTTTCCAGCCCCCCGATCCCGTTCTCATCCTCGTCCGGGAAATCGTTCCCCCACGGATACTTCCGGCCGTCAACGCCTCGCGCCGCCTTCTCCCACTGCGCCTCTGTGGGCAGATACATGCCGCGCCACTTGCAATAAGCCACGGCGTCGTCCCACGTCACGCCCACGACCGGTTGTTGGGCCCCCCCAAAATCAGGCTCATCTATGTAAAGGGGTTTCGGATAGTCCGTCGCTTCCATAAATTCCCGGTACTGCGCATTGGTAACCTCATATTTGTCGATCCAGAAGCCGGACAGGTACACCAGATGGATCGGGGACTCATCCCCCGGAAAGTCCTCCCGCAGCCCCAGCTCCCTGGCGTTCGACCCCATGACGAAGTCCCCGGCGGGCACCTTCACCATCGGCGCCTCCATCCCACCGGGCGTCCTGTCCATCCTCTCCTCGATGTCTACGGAAATCAGGGCCACGTTCGACGCCCCGTCCTCATCCGCGCCGCCGTGGTTATGGACCCGGACCTTGGCGAAACGCGGGCCGGAGATCGTCTTCAGGACATCCCCAAGCCGGACCGGCGGGCGCAGGGGCCTCTGCGGCGAGACCTTCCCGAACGAGTCGCTGAAGGTGAAGACGTCCCCCAGATCAACTCTCCCGTCGCGATTCAGGTCGTATCGCCCCTCATAGCCCGCCTCCCCCTGCCTCGCCCCGAATGCCCCAGCCAGCAGGAAGAAGTCGCTCAGGTTGACCTGACCGTCCTCGTCGAAGTCCGCAGTTAAGAGCGTTCGGGCGGACAGGAGCGGATCCGCCTGCGAGACGCCGGGCAT
>CAYRZX010000084.1:13703-21742 GCA_964428665.1 uncultured Gemmatimonas sp.
TCACTCCGCCATCCTGAACCCCAGCTCCCGCTTCACCGCCTCACCGCTGTTGAGGTCCTTCACCGTCACCGTCAGAATCCCCTTGCCCGGCGGCAGCCCCCTCAGATCCAGCTCCAGATACCGATACTCCGCCTCCTCCGTCCCGGCCTGCCCCTGAGACACCGCCACCTCCGGCCTCTGCCCAACGAACGTCCGGGCGAGCTTGGAGAATATCCCTCCCGCTTCACTCCGCACCGTGTATTCCACCGTATGGTTCGTCTGCCCCGAAGCGTCCCGCTTGAGGTTGTAGACCTCGTAATACACGAAGATGCCCTGCCCCTTCCGGAACATCCGCGTCGGAAGCGGGATCACCCGCATCCCCCGCTTGGTGAACTTATCTCCCTCCTGCCCCTGACTCACCTGCCAGGCCAGCTCCAGGCTGCTCAGCCGCAGCCTCCCCCTGGCATAGTCGCCCACCTCCACCTCCTGCCGGTAGACCCCCATCCGCCCCGTCAGCCGGTCCCGCGCAGACACCTCCATGCGATACTTTCCCGGCGGGACCTCCAGCCTGGCCACGTCGGGGACGAACCCCCCCTGCTGCCGCGTCAGGTCCCCGGCCCCCTCAAAGACCAGGTCCCTCTGCGCGCGGTAGGTCGCCCCCGTGTTCAGGTCCAGCAGCGCCACCTGCCGGTCCACCACCAGGCGCGTCGAGTCCCGCTCTGGGAAGTAATACCCGGCCGCGTGGGGCATCCCGTAGTAGACCTCCAGGGCGCTTCTGCCCTGCTGGCTCCCCCGGAAGTCCGCCACGTCGTAGTAGAACCTGAGCGGCGGGTTGTCGATCCTGGGCGTATAGTGATCCGCCGAGACCGCCGCGGCCCGCTCGAACACCCGCTGGGGCGCATACCGGTTGAACTTGTGCATGCGGGCGATGGGGACGTTGGCGTCCATGGGCGGGGGGGCGTAGTCGAAGTTCCCGTTGCCATTCTCGTCCGTGAACGTGATCTCGATCCCCCCGCCCACCTTCGTGTAGACCCACGACTCCCACTTCACCATCGAGGCGTCTTCCTGCGCCGTCACAGACATGAAATCCGGTCGAAACTTGCCGTCCGACCCTGACCCGAAGACCCGATCCTCCAGCGTGGGGGCTGCCATTCGCAGGAGATCCATCGCATCCTCCTGCTCCCGCAGAGTCTCCAGCCTTGCATCGTTCTCATAAGTCACGGTCCGGCCCACGCCGGTGACCTCGGAGGGGCCGGAAGTCTGGCGGTTCTCGTCGACCTGGACCTCCCCCTGCTGGGTCTGGCGCGTGCGCTGGGTCCTGGCGCGCCCCTCTCTCTCCCTCTGTTGTTCAACCACGTCAGGAGTCTCCCAGTTCAACTTGGGCGCATTGCTCAGGGTGAGTCGGAGGCTCCGCACCGGAAAGACCGGCCCGAAGTAGGTCATGTTCGACGCCTCTTCACCGTAGATCTCCCGCGCCATCCGCTCCTTGATCCGCTGCACCTCCAGGCTCTGTCTCAGGTTGATCATGTTCGACCGCGACCGGTAGTCCGGCTCCCCGAACCGGATATAGACCTCCCCCCGCCGGTCCCACGGCTGTTTCCCCTTCGAGAAGTTCTGCCGCGCGTACCAGACCCGCCGGTAGTGCTCCAGCAGCCGCTCGTTCACCTCCGTCAAGAGGTTCGGGTCCCGCTGGCCCCAGAAACGCCTCAGGAACGCCTCTCGCTGGCCCTTCTCTTCCCCATCCGTTGCCCCATTTTTTCTATCCGTCGCCTCATACTCGGCCATCTCCTCCGGATACGCCACCGGCCGGATGTCCTCGTAGAGCGCCCGCTCGGCGGGGTCGACCCGCTCCAGGTACCGCTTGAAGAACGTCAGCGCCCAGTCCAGACGCTTCATCTCCAGACACGCCTGCGCCAGGACCGGCAGGGCGTGGACCTCCTCGGGGTGCTGCTGCGCATAGTCCATCAGCAGACCCGTGATCTTCTCGAAGTCCCGCGCCTTCAGATAGGCCCTCCCCAGCCGCAGGCGGGCCTCCGGGTCGTCGGGCTTCAGAGACAGGTACCGGGTGTACCACAGGGCGGCGTTTTCGTAGTCCTCCTGCTGCTCCTCGTACCACTCCCCCATCAGCCGGTAGACCGGCGCAAACATCGG
This sequence comes from uncultured Gemmatimonas sp., assembly GCA_964428665.1. Taxonomy (GTDB): domain Bacteria; phylum Latescibacterota; class UBA2968; order SICM01; family SICM01; genus SICM01. The sequence continues at coordinate 15,834 of CAYRZX010000084.1, forward strand.
GTCCAGCGCGATCACCCGCTCCGCCTCCTGGCGGGCGTCGTACTCCTCCATCTTCAGCCGGGCCTCTGCGATGTGAAACCGCGCCTCCGCATATCTGGGGTCCCACCGGAGGGCCTCCTGAAAGTGGCCAATAGCCGTGTAAAGCCCCTTCGGACGCCTTGAGAAGACCATCCCCAGCCCGTTGTGCGCCTTCGCCAGCCTGCGGTCCAGGCTGATCGCCTTCTGGAACGCGACCCCCGCCCGGTCGATCTCCCCGGCCTTGAGACAGGCGCAGCCCAGCTTGAGGTAGGCCTGCGCCGAGGTCGGGGCCACCCTCGTGACGGCCTCCAGCGCCGCCACCGCGGCCAGGCTGTCTGTGTCCATACAGCGCACCCCTGCGGCCAACAGAGAGTCAACCTGCAACTGCCCCAGGGGTCGGTCGATCACCCGGAAGTCGTCCCCCCACCCCACAAGCTCCACGGCCCGCCCCGCGTAGAAGTAGCTCCAGGCCACTGCCGTCCCCTCCCCATCCCCGTCCTGGGGAACGCGATAGGCGTAGCTGATGACCCGCCCCGGCTCAGCGTCCACCGGCGACCGGAACATCTGCGCCACCACGCCCTGCCCCTGCGCCGCGTCCCTGGGCCGGCCGTGGCCGTACTGCCCCTCCACCCACGCCTTCAGCTCAGTCAGGTCCGCCGGGAAACGCCCCCCGTGCGCCGAGGTGTACTCCTTCAGGAACCCCCCCACAGCCCTCAAATTGTCCACGCAGATCGCCCGCCCCATCTCCTGCCGGTCGGCCCTGGCCCTGGACCGGAGCGCCCCGGCGTACCCGCGGAAGACCGCCCGCGAAAGGCCGGCCCCCTTGACCCCGGAGAGCATCCCCTCGAACCGGTCCGCCGCCTTTCGATAGTAGACAGATGCCCCCTTGAAGTCCCCCCCCTGCGCCGCGCTGTAGGCCATCACCGCCAGACTGACCCCCTCCCCCATGGCAGCCAGGCCCCGTTCCACCTCCGGCCCTGCCCCGCCCCCATCCCCGAAGGGGAGAATCGGAGAATCGGAGACGGGGGGAAGGGAGGACCCCGCTTCCCCGCTTCCCCGTTTCTCCGGTTCGGTTCTGCCTTTCTCCACGTTTCCCCGCTTCCCCGCTTCTCCGTTTCTGCGTGCTTCGACCTCTGTCGTCGCTACATCTTCGCCGCCGTCCATCGAGACAGCCCACCATCGGCCCGGCGCCAGCACGACCTCCACCCCCTCTCCCGCAGCGCCGCTCGACACCAGGGGCAACCGCAGGCCCCGGTCCGCATACCACAGACGATCCCCCTCCCAGGCCATCCCCTCCGGCCTCCCCGGAAACGTCCTCAGGCGCCGGGGCGACTCCCCCCCGTCCGCCACCCACACCTCTGTCAGCGACGCCCCCCCTTCCCGCACCACCGCCCAGGCGGTCCTGCTGCCGTCCTGCGAACGCGCGACGATGGCGGGTTGGGCGGGGCCTTCCACCACCAGGGAGGCCATCAGCCCCGCCGCCAGCGCTGCGCCCTGAAAGGCGCGCCTGTATGAAATCCTGATCAGATCGGCCATGGCGATCTCATCCTCTATCAGATGACCTTCTCCCGGCCCGGCGCGTTACATAATCTGTTTAACGTACAAATTACTACAATACGACGACGAAAGCAAGGCAGATTTTAGGGGAAATATACCTGTTTGAGAGGAAAATGCTAACGTCATTCAAGTAAGACGTAGTCCTTTCCCTCGCTTCGTCAGGCGCGGACGCTCTCCACTATTCGCCGGCATGGATCGTTTGACGCGCGCCACATCGGTTGCCGTCAGAAAGACGGCCAGGAAAAGACAAATCGCCCCAAACGGCACGAGCCAGACGCCCAGCCCCGGATCCCCTTCAAATATGAATATGCCCCCCAGGAAGAAACCGCCGGGCAAGAGCACGCTTGAGGCCATCAGCAGCGCAGACGTAAGCCGGAGGCGCCGTGTCACTGGCGTCGGGAGCGCAAAGTAAGTAAAAGCAAACGCCGCATGGACCAGCGACAACAGCGTGCCATGGGCGTGCGCCAGCGTCCACAGCAGCCGGCGCATCTCCGAGGTTTGCCCGAGATACCAGCCGATCTTGAAGGCGTGCAGGGCCTCCAGCGTGATTCCCAAGATGACCCAACACAACAGCGACCACCACGCGAATTGCAGGTGGCGCGCGCACATCGTTTTTAGGTTGCGAGACTGTTCGTCGTGCAACTACTCGTTCCTCCCGCTGTGTCGGTTACTCGCCGACCTCCATCGGCCGATCATCCCGCTGCTTCCACAGGCGCTGAAATTCGGTTTCCAGAACGTGTCCCTGTCCGTCGATCAGGACTGGCCGGGCAAAGGGCCGATTCAGGGATTTCTGCGATCCTGCCCAGACTTGCAGCGCCCGCTGGCGGGCGGCGGCCCGGTGACCAGGCGGGCCGACAAAATCGTACTCGAAGTCCTGGAACCCCGGCAAACGCCGCAGGGACCGATGGGCGATAAAACGAACCGCGTCGTAGCGGTCTTCCAGGAGTTGCGCCAGATACGGGGCCTGCCAGTGATTCCCGGCTGTCTTAAGCGCGTCTTCCCAGCCGTAACTCCAGGCCATGAGCACGCGTTGACCGGCATCGCCGCGTAAGGCCCATAGCGCGGTGGCCGCGATCTGTTGTTCATCCCCCGAGAGTTTTGGCTTTGGGATCTCGTACCAGCGCGAAAGGTGATCGGCCGTCCACGCCAGCGTCTTGTCCTGATGACACTGATTACAGGCGTTGGGCCGGCCTGTCTCCAGGCTTGCCGTAACGCTCGGCGAAGAGATTTGATGGCTCCGGATGGCTTTCAGCAGACCATACGTGGTGTAGGGCATGTGACAGTTGTAACAGTTGCTTCCCGCCGAATCTGCCCCATGATGCGTATGCAGGGTAAGCCGGTCCACACTCTTGAGTTGATCGTGGCACTGCAGACAGGCGCTATTGCCGTCCGTGCCGAACTTGAGTTGATCGTCTGCCCAATCTTGCCGCTTCCTCGGATCGTCAGGCGACTGGTGCATCTGATGGCACGACAGGCACGACATCTCGCCGCGTTGAAAACAGGGTGAGTCGATCAGGCCATTGTATTCTCTGCCGGAGCAACGGATCATTCCATCGGACCAGAAACTGTTCATCTCAGACGGATGGGGCAAGTCCCTGGGCCGGTTGTGCGGCATGAGGTCCAGCCGTCCGCGCATGACGAAGCGGTTCGGGTCCGCGGCCAGGTCCTCTCCGGGGCGATAGGTATAGCCGTTGTGGACCCATCTTTTGCGATGAATGATGACGCTGTGACACTGGCCGCAGACCTGGGACGCGCGATCGTGTGGCAGATCTGCCGGATTGACGATGGTGGCATCAGGCCCTCCGGCAAGCCGTTGCTTGTAGCGACGAGTCGGATCGCGATTCACCCGGACATGTTCCGCCCCGGGACCGTGACACGCCTCACAGGAGATGCCAAACTCAACGACCTGGGTCGCCGAAGCAGGCCGGGCAGGACTGTCGGTTTCGGCTGCAAGATAGGGACGTGTGGTGTGGCACTTGATGCACTGATAACTCCACCTGCCGAAATCAGCCTTTAGGACAGCCGACTCGGGGCGCTCCTGAAGACACATCGGATTGATGTAGGCGGAATGCCGGGGAATCCACTTCTGCTCAGCCCTGAGAAACATGTAGGGCAGAACCATGAGGGGCGAGTCCGTCGAAGAACCCAACCAATAGACCTGCCTGTTGTGCGATCCGGTGGTCATCACAACAGGATAAACGTCATTGAGCGGAGGATTGCTCAGGTTCATTTCGACAAGGAACTGATTGCCTTGCCTGAAGAGGCGAACATTCAGGTCCTTGCCAGAGAGTCGAACGTTGTTGAAGTTGCCGATGACGCTTTCCGCGGTCGCCACCTGAGTCATCGTGCGATGGTAGGAGTCATGCCAGGTGGCGTAGTAGTGGGGATGACAGCTCCGGCAGGCCGCCGAGCCGACATAGTCCCCGGCCGGCCTCTGGATCGGACGACTGGTCACGGCAACCTCGCCGTACACGGGTTGATCGGCCCAGAGAAACTGGGTGGAGAGGGCCGGGATCGACAGGCCGACGCCAAGCGCGAAGATCGCGCCGCCTGTCGTGCGGGCGCCCACCTTAACAAGCCTAAGGACCGCCAAAACAGGCGCAATCGTCACGCTAAAAAGGATACTAAAGTTCATCTCGTTTCCCTACCTTCTCATCCATCGTTCATCATTGTCCTTCTATCGCCTCGATCTCCCGCCGCGCCATCTCTCGCACGCCTTCATCTCCCCGCCAGACCTCCACGAACTTCCGGTAGGCCTTCACCGCAGCCGATGTCATCCCCCGGTCCCGATACACATTGCCTAAATTGTAGTACGCCTCCGCATAACTCGGACGCAGCGCGACCGCGCGCTCGTAATGCCGGATGGCAGCCTCCAGCCTTCCGGCGCTCTGACACGAGAGGCCGAGGTTGTAGTGAGCCTCCGCGTCGTCCGGCCTCAGCGCCACCGCCCGCTCAAACCAGGCCGCGGCCTTCGCGGGGTCACCCCTCTTGAGCCACGCGACCCCCAGGCTGTGCATCGCCTCCGCATAGTCGGGTTGCAGTGCCGCTGCCCGCTCGTAGGCGTCAATGGCCTCGTCGAGCCTCCCCTGGAGCTGATAGACGTTGCCCAGGTTGTTGTGAATGTTGGCCACCTCCGACGGGATGGGGGACGCCAGGCGGAGCGCCTCCCGGTAGGACGCGACGGCCCGGTCCAGCGCCCCTCGCCCCGCCAGGGCGTCGCCCAGCAGGCCCTGCGCCTTGACGCTGTTCGGACACGCCTCGACGGCGCTGGCGAACAGCGTGGCGTCGTCCTTCCAGTCCCTGTTGCGCACGACCGTCCTGGCCGCATACAGGACGACGATCGCCGCCAGCGTCGCAGCGGCCACGTCTCGACCCCGGACGCGCCGCAGGAGCAACCCGGCCAGCAGGCAGACGCCGAACAGAGGCGCATACAGAAACCGCTCCTGAAACAGCGCATTGACCAGCGCCCCGGCCTGCGACACCGGCGCATAAGGGATCAGAAAAGCCCCGACGGCGAAAAAGACGCCCCGTGCGCCCCGGAATGCCCGGACCCAGACGGCTGCGCATAGAAGCCCGATCCCCAGCCCGGCCAGGACCCCCGGCTCGAAGGGCGAGACCGCCACAGGAATGGCGTTGTAGGAGTAGTCCACGGACAGGCGCAGGGGCAGGGCCACCAGGCCCGCATAGAGAAAGACCAGCTTGGCCGCCGTCCAGAGCCGGTGAAGTACGGGTTCCTCGAACAACGGATTGTTCAGCCGGGACAGGCTCCCCGCGCTGAACCCGATCCCCAGCCCGGCCCGGACCAGCAGATAGGCGAGGAAGATCGCCACGTAGATCGCGTAGACCTGCCACCGACGCCGGAGCGTCCCCGCGATGGCCTCCCGAACCCCGGCCTCCTCCGAGGCGCTCACGTCGTAAAGCGCCGCCAGGCCGATCAGCGCGACAGCGCTCTCCTTGCACAGCAGGGCCAGGGCGAAGCAGAGGAGGGAGAGACCTATCCCCCTGACCCCCTTTCCTGAAGGAAAGGGGGAACAGCCTTCTCCCCTCCCCTTCAGGGGAGGGGCCGGGGGAGGGGTCTGAATATAAAACCACAACGCCCCAAACGTGAACAGCGCCGCCAGAAGGTCCGCCCTGCCGAACGTCACCCCCGCCGCCGCCTCTGCGTGGACCGGATGCACGGCGAACAACAGCCCCGCCGCCATCGCCACCACCTGACCGCCGACCGCCATGAAACGACCGCCGACCGTGGACCGCCGACCGCCGTCGCCTTTCCGGTCCCCCGTCGTCGGTCGTCCGTCGTTTTTCCTGCCGTCGTCCGTCGTCGGTCGTCCGTC
>CAYRZX010000085.1:0-1903 GCA_964428665.1 uncultured Gemmatimonas sp.
TATGGATACCTTATCTGAAAAATATCGGACGGCCGTGGCCAACGCCGAGGACCTGATCGTCGTGAGCGACGGGTTCAGGGACATGGCCGATTTGGAGGCTGCGCGCATCCGCATCCTCAGCCGGAGGCTGCTGGGCCGGCTGGGGCTTTCTGCGGCGGAGATAGAGGGGTGGGAGGGGAAGGCGCTGGGGGACTTCTTCCGGCGTTACGTGGAGGACCGGGAAGGGCTGGCGCGCACCTTCGAGCGGCTGCGGAGGGCCTATGTCGTGGACGAGGCGGTGTTTTGCCTCGCGTGCGGAGGTCGAACGCTGGACGTCGGGGGGCGCAGTCAGGTCGTCCCCAGTCCGGCTGAGGGATACTATTTCCTGGGGGTGTTTCAGGACCTCACCCGGCAGCGGCTGCTGGAGGCGGAGTTGCAGGGGGAACGGGCGGAGCGGACGGCCTGGGACACCTTCGTCCGCCACGAACTGCGGGGCAAGCTGGGGCCGGTCATCGGGTTTTCGGAGCTGCTGATGGCCAATTTCGACAAATTCCCCGGGGCCAGGATCAAGGAGTTCCTGAAGTCGATCTATGACAGCGGTCAGCGGTTGAACGAGATCCTCGATTTCACCAGGGAGTTCCAGACGTACGAGCGGGGGGAGGTCGGGGTGGCGTGGACGGAGCGGGACGTGTACGAGACGGTGCGAAACGCGATTCAGGAGGCGGCGTCCGCCGTCCGGGGCGCGGCAGCGGACCATCCGACGCTCTGGGAGCTCGTTCCACACGCGGGAGACGGCGTCCGGCCGCTGCCGCTGCTGCACGACCCGCTGAAGGTGCAACGCGCCCTGAGAAACCTGATCCAGAACGCCTGGGAGCACAGTCGAGAGGCGGTGACGCTGAGAGTGGAGGAGGTGGAGGACGGGGCGCGCATCCACGTCCACAACGGGGGGGAGCCGATTGAGCCCGACCGGCTGGGAAGGATCTTTGAGAAATTTAACTCGACGAAGGGCGGCGGCATGGGCCTGGGCACGACCCTCGCCCGGCTGCTCGTGGAGGCGCACGGGGGGAGGATCTCCGCCGCGTCCTCCGAGGAGGAGGGGACGACGTTTACCATATGGCTGCCGAAAAGAAAACGATGAAGTCAGAACGATGAACGCTGAAGTAAAAACGCAAACCTGTTTTGCTTTTCGTTCATCGTTCATCGTTCATCATTCTGCGTTTTATTTATGAGCAATCCTGGCTATCAAATCACCCTCGACCTGACGGACCGTCCCTGTCTGGTGATCGGCGGGGGGGAGAACGCCGAGGAGCGGACGGGCCGGCTGCTGGAGGCGCGCGCGGGGGTGACGGTCGTCAGCCCGGGCCTGACGCCAGGGCTGGAGCGGCTGGCGTCGGAGGGGGGGGTCGTCCATCGCCGGCGGCGGTTCGAGGAGGGGGATCTGGAGGGGGTCTTCCTGGTCATGCATACGGTCCTGTCGGACCCGGCGCTCAGCCGCCGGCTGTTCGACCTGTCGCTGGAGCGGGGGTTCCTGCTGAACGCCCACGACCAGCCCGACCTCTCCAACTTCATCATGCCCGCCCTGGCGCGGCGGGGGCTGCTGCGGGTGGCGGTGAGCACCAGCGGGGAGGGCCCGGGCGTGGCCGGGCGGGTGCGCGAGGGGCTGGAGGCGGTCTTCGATGAAGAGTTCGGGGCCTATCTGGACTGGGTGGCCGGGCAGAGGAGGCGGGTCAGGGCCGAGGAGCCGGACCCGGAGCGACGGTTGAGGCGGATTCGAGAGACGACAGAGGGGCTGCGGATCGAGGGGAAGGTGCAGTATCCGGAGGCGTGGAAAGAAAGGAAGCGGAGAAGCGGAGAAGCGGAGAAGCGATGAGTGGCGCTGGAGATGTGAGGCCACGTCCCTTGACTTTGGATTCTCAATCCTCTA
>CAYRZX010000085.1:2003-21639 GCA_964428665.1 uncultured Gemmatimonas sp.
AGTGGCGCTGGAGATGTGAGGCCACGTCCCTTGACTTTGGATTCTCAATCCTCTACATTTTGACCTGACTCATCCCCTTTTTATGGAGGACCTTGTGACCGACGTGCCAACCCCCCCGCGCGTGGCGGGGGTGGACCTGAAATCGGGGACTTTGAAGATTGTCGCCCCGGCGCGCGGGACCTACCCGCAGGTCGCGGAGCGGCTCAGGCGGGCGCTGGAGGGGGCGACAGGACAGGACGTAACAATAACGGACGACAGCGCATCGCCCGACGAGACCGGGACGGCCGTGGCGCTGGGCAACCTGATGGACAGCGCGTTCGTCAGGCGGCTCTACCTGGCGTGGTTCGACTGGACGGACGCAGCGTGGCCGGGGCCGGGGGGATGGGCGCTGCGGGTCGTGGCCGACCCGTGGGGGACGGGCGGGGATGTGGTCCTGGCGGGCGGGAGCGACGAGGGGGGCGTGGCGGCGGCTGCGGAGGCGCTGGCCCGGAGGGTCGAGCGGGACGGGACGACGCTGCCGATGCTGCACGAGGTCCAGCTCGGGGCGCGGGCCGGGGACTACCGGGGGACGCTGGACCCGATGCTGGAGCCGGGCTACGACTGGCGCGAGGCGGGCGGGGGTGGGAGCGGGAGCTGGGAGTTCATGATGCGCATCGCCGGGGCGGGGCGGGGGTTCCTCTACACGGGCGACGCCCGGTTTCTGGAGCTTTACCGGGACCAGTTGCTCCGGTTCTTCGACACGCACTGGTTCAACCGGCGGCGGGAGGAGCCGGTGCAGATCCACGGGTTCATCCACCACCTGCTGCTCCCGTGGGAGCTGACGGAGCACCAGCCGGTCTACTCGGACGAGCATCGAAGGCAGGTCTTCGAGTCGTTCCTGAACCTCTACCGGTCCACCGAGGGGGCGGCGCGGCCTGTCTTTCTGAGTCAGCTCAAACGGCGGAACGTGCGGGGGAACCACGACACGCGGAACGCGCTGGACCTTTACTTCGGGGGGCGCTATTTCCGCCGGGCCGCGCGGCTGCCGGAGGCGCAGGACTGGCTGAGGCTGGCCGACGATTTCCTGGCCCCGCAGGCGGGGTCGTCCAAGCCGTGGGAGGACTCGTGGGGGCACCAGTGGATCGCGTCGCTCTACAACGTGGCGGTCTACAAGGCGGCTGCAGGGGATGAGGCGTATTTCAGGAGCCGGCCGTTTCTGGACGCCGTGGACCGGGCGATCATCGCGCACAGCAACCTGCGGCGGGGGCCGCTGAACTATTTCGCGATCGCGGCGGCGGTCACGGGCAACCGGGAGTATCTCCACCCCATAGCGATGCTCAACAGGCAGAGGAAGAGTTCTGATGGGGCTGAAGGGATTCTCGCGGGACGACTCGGGGGGGACGAGGTGGGGCGGGCGTTCTGGACGGGGTGGGCGCCGGTGGAGCCGGGGCGTCTGCTGGGCGTGGCCGTGGCCCCGCTGGACCGTCTCTACCACGAGACGGCGAAGGAGCGGGACGGGGCCTACGCGAGCGTGGCGATGGAGAACGTGCCGCTGGAGAAGGGGTTCGACAAGGTCTCCTTCCGGGAGGGGTTCGACGTCCGGGACCAGTACCTGCTGCTGGACGGCATCTCGGGCGGCGGGCACTCCTACCAGGACGCCAACTGCATCGTGTCGTTCGAGGCGCTGGGCAAGGTCTGGATCAACGCCTTTGCCACAGGGGGGCGGCCCGCGTCGGTGCGGGAGCAGAACGGGGTGAACATCGTGCGGGACGGACGGGGGCCGGGGCGGGAGCCGAGGTTCGCCTGTCTGCACGACGCCGGGGACTTCGGGGAATGGGGCGCTGCGGGGTCGAGCCTGCTGGACCTGAACGGCGCGGCGTGGCACCGGCACATCTTCTGGCGGCGGGGGAGTTATTTTCTGGTGGTGGACGAGGTGGAGGCGCAGGAGGGGGGGGACTACCTGATCGAGCCGACGTGGCACGTCAGCGGGGAGGTGAAGGCCGGGGGGCGGACGCTCACGGCCAGCCAGGGGGAGGCGCACCTGACGATGCAGCACACGGGATCGGACTGGACGGAGGCGGAGGCGCATCCGGCGAACCGGCAGCATAAGGTCGAGATTACGCGCTGGCGGCAGCGGCTGAGGGCGTCTCTGAAGGCGGGGGACCGGCGGGCGCTGGCCACGCTGTTCTACGCGACGGGGCAGCCGATGCCGGAGATGTTCCGGCTGGGCCGCACGGCGGAGGGGTGGCGGGTGGAGGAGGAGCGCGGGGGGACGGCGTTCGGGCTGAGGGGGCGCGCGCGGGGGGAGGACCTGGTGGAGGCGCGGGCGTGGACGGCCTCGCCGGAGGAGGTCCTGCTGTGGGGGTGCTCCTGGCTGGCGTGCGGCGGGCTGATGCTCACGGCGTCTGCGCCGGTGGGGATAAGGATTGCGAATGATGACCCCCCTCTTATCCCCCCTAAAGGGGGGAAGCAGGTCTCCTCCCCCTTTCCTTCAGGAAAGGGGGCCGGGGGGATAGGTCCGACCTTCGACCGGGGAGTGGAGTTTTGGGCCGGGGAGGAGGTGGAGCTGAGGATCAAGGCGACGCCGGGCACGATTTCAGTGGAGCACGCCGGGACGGGGGAGGTGGAGCGAGTCTGGACGGACGGCGAGGGGCGGGCGACGGTCCGGCTGAGGGCCGGGCGGAGCCGCGTGGGGCTGCCCGCCGCGTGGCTGTACGCGGCGCTGAGGGGGCTGCTGGGGGACGAAGGCGAAAGGCGAAAGCCTGCCCTGAGCACCGTCGAAGGGGCGGAAGGCGAAAAGGGGCCGGCGATGGAGGCGCCGAGGGTCGCCGTGAAAAAGGGGAAGGACCTCGCGCTGGCGTTCGAGACGGCGCTGGAGGGCGCGGCGAACGGGATCGCCGTCGGCCAGGACGGGTTCAGCGTCGGCACGGAGGGCGGGGTTGTGGCGTCGGTCGGGCCGGACGGAAAGGTGAGGTGGACCTTCCGGTCAGAGAAGGCGATCCGGGCGCTGCTCAGGCAGGACCTGGACGGGGACGGGGAGGCGGAGACGGCGGCGGGGGGGGACGCGGAGACGCTGTATCTGTTCGGGCCGGACGGGGGGGAGCGGTGGCGGCATCGGATCGTCTGGCAGCCGATGCAGTGGGACAACTGGTCTCAGCTCGACTGCAAGGTGCTGTCCCTGGGCGCGGGGGATTTGAACGGGGACGGCCGGAACGAGGTGGTGGCCGGGGGCGCGGACCGGCACTGCTACGCCTTCTCGCTGGACGGCGAGAGGCTCTGGAGGTCGCCGGTGCAGTGGGGACCGATGGTCTGCTGCGCGGTGGCGGACGTGGACGGGGACGGCCTGGCCGAGGCGCTGGGGGGGACGGCGGACCCGGCGATTCACGGCTACTGCATCGTCTACCGGGGGGACGGGCGGTTCGACCGGCACCTCTGCCGGCCTGACGTGCATTCGTGGTCCATCCCGTCCTGGATGGTGACGATGAGGGCGGAGGACATAGACGGGGACGGGCGGGTCGAGGTCGTCAACGGCGTGGACACCAACCACCGCCATCTCATCGTCTATCGGTATGATCAGGGGGTCGTCTGGGACGCGGACTTCGGGGGCGGGGTCTGCGCCGTGGCCACGGGCGGGTCAGACGGGGACCGGAGGGTCTACGGCGGGAGCGCCGGGGGGTTCGTCCAGGCGTTCACGTCGAAGGGGGAGCGGCTCTGGTGGCGCTTCCTGGCGGAGCGGGTCGCCGGGCTGGCGGCGTTCGGGGAGCGGGTCGTGGCCGCGACGGCGTCGGGCGCAGTGGCGGTCTTCGACGCCGGAGGAGAGGTCCGGCAGGCGCTCCGGTTGCCGTCGGGGGTGAGGTCGGTGGCGGGCCGGGACAACCTGTTCGTGGTGGGGCGGGAGGATGGAGTCGTGCAGGGATTCAGAGTCCATTGAGGCTATCTATGAGGCGTATGATACTGATGATCGCCCTGCTCGTCGCCGGCGCTTCGGCCGAGTCGTTCGGACAGGGTGTCCCGTTTCAGATCCCTTTCAAGGCGTTCTTCTACGACGCCAGGCTGGACACGGCGCAGGGGGAGACGCCCTCGACGTTCACGCAGGCGTTCGCGGACTCGGCGGGGGTCAGGCATACGATCACCTGGCGGCCGGGGTTCGACCTGCGGGTCTACTCCAGGAACAAGCGTTTCGGCCTGCCGCCGTTCAGGGCGCGGACGTGGCTCGTGCCGCACATGACGATCACGGTGGGCGTGGACCTGGACGGCAAGAACCTGACGACCTATCACTTCGAGGTCAAGCGGTCGGATAAGTTTGAGATCGGGGTCAGGGACTCGACGTTCGTGACGCGCGCGATGCCGGGGGGGGATTTCCGAAGTCCGCTGGTGGAGATCGTGAGGCCGAGGCTGGAGTTCCTGGCCAACGAGGAGACCCTGCGGCCGGCGTTCCTGGCGGAGGTGAAGGTGGCGGGGAAACTGGAGTAGGGGCACGGCATGCCGTGCCCCTACAAAATGTTATCATGGAACCTCGTAACGAACCCGACTTCAGCGAGGACGACGCGATCCTGGCGCAGTTGACCGACCCGGAGGACGCCGAGGCGTTCTCGAACCTGATGGAGAACGCCCACCGCCTGGGGCAGAGCGCGGCGTCCTTCGTCCGGGAGGAGCCGGGCCGGACGTCTCGAAAGGCCATCCTGGGCCTCTGCGTGAGGGACAGGAGGCGCACGGTGGCGGACCGGGTGCGGTCCGTCCTCAGGTCGATGTGGAAAGGGGGCGATGGGCATGGCCTCTGACTGGCGTGTCCTGGACGCCCATGTCTCGGAGCTGGAGGAGCTGGAGGACGACCTGTTGATGGCCGCCCGCGCGGGCGTCCCGGAGGCGAAGGCGGCGCTCGTCGCGCTTCATCGCCATATCATGGAAAAGCGAAAACGGCTGCGCGAGATGAGAGAGAGATAGCGCAGGGAGGGGCCGCCGATGGCCTCTCAGTTCTTTTTTGTCGCTTGACTTCCAATCCCTTCCGGCCTAACTTTAAAATGGTTGTCGCGCTGCTGATTCTGGTCGTGCTGTCGGGGCTCTTCCCGCGCGCTGCGGACGCCGAGGTCCCCTTGCCGGACGTGCGCGCAGACTCTCTCTACAGGGTCGCGCTGCGTCTTCGGGATGAGGGGGACCGGGAGGGGGCCATCGCCGCGCTCCGGCAGGTGGTGGCGGAAGACCCGCGCCGGACGCTGGCCTACTGCCATCTGGGCCATCTGTTTTTCGACCAGCAGGAGGTCGACGTCGCGGAGACCTACTTCAAACGGGCGCTGGACCTGGACGACCGCTGCGCGGAGGCCTACTATGGCCTGGGGAAGGTCTACCGGAGGCGGCCCAAAGAGCGTCTGAAGGCGATTCAGTTCTTTCGCAGCGCCCTGGCGCGGGACTCGAAACACGTCGAGGCGATGTACGAGCTGGCCATGACGCAGCTTGAGCTGGACGACTACGACGCCAAGACGTCCTTCGAGGACCTGATCAAGGTCGACCCGGAACACCCGGACGCCCACTATGAGCTGGGCCGGTGGTTCGAGAAGTCCCGCCGCCTGGAGGATGCGACCCGGAGCTACGAGCGCCAGATCCGGGTGAACCCCGGGCATCCGACGGCGCAGAGGGCGCTGCGGTCCGCGTACAGCAAGATCCGGTCGGCGCGGCGTCTCGGAGACGTGGAGATCGTGTTTGACCTGCGCGACGCAGGGGGCGCGGGCCTGGACGGCAAGAGGCCGCCGGTCCTCCAGAAAGGCCAGAAGGTCGCGCTGGACTACCGCATCTATCCGTGCGGGACGCTGCGCCCACAGGGGAGGTTTCGCGTGGAGGCCGCCCTGGACGAGAGTACGGGGCGTGGGGTGGGGAGGTCTATCGGGTCTGCCCTGGGGCGGATGGTGGGGAGGCGGTGGGACGTGTTCCTGATCCCGTTTGAGCTGGCGGGGATCACCCCGGTCCAGAGGGGGAGCGTGGAGCTGAGCGTGGAGGGGGTCAGGCCGGGAGACCGGCGCATCGTGGTGCGGGCCGTGCACGAGAAACAGGGCCTCGTGGTGGAGCGGGATATGGTGGTGGAGGTCAAGTGAATCAGATCGGGGTCGGGATTGTGGGCTATGGCTACGCGGGGCGGAGGTTCCACGCCTATCTGATCGGGCAGGAGCCCGGGCTCAGGCTGTGCGCCGTGGCCTCCAGGGACGCCGGCCGGAGGGCCCAGGCGGAGGCGGACTGGGGCGTCCGGACGCACGCGACGCTCGACGACCTGCTCCGGGACCCGGAGGCGCAGCTGGTGGTGATCGCCACGCCGCACGACACGCACGCGGACCTGGCGATCCGGGCGATGGAGGCGGGCCGGCACGTGGTCGTGGACAAGATCATGTGCATGAACGCGGACGAGGCCGGGCGAATGATCGCGGCGCGGGACCACAACGGGGTCCTCCTGAGCGTGTTTCACAACCGGAGGTGGGACGGGGACTTTCTGACGGTCTGCAAGGTCGTGGAGGAGGGGTTGCTGGGGGAGGTCTACCGGTACGAATGCGCGATTCTGCGCCACCGGGCGCCCCGGGGGTGGCGCGCAGAGGCGTCGCACATGGGGAGCATCCTGTTCGACTGGGGGGCGCACTTCATCGATCAGGCGCTGCTGCTGTGCGGCAGGCCCGAATCGGTCCTGTGCGACGCCGTGCCGGACCGCGTCTGGGGGACGAGCGTGGAGGGGTACGTCCGCTGCCGCGTCCGCTTTTCGGGCGGCGTCCTCTACGAGGCGGAGATCGGGCACGTGGCGCAGATCGGGAAGCCCCGGTGGTACGCGCTGGGCGACCGGGGGGCGCTGATCAAGGAGGGCCTGGACCCGCAGGAGGCGGCGATGGTGGCGGGGGACATCGCCGCCGCCGTGGAGGCCCCTGAACACCGGGCGCGGGTGGTGACGGACGTGGGGGGGCTGCGGGCGGAGATGCGCGTGGAGACGCTGAGGGGGGACTGGCGGGCCTATTATCGCAACGTGGCGGAGGCCCTGTCGGGAGGGGCGGACCTGGCTGTCAAGCCGGAGCAGGCGCTTGTGGCCGTGCGGGTGATGGACGGGGCGATGCGCTCGGCCAGGACGGGGGAAGTGGTTAAATTATGATTCTGAAATCCTGGGGTCGTCGGTCTCGTTCGAAAGAGGAGGAGGGGAAGTCTCAGGGAGAGGCGTCAGCGACGCCGGCCTTCCGGCAGCGCCCGGTCCCCGCAGAGGGTCCAGACGCGCTGGACGGCTATCTGCGGCGCCTGATCGCGTCCCTCGCAGATGCGCCGGCCGCGGGTTTCTCCGTGAACGGCGAGGGGCCGCTGCGGGTGGCCTTTGAGGCCGTCTACGTGCCTCCCACCCTCTCCCTCGTCCGGGATGAGGCCGCGGGTCCGCCGGACAGGCGCGAGGGGGAGGGCGAGGACGGGAACGGCGAGGAGGTGGAGGAGGGGGACCGGCACATCGGCGTCGGGGAGGCGCTCTCTCGCCGTCGCCATTTGATCGTCCTGGGAGGGCGCGGGGCGGGGAAGACGGCGCTGTTGCGGTACTTAGCCCTGACGTTTGCCCGGCGGCTGGCCCGGCAGCGGCTGGGGCTGGAGGACGGCTATCTGCCGGTCCTGGTGCCGCCCGACCCTTCTCAGGAGGAGGTCACGCCACGGCGCCTGTGCCAGGCCGCCGGCTGGGAGGGAGACCCGGAGCTGGGGGAGGCGATCTTCGCCCGGTATCTGGAGCAGGGGCGGGTCGTTCTCCTGATCGACGGCCCGGCCGCCGAATCCGACGTGGGACGGACAGACCATCCGATGCAGACGAGGGTTCTGGACTGGGCCGGGCTGTGGGCGAGGGCCTATCCGGGCATCCGATGCGTGGTGGCGGTGGATGCGCGGGCGTACGAGGCGGCCTGTCCTCCGTCCGGTTTTCTGGAGTGCCGGCTCGACCCCTCCGGGCTGGTGGCCGCCGAGGGGATGGCCACCCGATGGTTCAGGGAGGTGGAGGCCGGCCTGAGGCCCGACGGGGATGCGGACCGCGCGGCCAGGCGGAGGGTTTTGGGGTTGACGGCGGCGGCCCGGAGGAGCGCCGGGGCCTGGCGCCTGTGGGCCGTGCCGGGGCACCTGCGCCGGATGGCCCTGGTGCATCTGCATCGCTCGGACCTGCCCGGCTCCGAGCTGGACCTCGTGCGCGAATACACGGACGTCATCGCGGGGATCCAGGGGGGGGCGGACGGGATGACGCCGGCGGAGCGGCTGCTTCCGGCGCAGCGGGTCGCCCTGTGGGAGGCGGCGGGGGGGGGGGGGGGCTTCGAGGCGCGGGTGGCGGACGCGCTCAGGGAGGTGGACGGGGAGGATGCAACGGATAGACAATCCGATGCGGGGACCCCGGAGGCGTGGATTCGGCGCATGGTCGCGTCGGGGTTGATCGAGGGGCGGGCCGGAGGGGGATGGCGGTTTTGCGACCCGCTCTGTCGGGACTACCTGGCGGCCCGCGAGGTCTGCCGCACCTCCGAGGACGCGGGGGCGCTGGTCCGCCAGCTTCGGGAGAAGGGGTGTTTTCATCTCATCGTCTGGTGCGCGGGGCTTCACCCGGACACCCCGTCGATCCTGCGCGCGGTGCTGGCCCAGGAGGAGACGGCCTTCAGGGAGGCGCTCCAGACCGCGGCCCGGTGTCTGACGTACGGACGCGGCCCGGGCGAGGCGGCCCGGAGGGAGGTCTGCGCGGCCCTGGTGGGCCTCTGCCAGGCCGGGGGATATGGCCTGCTGCGGAGGTGGGCGCTCGACCTGCTGGGGGAGATGGGGGCCGAGGAGGTCGTCCCCGAGTTCGTGGCGCAGGGTCGGGGCGCAGACCCGCTGGGGCGGGAGCGGGCGTGCGAGGCGCTCGGCCGGGTCGGAGGGCCGGCTGCCGTGTCGGCCCTGAGCGAAATGGCGACGCACGACGCCGCTGCCCCGGCGCGGGCTGCGGCGTGTCGGGCGCTGGGGCGGATCGGGTCCGATGAGGCGGCGGACCCCCTGGCGCGGCTGGCCCTGGAGTCGGAGGACGCCCCGGTGCGGGCTGCGGCGTGCCGGGCGCTGGGGCGGATCGGGTCCGAGACGGTCCTGAACCGGATGCTGGAGGCGCTCGGGGACAGCCGGGCGTCGGTCCGGAGCGGGGCGGCGCTCGCCCTGGGGCAGATCGGGGACCGGAGGGCCGTGCCCCCCCTGCTCAGGGCGATGTCGGATGAGTACTCCTCCGTGCGGTGGCGGGCCGTGCAGGCGCTGGGGGCCATCCGGTCGGAGGAGGCGCTGGAGGCGCTGGGGGCCGCCCTGACGGATGAGGACTGGGCGGTGCGGCGGGAGGCGTGCGCCGCGCTGGGGTGGATCGGGTCCGGGACGGTGATCAAGCCGCTGATCGAGGCGCTGAAGGACGGGTTTTCGTCGGTGCGGCGCGCGGCGTGCGAGGCCCTGGGCCGCATCGGCGCGGAGTCCGCGGTCTCCGCCCTGATCCGGTCTCTGCGGGACGAGGACTGGGCGGTGCGGCGAGAGGCGTGCGAGGCCCTGGCGCGCATCCGGTCCGACGCGGCTGTGGAGCCTCTGTTGCGGGCGCTGCGGGACCGGGACGCCTTCGTGCGGGCGGCGGGGGCGGAGATCCTGGGCCGGATCGACAAGGGCCGGTCGGCGGACCTGCTCGCCCGCGCCCTGCGGGACGACGAGTATTCGTCGGTGCGGCGCGCGGCGTGCGAGGCCCTCTCCCGCGCAGAGGGGGAGCGCTACACGGATGCCCTCCGGGCCGCTCTGAAGGACTCCGCCTCCTCCGTGCGGCGCGCGGCGGTCCGGGGGCTCTGTCTCAGGCGTCCGCCCGACCTGCACCGGCTCCTGTCCGTGGCCATGCAGGACGGCGACGAGGAGGTGCGCGAGGGGGCGTGCGAGGCGCTGGGGGGCGTCGGGGGATCAGAGGCCGGTCAGGCCCTGATCGGCGCGCTCGGCGACGCCTCCTCCGGGGTGCGGCGCGCGGCGTGCGAGGCCCTTGGGCGGTCCGGGGACGCGGGGGGCATTCCGCCCCTGTGCGGGCTGTTAAAAGACTCCGACGCCTCCGTGCGGGACGCGGCGTTCGAGGCCCTCTGGCGGGTCTGCCGGCGGACGGGGAGGACGGTCTACTTGAAGGATATCGAATGAAGCGCGTGCTGGCGGTGGACTACGGGCGGCGGCGGGTCGGCCTGGCGGTGAGCGACCCGCTCAGGATCACGGCGCAGGGGCTGGAGACGGTGGCGGTCCGCTCTTTGAAGGCGGCGGCGGCGGAGGTGGCGAGGGTGGCGGGGGAGGTGGAGGCGGGGGAGGTCGTGGTGGGGCTTCCGCTGAACATGGACGGGAGCGCCGGGGAGATGGCGGCGGAGGCCGGGGCGTTTGCGGCGGAGGTGGAGCGCCGGACGGGGCTGCCGGTGAGGCGATGGGACGAGCGGCTGACGAGCGTGGCGGCGGGCCGGGCGCTGAGGGAGATGGGGGCGCGGACGAAGGGGCGCAAAGGGGAGGTGGATCGGATGTCGGCGGTGTTGATTTTGCAGGGATATCTGGATAGCCAAAAGAAATGATGATGAAAGATAAGGTCAAATCCATCCTCGATCATATACAGTGGGGGGCGCGATGGGCCTCGTTGCGCGAGCGATGGCCAGGGGGGCCCCGCAGGGTTCCTGTCTTTGTCCGGGTGATTCTGGGGACCTGCGTCGCTCTGACGGGAGGGGGCTGGCTGACCGCCCATCTCCTGAACCGGCCCGTGGCCTCCCGGCCCCTGGTCCGGGAGGTCGCCGTCGAGCGGGGCATGTCGGCGCGGCAGGTCGGGGCGCTGCTGGAGCGCGAGGGGCTGATCCGCAGCGCCCTCTTCTTTGGGCTTGCCGCCTACTTTTCTCCCGTCGGGGGCCGGATTCAGGCCGGGCTGCACGACGTGGACGGGGGGATGACGACGACGGCAATCATCCGGTCGCTGGCCACGGCCAAGGACCTCTCCCGGAGCGTGACGATCCCCGAGGGGCTGTCCCTGAAGGAGGTCGCGGGCCTGCTCAGGCGGGAGGCGGGCATCGACTCCGCGCGGTTCGTCGCGCTGGGGACGGACCGCGCGTTCTGCCGGGAGCTGAGGGTCCAGGCGGGGGGGCTGGAGGGGTATCTCTTTCCCGAGACCTACCGGTTTCCGGGCCGGGCGGACGAGCGGCAGGCGGCCCGGATGATGGTGAGGCAGTTCTGGCGGGTGTTCGACGGGGCGATGCGGGCGCGGGCGGAGATGCTCCGGATGTCGGTCCACCAGGTGGTGACGCTGGCCTCCATCGTGGAGCGGGAGGCGAGGGTCGAGGGGGAGCGGCCGCTGATCGCGGGGGTGTTCCACCGCCGGCTCAGGGTGGGCATGAGGCTGGAGTCGGACCCGACGACGGAGTATGCGCTGGGCATTCACAAGGCCCGTCTTTACAACTCGGACATCTCGGTGGACTCCCCCTACAACACCTACCGCTACCCCGGCCTGCCGCCGGGGCCGATCGCCAATCCGGGGCAGGCGTCCCTCCGCGCGGCCCTCTATCCTGTGGATATGGGGTATCTCTACTTCGTGGCCAGGGGGGATGGGACGCACGTCTTCAGCCGGACGAAGCGGGAGCACGACCGGGCGCGGGCGCAGGTCAAAAAAGACCAGAAAAATTTTACCGCAAAGGACGAAAAGGGCACGGAGAAGGCGCATGGGGCGCAGGGGATTGAAGGGGAGAGAATCGTCAGCAGACAATATAAGGGTCTTCGATGAGCATTCTGGAGGGGCTGAACCCCGCGCAGCGGGAGGCGGTGGAGGCGGTGGAGGGGCCGGTCCTGATCCTGGCCGGGGCGGGGTCGGGCAAGACGCGGGCGCTGACGCACCGGATCGCGTATCTGATCGAGGTGAAGGGGGTGAGCCCGGCGTCGGTGCTGGCGCTGACGTTCACGAACAAGGCCGCCGGGGAGATGAAGGAGCGGGTGGAGCGGCTGCTGGGCCGGTCCAGCCGGGGGATGTGGGTCGGGACGTTCCACTCCATCTGCGCGCGCATCCTCCGGATGGAGGCGGAGCGCATCGGGCTGGACCGGAACTTTGTGATCTACGACTCCGACGATCAGCTCACGCTGGTCCGGAAGGCGATCGCGGACCTGGAGGTGTCCGACCGGCAGTACCCCCCGGCGCAGGTGCGGGGCCGCATCAGCCGGGCGAAGAACGGGATGGTGGGGCCGGCGGAGTTCGCCCGCTCGGCGGGCAATGTCTACGAGCAGACGGTGGCGAGGGTCTACCAGCACTATCAGAGGGAGATCCGGAGGAGCAACGCCCTCGACTTTGACGATCTGATCGTGGAGCCGGTCCACCTGTTTCAGGGGCACCCGGACGCCCTGGCGCTCTACCGGGAGCGGTTTCGTTATGTCCTGATCGACGAGTATCAGGACACCAACCGGCCGCAGTATCTCCTGACGAAGCTGATCGCGGACGGGCATCGCAACCTCTGCTGCGTGGGGGACGACGACCAGTCGATCTACCGGTTCCGGGGGGCGGACCTGCGGAACATCCTGGATTTTGAGCGCGACTACCCGGAGGCGAAGGTCGTCCGCCTGGAGCAGAACTACCGCTCGACGCAGACGATCCTGGACGCGGGGAACGCGGTGATCTCGCACAACAAGGGGCGGAAGGGGAAGACGCTCTGGACGGAGCGGGCGGGCGGGGAGAAGGTGGTCCTGTTCCGGTGCGCGGACGAGCGGGAGGAGGCGCGGGCGATCTTGGACGCGGTCCGGGCGATGCGGCGCGGCCGGACGCTGCGGGACTTCGCGCTGCTCTACCGGACGAACGCGCAGTCGCGGGCGCTGGAGGACGAGTTCCGGCGGGCGGGCGTCCCCTACGTGATCGTGGGGGGGCTCCGGTTCTATGAACGGAAGGAGATCAAGGACGTTCTGGCCTACCTGCGGGTCGTGGCCAACCCGAGGGACGGGGTCAGCCTGCGCCGGGTCGTCAACGTGCCGAGGCGGGGGATCGGGGAGCAGTCGCTGGCGAAGGTGGAGGACTTCGCGATCGCGGCGCGGATCACGCCGCTGGAGGCGATGGGGCGGGCGGAGGAGGTCGAGGGGCTGGGGGCGAAGGTGAGGGGGGCGATGAAGCGGTTCCACGCGCTGATCCTGGGGCTGGCGGAGGAGAAGGGGCAGACGCCGGTTCATCGCCTGGCTGAGGCCGTGGTGACGCGGACGGGCTACCTCGAGGCGGTGCGGGAGGAGGAGGGGGCCGTGGAGGCGGAGACCCGGATTGAGAACGTGCGGGAGCTGCTGTCGGCGATGGAGGAGTTCTCGGAGCGGGCGGAGGACCCGTCTCTGGACGCCTTTCTGCGGGAGGTGTCGCTGATCTCGGACGTGGACCAGTGGGACAGCCGGGCGGACGCGGTGACGCTGATGACGCTGCACAGCGCCAAGGGCCTGGAGTTTCCGGCGGTGTTCATCGCGGGGCTGGAGGACGGGCTGTTCCCGATCTCCCGGATGGCCGAGGACCCGGAGGACCTGGAGGAGGAGCGGCGGCTGTTCTACGTGGGGATCACGCGGGCGAAGGAGCGGCTGTTCCTGTCCTACGCGATGGGCCGGCGGCGCTACGGGTCATCCGGTGAGAGTTATCCTTCCCGGTTTCTGGGGGAGGTCCCGGAGCACCTGATCGAGCGAAAGACGCCGGGGATGTGGGCGGAAGGCGGAAGGCGGAAGCATGCCCTGAGCAGCGTCGAAGGGGCGGAAGGCGGAAGTGAAAGGCGTGGATCGAGGATCGTGGATCGTGGATCGAAAAAACGAATCACGAATCACGAATCACGAATCACGAACCACGCGCCCTGTGACTCAGGACTCAGGACTCAGGACTCAGGACTCACAGTTGGGGCCTTCGACTTCGAGGACGCCCTGCCGTTCAACGTGGGCAACTGGGTGATCCACCCGACGCTGGGCCGGGGGCAGATCCGGGAGAAGAATGGGGTCGGGCCGGAGGCCAAGCTGACCATCCGGTTCGACACGGGGGCGACGAAAAAGATCATCGTCAAATACGCGAGTCTGGAGCCGGCGTAATGTTCAAAGCCTTAAACGAATTGCGGGCGCGGGTCTGCAGGCCGGGGCCGAGGCCCCAGGTGGACCCGCAGGAGATAGAGAGGCTCAAGGAGACGTGCGTGGTCGTGCTCCCGGCGGGGGGGGAGGGGTCGCGGCTGCGGACGCTGATGGGGTCGGACGCGGTGAACAAGGCCGCCCTCAAGCTGGGCGACGAGAGCCTGATCCGGCGCACGGCCCGGATGTACCGGGACGCGGGGGTCGGGCGGTTCGTGGCCCTGATCTACCACGCGGGGGCGTCGGTGGTGGAGGACCTGGGGGACGGGAAGGCGCTGGGCGCGGAGGTGCGCTACAGCGAGGACCCGGGCCGGCCCGTGGGGCGCGGGGGGGCGATCCTGAACGCGATCCAGAACGGGCTGCTGCCGGAGGGGGCGACGCTGATCGTCCACAACCCGGACGACCAGATCGTGCGGTATCCGGGCAGCTTCGTGGACGATGTCCTGGCCGGGCACCTGCAGGGGACGCGGGCCGGGGCCATCGCCACGGTGGTGGTCGTGGGGGAGACGCCCTACACCTACACGGGGCTGAGGGTGGAGGAGGGCCGGGTGCGGGAGATCGCCTCCTACCCTCCGATCCCGATCCCGACGCACATCGGCGTTTCGGTCCTGGCGCCGGAGACGTTCCCCTACTTTCGCCGGATGTTCGACCTGTCTCAGAAGATGGACTTCGAGGGGGTCATGTTCCCGAAGCTGGTGGAGGAGGGCCGGCTCTACGCGGTCCTGATTCCGAGCGAGTGCTGGATTGCGGTGAACGACCCCAAGGGCGCAAAACGGTTTTTGGAGGCGGTGTCCTGATGGCAGTCACCCTCGACGATGTCCGGAAGGTGGCGTATCTGGCCCGGCTGGGCTTCTCCGCCGAGGAGGAGGCGCGCCTCGTGGATGAGTTGAACCGGATTCTGGGCTACGTGGAAAAGCTGAACGAACTCAACACCGAGGGGGTCCCCCCCACGTCTCACGTCCTCCCGATCAGCAACGTGTTCCGGGAGGATGTCGTGGCCCCCTCCCTCCCCCAGGACGAACTCCTGGCCAATGCGCCGAGCAAGCGGGGAGGCTACTTCAGGGTCCCCAAGGTCATCGAGTGACGCGAGGCGGCGGTGTCAGTGCACCCCGCCTCTTCTGTTTTTGCGGAGGAGATCTCGTGAAGCGCGACTACAGCGGTCCCAAGTTCATCGTCGTGGCAGGCGGCGTCATGAGCGGCGTCGGGAAGGGGCTGGCCGCGGCGTCCATCGGGAAGATCATCCAGCAGTGCGGCTACCGGACGACGGCGGTCAAGATCGACCCCTACCTCAACTACGACGCGGGGACGCTCAGGCCGACGGAGCACGGGGAGGTCTGGGTGACGGACGACGGGGGGGAGATCGACCAGGACCTGGGCAACTACGAGCGGTTTCTGGGCATCGACCTCTCCCGGCAGAACAACCTGACGACGGGGCAGATCTATCACACGGTGATCGAGCGGGAGCGGCGGGGGGAGTACCTGGGGCAGACGGTGCAGCCGATCCCGCACATTACGGACGAGATCAAGCGCCGGGTGACGGAGTCGGCCAAGGGGTTCGAGGTGGCCCTCGTGGAGATCGGGGGGACGGTGGGGGACTACGAGAACCTGCCGTTCTTCTTCGCCATGAAGAGCCTGGAGCGGGAGGTGGGGGAGGAGAACATGGTCTATGTGCTCGTCACCTACCTGCCTGTGCCGGGGCACATCGAGGAGATGAAGACCAAGCCGACGCAGCAGGCGATCAAGCAGCTCAGCGAGACGGGCATCTTCCCGGATTTCATCCTCTGCCGGGCGAAGGGGGCCCTGGATCAGGTGCGCAAGAAGAAGATCGAGACGGCGGCCAACATCTCGACGGACTACGTGATCTCGGCGCCGGATGTGGACACCATTTATCGCGTCCCCCTGAACCTGGAGCAGGACCGGCTGGGGGAGAAGATCCTGGACCGGCTGGGGCTGCCCGCGCGGCGGGCGCCGGACTGGGGCGTCTGGGAGCGTCTGGTGGGCCGGATCACCTCCCCGTCCCGGAGGGTGCGGGTGGCGATGGTCGGCAAGTACGTGGAGATCGGGGACTACCGGCTGACAGACTCCTACATCTCCGTCAACCAGTCCCTGGAGCACGCCGGGGCGGCGTTCGACACGGGGGTGGACATCACCTGGATCGACTCCCGCCGCCTGGAGCACGCGGACGCCGGGGCGGTCCTGAGCGACTGCGACGGGATCATCGTGCCGGGGGCGTTCGGGGACGGCGGGGCCGAGGGGGTGATCGAGGCGATCCGCCACGCGCGGGAGCGAAATGTCCCCTACCTGGGCCTCTGCTTCGGCCTGCAAATGGCCGTGGTGGAGTACGCCCGGAACCTGGCCGGCCTGGAGGAGGCCAACTCCACGGAGGTGGACCCGGGGACGCCCTTTCCGGTGATCGACTTCCAGCCCGCGCAGCGGGAGGTGATCCAGAAGCACCAGTACGGCGGGACGATGCGCCTGGGGGCCTACGCCGCCATCCTCAAGCGGGGGAGCCGGACGCTGAAGCTCTACGAGAAGACGGGCAGGCTGGAGGAGGACACGGCCCGGATCGAACAGCTCCTGAAGGACGAGAAACAGGCGTTTCGCGCCGGGGTCATCCTGAGGTCGGAGCGGGCTGTCCTGGAGCGGCACCGCCACCGCTATGAGGTGTCGCCCAAGTTCGTGGACCTGCTGGAGGAGCACGGGCTTGTGTTCTCCGGGTTCCACCGCCGGCAGGATGGGGTGAAGCTGATGGAGTTCATCGAGCTGCCCGACCACCCCTTCTTCCTGGCGACACAGGCCCACCCGGAGTTCAAGTCCAACCTGGAGCGGCCCTCGCCGCTGTTCCACGGGTTTATCGAGGCGGTGGTGAAAGAGGCGAAGTGAAATTCTGTATTCTGTATTCTGTATTCTGTATTCTGTTCTTCTCCTGTTCCCGAATCGAGGAGCAGCCCGTCGGCCAGGCGGCGCAGGAGGTCAGGGGGCCGGACCAGGAGGCGTGGGGGTGGGAGAGCGCCCTGACGAATGCGGGCGTCCGTCGGGCGGTCGTCCGGGCAGGGCGTTTTCGTCACTACGGTCTTTCGCGGGTGGACAGCCTGGACCGGGGGGTGGAGGTGATGTTTTTTGACGCCTCCGGCAGACGAACCTCCGTCCTCCGGTCGCCGATGGGGGCGGTGGAGGAGGGGGACCGGCGCATGCTGGCCCTGGGCGGCGTGGTGGTGACGGCGGAGGACAGCACGACGCTGGAGGCCGACGCCCTGCGGTGGGACAACGAGCGGGAGCGGATCACCGGCGACGGCCCGGTCACGATCCGCCGGGCCGACGGCGTGGAGACGGGGGTCGGGTTTGAGTCTACGCCCGACCTCAAGCGATGGTCGATGCGGAATGTGACGACGAAGAAGGAGAGATGATGCGCGAGGAGGTCAGGTCAGTCCTCGGCCTTCTCTGCGCCCTCTGTGTCCTCTGCGGTAAAACGATTTTTGCCTACGAGATCCGGGCGGAGCGGATGGAGACGGCGCAGGAGGAGGGGGGGGCCGTCCGGAGGACCTACACGGGCCGCGTGGAGGCGCTGATAGACAGCGTCTTTGTCCGGTCGGCCCAGGCCGTCTACTCCTCCGCCGCGGACGAGGTCGTCTTTTCGGGCGGGGTCGAGGCGACGGAGGGCGCGCGGCGGGTGGCGGGGGATACGCTGACCTATTCGTTGAAAGGGCGGCGGGCGGTCGTCTCCGGGGGGGTCCTGGTGACGGAGGGGGGGAGGGAGCTTCGGGCGGCGCGCGCGATCTGGCTGCGCGGGGAAGGCCGCGTCGAGGCCGTCGGGGGCGTGGAGGCGCGTTTCCCGGAACGCCGCGTCCATCTTCGAGCGGACACGCTGGAGGTCGCCTCGGGCGGGGAATCGGGCGTGGCGCGGGGGCGGCCCCGGATGGTCCGGGCGGATGAGGACACGCTCGCGATGACGGCGGACACCATCCGGTTTGCGCGGGGCGGGGGGCGCGCGGAGGGGGAGGGGGATGTGGGGATGGAGGTCGGGGGGTTCGTCGCCTGGTGCGGCCGGGCCGTCTGCGATTCGGGGACGGTGGTGATGGAGGGGGCGCCCGTCCTGCGCCGGCCCCGGGGGGGCGGCGCGGACAGCTCTGAGGTGCGGGGGGAGCGGGTGGGCCTCAGCGTGGCGGACGGGCGATGCCGCGTGGTGGCGACTGGAGACGCGAAGGTCTTTCAGTGGCGCTTCGACGCTGCGGGCGAGCCCTCGGGATGGAGCAGGCTGGAGGGGGACACGCTGTCCGTGGAGGTCGAGGAGGGGGCGTTGCGCCGGGCCACGTCGGAGGGGCGCGCGAAGAGCGTGTACAGGGCCGCCGACAGCTCCGAGGTCGAGCTGACGGCCGGGAGGATCGCGGTCCTGTTCGAGGGGGGCCGCGCCGGGCGGGTGAACGGGGAGGGGCAGGGGAGGGCGTCTCACCGTTCGGCGGACGGGTCGGAGCGCAGCCTTCTGACGGGGGACGCCGTCGAGGTCGAGCTGGCGGGGGACCGGATCGAGGGCGTGCTGCTCCAGGGGCACGCGGCCTGCGAGTACCTGCCGGACGACCGCGCGGCCCGAAAACGGGGGGGAAAGAGTCGCCTGAGCGGCGACCGCATCCGGCTGGCCCTGGAGGGGGGGGAGGTGAAACGGGCGACGGTGGAGGGGGGCGTGGCAGGGGCGTACTGGATGACGGAGGAGGAGCGAGGGAAATAAAAAATGCTGAGGGCCGAGGGGCTGACCAAACAGTACGGCAAGCGCCTGGTGGTGAAGGGGGTGGCGGTGGAGGTCGGCCCGGGCGAGGTGGTGGGGCTTCTGGGGCCGAACGGGGCGGGCAAGACGACGACGTTTCACATGATCGTGGGGCTCGTGAAACCGACGGCGGGGCGCATCTTTCTGGAGGACCTGGAGGTGACGTCCATGCCGATGTACAGACGGGCCCGCGCGGGGATCGGGTACCTGGCCCAGGAGCCGTCCGCCTTCCGGGGGCTGACGGTGGAGGAGAATGTCCGGGCGGTTCTGGAGGCGCAGGGGGTGCCCCCCCGCGAACAGCGGGAGAGGGCGGAGCTTCTCCTCGAAGAGCTGGGCATGGGCCCACTGGCCCGCCAGAGGGCGGACCTGCTGTCCGGGGGGGAGACCCGGCGCGTGGAGATCGCGCGGGCGCTGGCGGTGGAGCCGAAATTTATGCTGCTGGATGAGCCTTTCGCGGGGGTGGATCCCAGGACGGTGGAGGACATCCAGGGCATCATCGCCAGGCTCCGGTCCAGGGGGATCGGTCTGCTCATCACGGACCATCGCGCGCGGGAGACGCTGGCGATCACGGACAGGGCCTACATCATCTCGGATGGGGAACTCCGGACCTCCGGCACGGCCCGCGCCCTGGCCGAAGACCCGGAGGTCCGCAGGATCTATCTTGGAGAGGGGTTCAGGATGTGAGAACAGCTATCAGCTATCAGCCATCAGCAAAATCGGATGTTTTTGAATTTTGCTGATAGCTGACTGCTGATAGCTGACTGCTGACTGCTGAAAAAAACTGTTGTGTCCGGCGCAGGTGTTCTTTATACTTTAGGGTGTCGC
>CAYRZX010000086.1:0-21624 GCA_964428665.1 uncultured Gemmatimonas sp.
ACCATCGTCCTGGCCGATGACCACCCCGTTGTCCGGCAGGGCCTGCGGGACCTGCTGGAGGCTGAGCCGGATTTCCGCGTGGTCGGCGAGACGGGGGATGGGCTGGAGGCGGTCCGCCTGGCGGAGGGTCTGCGGCCTCACGTTCTGATGCTCGACCTGATGATGCCCGGCTTGAACGGCCTGGAGGTCACGCGCCAGGTCAGGGGGCGTTGCCCGCAGACCCAGGTCCTCATCCTCTCCGTGCACGACAGCGAGGCCTACGTGCTGGAGGCGCTCAAAAACGGGGCCTCCGGCTACGCCCTCAAGCGGGCCGACGCCGAGGACCTGGTGCGGGCCGTGCGCGAGGTGGCCGCAGGAAGGCGCTATCTCAGTCCTCCCCTTTCGGAGCGCGTGGCGGAGGTCTGCGCGCAGAAGGCCGGAGGGGTCGCGCAGGACGCCTACGAGATGCTCTCGGCGCGCGAGCGAGAGGTGCTGCACCTGGCCGCCGAGGGGCGCAGCAACCCCGAGATCGCTGCCCGGCTGTTCATCAGCGTGCGCACGGTGGAGACCTACCGGGCCCATCTGATGCAAAAGCTCGGCCTGAGGACCCAGACCGACCTGGTTCGGTATGCCCTCCGGCGGGGGATTTTGCCGATGGAGTAGGGCGGCGGGAGAGCGGAGAATCAGAGCGTGGAGCAGGGTGGTGGAACAGGGCAGGGAACGCGACCTCATGGGAGCGTTTGGTGGGGTGGACGGCCAGGAGCGTTAGGCGGGGTGGAGCGACACGGCAGGGGCGACGGACAGTCGCCCCTGCTTTTTTTGTCAGAATTCGGGTCTTTTCTCGGAAAAATACGTACGTGTACGGATAGACAAGACCGGTCGGGATTGGTTAGTTTTAAGAGACAGGGGCGCAGAGGCCCTTTCCTCACTGGCCTTTTCCCCTGCCCCTGCCTCTCTGTTCACCTGTGCGTCGGCGCGATCCCCGATCGCGCCCTACAACTCTTTTTGTCTTTCGGAGTCGCAGGATGGGCCCTGTTTCCGTTCTCCTGGTGGACGACAGCCTCCTCTTTCTGGACATCGCCACGCGCTTTTTACAGGAGGAGTACAGGGATGAAGTGGTCGTCGTGGGCGCTGCAGGCGGGGGCGAGGAGGCCCTGGCGCAGGCGCAACTCCTTCAGCCGCAAGTGATCTTGATCGATCTGAACATGCCGGGCATGTCCGGCCTGGAGGCCATCCCCCGCCTGCGCGAGGCGCTCCCGGACGCGGGCATCATCGCCCTGACCCTGCTGGACGCGGAGGCCTACCGGCAGGCGGCGCTGGCGGCCGGGGCGGATGGTTTCGTGTCCAAGCCCAATATGGGCGCGGACCTGCTGCCGGCCATCCGGCGAGTCGTGCGAGCAGATCGGTTCATATAAAAGTGTCTAAAGTTATGACATCGCCCGCTCAGACTCAGCGCGCCTGGATGGTCTTCACGCTGGCCGGGCAGCCCTGCGCGATCCCCCTGGAGTCGGTGCGAGAGGTCGTCCCCATGGCTCAACTCGCCCGCCCCCCCGGCCTCCCTGCCCTCCTGGAGGGCTTTCTCAACCTGAGAGGGGAGGCCGTTCCGGTCGTCCGTCTCCGCCGCCTGTTCGGCCTGCCCGAGGCGTCGCCGGGGCTCTACACGCCTGTGGTGATCCTGAAGGAGGGCCCCCTGGCCCTCCTGGTGGACGAGGTCAGCGGTATCCTCTCCGCACCCGAAGAGGCCAGGCTGCCGGTTCAGGAGGGGCACGCCTTCAACGACTGCGTGGAGGCCGAGGTCGTCCTGGACGGGCGCACGGTCCACCTTCTGTCAAAGGACCGCCTCCTGCTCGAACAGGAGCGCCGGCGCATCGCCGAGCTTCAGGTTACAGCGCAGCGGCGGCTGAGCGAACTGGAGGCCTCCGGCCCATGATGCAGCTTATCCGCGACCCTGCCTACGCCCTTCTGAAAGAATTCCTGATCGAGTTCACCGGCCTGGCCTACTACGCCGACAAGGACGACGACCTGGCCGGGCGGGTCGAGCGGAGGATGGAGAAGCTCAGGGTCCGGGGCTGCGCCGCCTACCTGGACCTCCTGCGACAGGGGCGGACGGGCGAGGCCGAGCTGGACGCGCTCATCGCCGAGCTGACCATCGGGGAGACCTATTTTTTCCGGCACGGCGAGCTGTTCGACGCCCTTCGGGACAGCGTGCTGCCCGACCTGATCGAGCGGAACCGGCACACTCGGCGGCTGCGCATCTGGAGCGCCGGCTGCGCGGCAGGCCCGGAGCCTTACTCGGTGGCCATCCTGCTCAGGCGCGAGCTGGGCCGTCGGGTGGCCGGGTGGGAGGTCTCCATCCTGGGCACGGACATCAACCGGGAGTTCCTGGCCCGCGCCCGCGAGGGGAGGTTCGACGACTGGGCCTTGCGCTCCGTCCCCGACGACCTGAAGCGGTCCTGTTTCACCCGATGCGGGGACGCCTGGGTCATCGCCCCGGAGTACCGGGAGGGGGTCTCCTTCCAGTATCACAACCTGGTCAAACACCCATTCCCCTCGCTGCTGAACAACCTGGCGGCCTTTGACCTGATCCTCTGCCGGAACGTGACGATCTACTTCAGCCAGGAGACGATCCGCCGGACTGCCGAACGGTTTCACGAATGCCTGGTGGACGGGGGCTGGCTGGCCGTGGGCCACGCCGAGCCGAACGCGGAGGTCTTCGGCCTCTTTCGCGCGGTGAACCTCCCCGGCGCCGTCTTCTATCAGAAGCGCCCCGGAGAGGGGATTGCTCCGTTCCCTGCCGACGCCTGGACGCCACCTTCTCTGCCACCGGTCCTGGATGCGACCGGGGCGTCTGCCCTGCCTGCGCCGGAGGGTTGGCCCTTTTCCAGGCCGTTCGGTCCCTCTGCCGCGCATCCGAAGGGGGACGAAGGACCGCCGTCGCCGTTGACCCTGGAGGATGTCCGGCGTCTGGCCGACCGGGGGGCGTACGAACAGGCGGTGGAGGGGTGCGAGGCCCTGCTGGAGAAGGAGCGGCTCAACCCGCGCTTCCACTTTTACCGCGCCCTGGCGCTGGAGCAGGTGGGGCGTCACGCGGAGACGGAGCAGGCGCTCCGGAGGGCCATCTATCTGGATCGGGGCTTCGTCCTGGCCCACTACCACCTGGGGCTGTTTTTGCAGAGGAGGGGGGATGGGCGAGGGGCGGGACGGTCGTTTGAAAACGCGCTCCGGCTGCTGTCCCGGATGGACCCGGCCCGGCCCTTTGAGGACGGAGATGGGGTCCGCGTCGCCGAGCTGAAGGCGCTGACGGAGATGCACCTGGAGGTGCTCAGGAGTCCATGAACGCGAGGCGGAAGGAGATCGACTGGGAGGAGGTCCGGGCCAGGCTGAGGCAGGGCGAAATGGCTCTGGAGCGGGTGTCCGCCCCTGACCCTCAGAAGGTGGAGGCCGTGTACCGTCGGCGGGCCGCGCAACTGGCAGGCAGGCCGGCCCGGGCCGGGGCGGTCTCCCCTCCCCTGTCCGTGCTGGCCTTCTCTCTCGGAGAGGAGCGCTACGGCATCGAGTTGACGGCCTTAGCCGAGGTGGCCCCCTTTGCGGGCTGCACGCCCCTGCCGGGGGCGTCGCCGGAGGCGCTGGGGGTGGTCAACGCGCGGGGCGAGGTCCGGCCGGTGGTGGACCTGGCCCGCCTGATAGGGCTGCCCGAAGGGGGGGCTTCCGGCCATGTCCTGTTCCTGCGCAGGGAGGGGGCCGGGCTGCGGGTGGGCCGGGTCGAGGAGGTCCGACAGGTCCGGCCGGAGGAGTTGACCGCGCCGGGCGAGGGGGGTGTTGATCTGCCAATCCGCTGCGTGAAAGGGCTGGTCCCGAAGACGCTCATCCTGCTGGATATAGAGGCGATCCTGGAACACCCCATCTTCAGGGAGGTGCTCGCATGAACGTGACGATCGGTCAAAAGATTCTGATCGGCTTCGGGGTCGTCGTCGCTTTGACGCTGGGCCTGGGGTGGTACGGGCTGTCCAAGCTGGCGGAGGTGCGGGAGATCACGTTCGCCGTGGTGGACCGGGACTTCAAGGCGATGGAGTCGCTCCGGGAGATCGGCGCGAGCCGGGATGCCATGAAGGTGCTGAGGGAGCGGGCGCTGAACGTCCACCTGCTGCGCAGGGCCGGGCTGACGGACCAGGACCCGACTCCTTTCCAGGAGGCGTGGTTCCGGGACCAGGAGCGCACTCAGGGCATGCTGGCCGAGCTGGAGGCCTTCTGCGCGGAGCGCGAAAGGGCCGGCCTCTCCCCGCAGAGGGGCGTCCAGTGGGGCAGGCTCCGGCAGACGGTGAGGGAGACTCAGGAGGCCCTGAAGGAGTCGGCGGTCGAAAACCGTCTTCAGTTCGACCTGATGAGGCGCGGGGACCTGAGTCAGGTGATCGCCCGGAGGGAGGCCCTGGAGCGGCTGCGCCAGACGTTTGATGACCGGGTGGATTCGGGCGCGAGGCTGGTCCAGGAGTTGTTGGAGGGGGGCAAGCTGCTGGTCGCGTCCGCGCACGAGGAGGCCAAGTTCTCCACCCTGGTCGCGCTGGCCGTGGTGGTGGCCCTGGGGATCGCGGCCAGTCTGATGATTCAGCGCTCCATCGCGCGCCCGCTGGCGACGTTCATGCAGTTCGTGGAGCGGGTCGGGCAGGGGGATTTGACCGGGCGGGCGGCTGTCTCCGGCAACGGCGACGAACTGGGGAGGCTGGGGCAAGGACTCAACGAGATGGTGGCCGGGCTGAAGGAGGTGGCGGGCCAGACGCGGGCGGTCACGGGGAATCTCAACTCGGCGGCGGCGGAGATCCTGGCCTCGACGCAGCAGCAGGCGGCCAGCGCCGCAGAGCAGGTGGCGGCGGTGCAGCAGACCACGACGACCGTGGAGGAGATCACGCAGTCGGGCGCTCAGGTCTCGGAGCGGGCCAGGCAGGTGGCCACCGCCTCAGAGGCCACGGTCACGGCCAGCCAGGCGGGGATGCAGGCCGTCCGGGACATCAACCGGGCGATGGAGGCCATCCGGGAGCAGGCCGAGGCCGTGGCCGAGAACATCGTGGCGCTGAGCGAGCGGACGCAGGCGGTGGGGGAGATCGTGGCGACGGTGAGGGACATCGCCGAGCAGTCCAACCTGCTGGCGCTCAACGCGGCCATCGAGGCGGCCGCGGCGGGGGAGCAGGGGCGCAGCTTTTCGGTGGTGGCCGGGGAGATGAAGAACCTGGCGGACCAGGCCAGGGACGCGACGGTCCAGGTGCGGACGATCCTGGAGGAGATTCAGCGGGGGATCAACAGCTCGGTGATGCTGACGGAGGAGGCGGTCAAGCGGGTGGAGGGGGGCCGGCAGCAGGTGGGGGTGGCCGAGGGGACCATCGGCCAGATGGCGGGGAGCATTCAGGAGGGCGTGCAGACGTTTCAGCAGATCGTGGCCGCGGTCAACCAGCAGCAGATCGGGTTCGAGCAGGTGACGCAGGCGTTGAAGAACATCAGCCTGGCGACGGAGCAGACGGCGTCGGGCACGCGGCAGCTGGAGCGGGCCGCGGCGGACCTCAACGCGCTCGGCCAGCAGCTTCAGAAGTCGGTGGAGAGGTACCGGACGTGAACGACATTCGCCGGAGGCTGCTGGCCGCGTTTCAGGCCGAGCACAGGGAGCACCTCGAACGCATCCGGGCCATCCTGGCGGGGATGGGCGAGGGGGGAGCGCCGGGGCCGGGGCTGGACGAGGCGTTCCGGCGGGCGCACAGCCTTAAGGGGGCGGCCCGCGCCGTGGACCTGCGGCCGGTGGAGACGCTGGCGCACCGGCTGGAGACCCTGTTCTCCAGGGTGCGCGAGGGGGCGCTGGCCCTGGACGGGGAGACGGCGCGTCTCGCGCAGCGGGCGCTGGACGAGATCGAGGACATGGCCGCGACCCTCCTGGAGGGCCGGACGCCCTCGGGGCCTTCCGGCGCCCAGGAGGCCCTGGAGGGGGTCCTGGGCGCGGCGTCGGAGGGGGCCTCTCCCCTGCCCTCTCCTCCCGAGGCGTCCGCGCCCGCCGGCCCGCTCCCATCGGCGGAGGCCGTGCGCGTGCGTGCGGAAGACCTGGACCGGCTGCTCCGCTCGGCGGGGCAGCTCTTAGTGGAGGGCCTGCGGCAGGACGCGGTGACGCAGGGGCTGGAGGGGATCGCCCGCCAGGTCGCCGACCTGGAGCGGGGGTGGCAGCGGATGCAGAGGGGGTCGGGCGCGTCCCGTCTGACCCCGGAGTTCTCCCGCGTGGCGGGGTATCTCCACTCTGTGGACCGCCAGGTGCGGGCCCTGTCCGGGCAGGTGCGGGCCGTGCGCGCGCTCCAGCGGCGGAACGCCTGGTCCATCCGGCAGGTCGGGCGGCAGCTCCAGGAGGATGTCCGGCAGGCGCGCACGGCGCCGGCCGGGAGCGTGTTCGAGGGGTTCCGCAAAATGGTGTGGGACCTGGCGCGGGACGAGGGGAAGGGGGTGGAGTTCGAGGTGAGCGGCCTGGACGTGGAGGCCGACCGGATGGTCCTCCAGGCCCTCAAGGACCCGCTGATGCACCTGCTGCGCAACGCGGTCATCCACGGCATCGAGCGCCCCCAGGAGCGGGAGCGGCGGGGCAAGCCGCCCGCTGGCCGGGTGACGCTCCGGGTGGAGTCCCGGGGCAACCGCCTCGGCGTGGCGGTGGAGGACGACGGCGGGGGGATCGACCTGAGGCGGGTGGCCGGGGTGGCGGCGCAGCAGGGTCTCCTCTCCGGGGCCGGGGCCGCCGACGCCTCCCCGCAGGAGCTGGCGAGGCTCATCTTCCGGCCCGGCTTCTCCACCTCCCGGAGGGTCACGGATCTGTCGGGGCGGGGGATGGGCCTCTCGGTGGTCCACGAGGCGGTGGCCCGGCTGCAGGGGGAGGTGGAGGTCCAGCGCACGGGGGACCGCGGCACGCGGATGGCGCTGTCGGTCCCGCTGTCGGTGGTCACCCATCGGCTGCTCATGGTGGCGTGCCGGGGGCAGACGTTCGGCATCCCGGCGCACGGGATCGACCGGCTCCACCGGGTCCGGAGGCAGGAGGTGGAGACGGTGGAGGGGAGGCCGGTGGTCACGCTGAGGGGGGAGACGGTCCCTCTGATGAGCCTGGCGGGTCTGCTGAGCATCGGGGAGGGGGAGGTTCAGGCGGAGGGCGAGGTCCTGCCGGTGGCGGTCCTGAAGTCAGGGGAGAGGCGGGCGGGCGTGGCCGTGGACGCCTTTCTGTCCGTCCGGGAGGGGCTGATCCAGGACCTGAAAGCGCCCGCTGCCCGCAAGGGGTGTCTTTCGGGCTGCGTCCTGCTGGAGGACGGGTCAGTCTCCCTCGCGCTCAACCCGGCGGGGCTGGTGGAGGCGTTCAGGGGGTCTGCCGGGATGCCTGCGCTGAAGACGGAGGGGCCTGTCCCGGAGGGCCGGCCGTCCACCATTCTGGTGGTGGACGACTCGATCACCACGCGCACGCTCGAAAAGAGCATTCTGGAGACGCACGGCTACCGGGTCCTGGTGGCGGTGGACGGCGTGGAGGCCCTGGACCGGCTCCGCTCCGAGGGGGTGGACCTGGTCGTGGCCGACCTCCAGATGCCCCGCATGGACGGGTTTGCGCTGCTAACGGAGATGAAGCGGGACCCGCGCCTGGCCCGTGTCCCGGTGATCGTGGTGACCTCTCTGGAGCGATCCGAGGACCGGGAGCGGGGCCTGGCCCTGGGGGCGGACGCCTACATCGTGAAGCGGAAGTTCGACCAGCGGGAGTTGCTGGAGGCCGTCGAGCAGATGTTATGAAAAGGATTCGCGTCCTGATCGTCGAGGACTCGCGCGTGGTCCGGGAGTTCCTGCAACACATCATCGGGCAGGACCCCCGGCTGGAGGTGGCGGCGGCCGTGGGGAGCGCGGAGGAGGCCCTGGATATCCTGGACCGGGTCGCTCCCGACGTGATCTCCATGGACATCCGGCTGCCGGGCATGAACGGGTTCGAGGCCACGAGGCGGGTCATGGCCGGGAGGCCCACGCCGATCGTGGTGGTGTCGGCCAGCGTGGAGGACGAGGACCTGAAGATCACCATGAACGCGCTGCGGGCGGGCGCTCTGACCGTGGTGGAAAAGCCCGTGGGGACGGCGCACGAGGACTATGAGTCCCTGGCCGAGCGCCTCTGCACGCAGCTCGCCATCATGAGCCAGGTGAAGGTCATTCGCCAGCGGATCGACCGGAGATGGCAGTCTGGCCCGGAGGCCGGAGAGGGCAGGCCCTGGCCACGGAGGACGCCCCTGATGAGGGGGTCTTACCGCGCCCTGGGCGTCGTGGCCTCCACGGGCGGACCCAGGGCGCTGGTGGACCTGCTGGGCGGGCTGGGTCCCGACTTTCCTCTTCCCATCCTGCTGGTCCAGCACATCACGGCCAGTTTCTTAGGGGGGTTCGTGGCCTGGCTGGACAGCGCCTGCCCTTTCAAGGTGGTCATTGCAAAAGACGATGAGGTCCCCGCGCCCGGCAGGGTCTATGTGGCCCCGGCGGACCGGCACCTCACGCTCGCAGGGGGGTGTCTGCGGGTGGACGGGGGGGACCCGGTCTGCGCCCAGCGTCCGTCCGGGACCGTGCTGTTCCGGGCGATGGCCCGGAGCCTGGGGCCGGGGGCGCTGGGGGCGCTGTTGACGGGCATGGGGGAGGACGGCGCGGAGGGGCTGCTGGAGGTCCGGCAGGCGGGGGGTTACACCCTCGCGGAGGACGCGTCTACGGCGGTGGTCTACGGGATGCCCGCGGCGGCGGTGGAACGGGGGGCGGCCTGCGAGTCGCTGCCGCTTCCGGCCATCGCGCCCAGAATTCTGGAACTGGCGGGAGCCCGACAGGAGGGATGTTGATGGAACGGACCTACCGGATCATGATCGTGGAGGACTCCGAGACCCAGGCCCTCATGCTGCGCTACACCCTGGAGAAGGAGGGGTGGGAGGTGAGCGCGGCCGCCACGGCGGAGGAGGCCCTGGAGGCGCTCAACCGGGGTCTCCCGGACCTGATGGTGGTGGACTTCCACCTCCCCGGCATCCAGGGGGACGAACTCTGCCGCCGGCTCCGGATGAATGTCAATACGCGGGGGGTTCCGATCCTGATGCTGACCGCCGAGGAGACCGACGCGGCGGAGATGCGCGGGCTGGAGAGCGGCGCGGACGACTACATCGCCAAATCGGCGGACCCGGACATCCTGATGCTGCGCGTCCACGCCCTGTTGCGCCAGTCGCACGCGCAGAGGGCCATCCTGGGGCCGGGAGACGCCTATTTCCACAAGGCCAGGATGCTGCTGATCGACGACAGCCCCACGTACCTGGAATACCTGAGGGGGGAGCTGGAGAAAGAGGGCTACGAGGTGGAGCAGGCCACGGGCGGGGCCGAGGGGCTGGGCCAAACCGCCAGCGGGGCGTTTGACTGCGTCCTGGTGGACCTGGTGATGCCGGAGATGGACGGGATCGAGGTCTGCCGGCGGCTGACCGAGATGCGGCGCACGATGGACGATCCCATCGTGGTTATGATGCTGACCGCGCGCGAGACCAAGGAGGACATGACGCGGGGGCTGGAGGCCGGGGCGGACGACTTCGTGGGCAAGTCGAGTGACATGGCGGTCCTGAGGGCGCGCATCCGGGCGCTGCTGCGCCGCAAGTTCTTCCAGGAGGAGAATCTGCGGATCATCCGGGAGCTGCGGGAGCAGGAGCAGGCGCTGCAGGCCGAGGTCGTTGAGCGCAGGCGGGCGGAGGAGGCGCTGCGGGCAAAGGACGCAGAGGTGAGGGGGATGACGCAGCAGCTCTGGCAGTCGGCCAAGCTGGCCACGATGGGGGAGCTGGCGGCGAGCATCGCCCACGAGCTGAACAACCCCCTGGCCACGGTCAGCCTGCGGGTCGAGTCCCTGCTGGCGGAGCTGCCGGAGGGGGACCCCAACCGGCGCGCGCTGGGGGTCATCGAGGGGGAGGTCGAGCGCATGGGCAATCTGGTGGCCAACCTGCTCCAGTTCAGCCGGCGCGGCGGGCAGCGGATCTCCTCGGTGGACGTGCGCGAGGAGGTCCGGAACACGCTGGAGTTGATTCATTACCATTTGCGCAACCACCGCATTGCCGTGGTTCAGGAGTTCGCGCCGGACGCGCCGGTGATCCAGGCCGACCGCCAGCAGCTGCGGCAGCTGTTCCTGAACCTGTTCACCAACGCGAGCGACGCCATGCCGGAGGGGGGGACGCTGAGGATACGGGTAAACGCCGTAGGGGCGACGCCCCTACAGGTCGTCATCGAGGTCTCCGACACGGGCGCGGGCATCGCCCCTGAGCATCTCTCGCGGGCGATGGAGCCGTTCTTCACGACGAAGGAGGAGGGCAAGGGCACGGGCCTGGGGCTGGCGATCTGCCGGCGCATCGCGCAGGAGCATCACGGGACGCTGGAGATCGAGAGCGAGGTCGGAAAGGGGACCGTCGTGCGCATCGCCCTGCCTGTCAGAAACGGCTCGAACGCCAGGGTTCTGATGGAGGGGTGAGACCTCTCCCCCCGGCCCCCTCTCCTAAAGGAGAGGGGGAGAAGACATACTCGTTCCCCCTTCCCTTTAGGGAAGGGGGTTAGGGGGATAGGTCTTCGACATACACACAGAGGAGGTGACCTGCGGTGCAACCTCATGACGCTCCTGCCCTTTGTCTGGGCCGGCTGCTGATCGTGGACGACGAGGTTGAGCTGATGACGGCCCTGTGCGAGACGCTGGCGAAGCAGGGCTACGAGACGGCGGGGTTTGCGTCGGGCGGGGAGGCCATAGAGGCGCTGAAGGGGCGGGACTTTGACCTGGTCCTGACCGATCTCATGATGCCGGAGATGGACGGGATCGCGCTGCTGAAGGCCGGGCTGGGGATCGACCCGCATCTCGTGGGCATCGTCATGACGGGGCAGGCCACGGTCCAGACCGCCGTGGAGGCGATGAAGACCGGCGCGTTCGATTATATCTTGAAGCCCTTTAAACTGAGCGTCCTGCTGCCGACCCTGCACCGGGGGATGGAGGTGCGCCGGCTGCGGATGGAGAATGTGCAGCTGCGGGAGACCGTGGCGATATACGATCTGACCCGGGCGATCTCTTTCACGCTGGACCTGAACGTGATCCTGAACAAGGTGGCCGACGCGGCGCTCCAGCAGTGCGAGGCGGACGAGGTCTCGATCATGCTGCCCACGCGGGAGGGGGACGAACTCTACGTCACCGTGGCGCGCGGGGAGGGCCGGGGGCACATCCTGGGGGAGCGGATGCCCATTGCGCGGGGCGTCGCGGGGTGGGTGGCGCGTCACCGGGAGCCGCTCACGCTGCACGGGGAGGTGAGGGACCCCCGCTTTGCGCCTC
Source organism: uncultured Gemmatimonas sp. (assembly GCA_964428665.1). GTDB lineage: Bacteria > Latescibacterota > UBA2968 > SICM01 > SICM01 > SICM01. The sequence goes on from CAYRZX010000086.1 coordinate 11,321, forward strand.
TCAGGCCGCGCCCTGACATCTGCTCCTCGGTTTCGATGCCGATGATGGTGGGGGGCAAGTTAGTGGGGGTGCTGAACCTCAACGCGACGCGGCCGCGCCGGCCCTTCACGCTGGGGCAGGTGAAGGCGCTGAGCATTCTGACCGGAACCGCCGCCTCCGCGCTGGAGAGCGCGTGGCTGTACACTCAGGTGCGGGAGAGCGAGAGCCGCCTCGAAGGCCTGGTGAGGCACCTCCCCGAAGGGGTCTGCCTGTTGGGTGGAGACCGTCGTCTGGTCCTGGCCAATCCCCCCGCGCAGGACTCCCTGCGGGCGCTCGGGGGGACGGAGGTGGGAGAGGCGCTCGTCCGGCTGGGTGGGCAGGACATAGAGGTGTTTCTGAAGCCCCGCGAGGACGGGCCGCCCCACGGGATCGAGGTGGGCGGGGAGGCGGAGCGGATCTTCGAGGTCGCGGGGCGGCCGGTGACGGAGGGCGCTGAAGGGGGGTGGGCGCTGGTGATCCGGGAGGTCACGCAGGAACGGGAGACCCAGGAGCGCATCCAGAGGCACTACCACCTGGCCACCGTGGGACAGCTGGCCGCGGGCATCGCCCACGACTTCAACAACCTGCTGACGGGCGTCATCGGGTTCGCCCAGCTCGTGGAGATGCGCCCCGACGTCCCCGAAGCGGCCAGGGAGGACTTGGGCAGGATCGTCTCGCAGGGGCATCAGGCCGCGCAGATGATCCGGCAGATCCTGGACTTCAGCCGCCAGCGGGACGTGGAGCGGCGGCCGGTCAACGTAATCCCCTTCCTGAAGGAGACGATGAAGCTCCTGGAGCGGACCCTGCCGGAGAACATCCGGGTCGAGACGAGGTTCGAGGGCAAAGAGTACATTGTCCAGGCGAACCTGACGCAACTCCAGCAGGTGATCACGAACTTAGCGGTCAACGCCCGCGACGCCATGCCGGAGGGGGGCGGGCTGCGGGTGAGGCTGTCGCACCTCCGGCTGGGGCCAGGGCAACAGCCCCCCCTGCCGGAGATGGAGGCCGGGGACTGGGTGGTCTGGGCCGTGTCGGACACGGGCGCGGGGATGTCTCCCGAGGTGATCCGGCACATCTACGAGCCGTTCTTCACGACCAAGCCCCCCGGCCAGGGGACCGGCCTGGGGCTGGCGCAGGTCTACGGCATCGTGAAGCAGCACGGGGGACATATCGACGTGAAGAGCAGGGTGGGGGAGGGCACTGCCTTCACGATCTACCTGCCGCGCATCGTGGAGGCGGAGGCGCCAGTCAGGCAGCTGGACGTCGATATTCCGAAAGGCCAGGGGGAGACGATCCTGGTCGTTGAGGATCAGGCCGAGGTGTTGAGGCTGGTCGGGGCCATCCTGGAGCGCCTGAACTACCGTGCCCTCACGGCGTCCAACGGTCAGGAGGCGCTGGCCGTCTACGATGCGCACGGCAACGAGATCGCCCTTGTCCTGACCGATGTGGTCATGCCGAATGTGGGCGGCCTGGAGTTGATCAGGGCCGTCCGAAAAAAGGACCCGGAGGCCCGGATCGTGGCCATGACGGGCTATCCGCCGGACGAGTTGAAGAGGGCCTTCCCATCCATGGATATCTTCGGGTGGCTGGAAAAGCCCCTCTCCTTAGATCGGGTGGCGCAGGTCGTGAGCGAGGCGCTGAAAGAGAAAGGATAGGACCACAAGACCACAAGACCACAAGACCACAAGACCACAAGACCACAAGACCACAAGACCACTTTTTTGGTCCTGTGGTCCTGTTGTCCCGTGGTCCTGTGGTCTTTCCTATCGTGTTGACATCTCCCGCATTTTTTGTTAGATTTCATGGCGAAGTGGTGATTTGTGGCCTATTGCAGCCACTTTAAATAAGTCGCTAAAAAGTCGATCCGGTTGCATTCATCGTCTCCCGGCCCTCGGGACGGGTTCTCAGGCGGTCGAGTCTCAGCCCGCGCTTTTTGGCGCGGGTTTTTTTATTTAAGGCCGTGAGACGTGAGACGTGAGACGTGAAACGAAAAGGCAAAAGAGGCTTTGACGTTTAACGTTTGACGTTTCACTTTTGGTTGCCAGAAAGGCGCAGTATGTCTGATAGAAAACAGAAAAAAAGCCTCTCCACGGCGGCGGTGCACGGCGGGGAGGAGCGGATCAAGCCGGGGCACTCGCTGACGACGCCCATCGTCCAGACCTCCACCTACGCCTTTCGGGACAGCGCGGAGGTGGACGACTTCATCTCCGGCCGCGCCCAGCGGATCGACTACGGGCGCTACGGCAACCCGACGCAGCGGGCCGCGGAGTTGAAGCTGGCGGGGCTGGAGGGGGCGGAGGACGGGCTGCTGTTCGCCTCCGGCATGAACGCCGTGACGACGACGCTGCTGGCGATGCTGTCGCAGGGGCAGCACGCCGTCATCCTGGACGACTGCTACCGGAAGACGCGGCAGTTCGGGGAGAAGGTGCTCAAGCGATTCGGGATCGAGGTCACCTTCGTGCCGCCCGGAGATTACGAGGCCATCGAGGAGGTGATCCGCCCGAACACGCGGGTGCTCGTGACGGAGTCCCCCACGAATCCCCATCTGAACGTCCTGGACCTCCACCGGCTCGTGGCGATCGCGAGGCCGCGCCGGGTGAAGGTGGTCATCGACAGCACGTTCGCCACGCCCTGCAACCAGCGCCCCCTGGAGTTCGGCGTGGACCTGGTCCTCCACAGCGCCACGAAGTACTTAGGCGGGCACAACGACATCATGGCGGGGGCCGTCCTGGGCCCGGCGGGGCTGATCTCGGCGATCAAGGACTTCCGGGGCATCATGGGGGGGACCATAGACCCCCACTGCGCGTACCTCCTGATCCGGGGGCTCAAGACGTTCCCGCTCCGGATGGCCCGGCAGAACGGGACGGCGCAGCGCATGGCGGAGTTCTTAGAGGGGCATCCGAAGGTCCGGCGGGTCTACTATCCCGGCCTGAAAAGCCATCCGCACCATGCCGTGGCGCGGGAGCAGATGGCCGGGTTCGGGGGGGTGGTCAGCTTTGACGTGAACGGGGACCTGGCGCAGACGCTGAGGTTCATCGACGGCCTGAGGGTGCCCTACATCGGGCCGAGTCTGGGCGGGGTGGAGAGCATGGTGTCGCACCCGGCGACCGTCTCTTACTACGAGATTTCGAGAGAAGAGCGCCTGGAGGCGGGCATCCGGGACGAGCTGGTCCGGTACGCCGTGGGCGTGGAGGACCCGGAGGACCTGATCGCGGACCTGGCGCAGGCGCTGGAAAAAATCTAACCGCATAGAAAGGGCCTTCATGAAGAAGATCGACTGTCACATGCACGTCAACGGCGGCCCCCGGCGGTGGGGGTGGGGGGACAACGACCGGGTCATCGACGCGGCGGACCGCTTAGAGATCGAGCACCTCTGCTGCTCCATCCCGGTCACGAGGGGGCTGCCCGGCCCGGAGGAGGTCCGGGAGTGCAACGACGGGGTGCTGGGGGCGATGAGGCGGTATCCGGGGCGCATCCTGGGCTACTGCTACGTCAACCCGGGGCACCAGAGGGCGGCGCTGGAGGAGATCGACCGCTGCATGAATCGGGGGATGGTCGGGATCAAGCTCTACAATCAGTACCGGGCCTGGGACCCGACGGTCCACCCGATCTACGAGAAGGCCATCGACCTGAAGGTCCCCATCCTCTGGCACTCGGGGCACACGCTGGACCGGGCCACGGCCCTGGCCGTGGGGCAGCCGAACATCTCGGACGGCACGGACATGGCGCGGGCGGCCAGGCGCTACCCGGAGGCGATGATCATCCAGGGGCACATCGGCGGGGGCGGGGACTGGGAGTGGGGGATCAAGGCCGTCCGCCACACGCCGAACGTCTATTTAGACACGAGCGGGAGCGTGGTGGACGACGGGATGATCGACCTGGCGGCGCGGGAGATCGGCGCGGAGCGGCTGCTGTTCGGGACGGACATGACGATGGAGGGGGGCGTGGGGAAGGTGGAGGACGCCCATCTGACGAAGGCGCAGAGGGAGAAGATATACTGGTCTAACATGGCGGGCATTCTGAAAAAGGGAGGCTATTTTGTACCTTGACGTCAACGCATGGGTGGGCCGCTGGCCGTTCCGTCGGGTGCCGGTCACGACCGTCTCCGGGCTGCTGAGGCAGATGGACCGGCACGGGATCGAGAAGGCCGTTGTCTCGTCGCTGCACGCGGTGTTCTACAGGAACAGCCAGGCGGGGAACGAGGAGCTGTTCGAGGAGACGAAGGGGCATCGGGACCGGCTGATCCCCTGCGCCACGATCAACCCGACCTACGAGGGGTGGCGGGAGGACCTGAAGGTCTGCCAGGAGGACTTCGGGATGGCCGGGCTCCGGCTGGTCCCGCAGTATCACAACTACCGGCTGTCGGGCGGGGAGGCGCGGGAGGTCGTGAACGTGGCGGCGGAGCTGGGCATGCCCGTCGCGATCCCGATGCGGCTGGAGGACCGGCGGCAGCGCCACTGGCTGGACGTGGCGCCGGACCTGTCCGCGGGCGAGATCGAGGCCGTCGTGCGGGCCTGCCCCCAGGCCACGTTCTTCATCCTGGAGGGGATCGGGCTGGAGAACAGCGCCCTGGCGCGGGACCCGAAGCTGCGGGAGCGGGTCTACATCGAGATCTCCCGGTTCACGTCGGTGCTTCAGGAGAGCATCCCGCGCATGATCGAGGCGGCAGGCCCAGACCGGCTGGTGTTCGGGACGGGGATGGTCCTGAAGGTCCCGACGCCGGCGATCCTGAAGGTGGAGGCGCTCAGGGCCTCCAAGAAGGTGAAAGAGGCCATCTCCTGCCGGAACGCGGCGAAGGCGCTGAGGGTGAAGATGTGAGATCAGGTTGGGTCATAACTCTGTGCCTGGTTCTCCTCCTGACTTCGCCCTCTCACGCAGACGTGAAGGTCCTCTACACCGGAGACTTCATCGGCACGCTCAAGGTGTGCGGGTGTCCGGGGGCCCCGGCGGGGGGGATGGTGGACGTGGCGTCGGCGGTGAAGGCGGAGCGGGCCGGGGGGGGGGATGTTCTGCTGGTGGATGTTGGAAACTTCATGCCCTACCAGCAGGCGATCCGGGCGGACTACGCGGCGCGGCTGATGGGGGGGATGCGCTACGACGCGGTCAACGTGGGGGAGCGGGAGCTGGCGGAGGGGGTCGCGCGGGTGGACTCGCTGGCCCGCGCCTATGCCCTGCCGCTCATCTCCGCGTCGGTGCTGCGGGCCGACACGAAGGCGCCGGTCTTCAAGCCCTACATCGTCCGGGCCGTGGGGGGCGTGAAGGTGGGGGTCATCGGGGTCACGTCGCCGGACGTGTTCGCGCTGGTCCCGGAGTCTCAGTCAAAGGCGCTGGCCTTCGCCGGCCTTGAGGAGTCCCTGAAGCGGTGGTTGCCGGAGGCGCAAAGGCAGGCGGATTTGATCGTGTTGCTGGGGCAGGTGTCGGAGGAGGAGGCCCTGAAGCTCAAGGAGGCCTATGCGGGGATCGACGTGGTCGTGCGGGGGGTGAGGGACATCGAGCGGGGGGAGAAACAGGATGGGATGAGGGTGGCGCGCGCGACGCGCTACGGCACGGGGCTGGGCGTCCTGAGCGTGAAGGTGGCGAAGGGGGGGGTGACGGGGGTGGAGGATCGGAAGGTCACGTTCGCGAAGGGCGCGATGGCGGACATCGAGTTCCAGAGGGTCTACGAGGATTACGTGGCGCGGATGGCGGAGGAGGCGAACCGGGCCAGCGCGAAGCGGGCGCAGGTCGCTCCCCTGCCCGACGCGGAGACGTGCGCCTCGTGTCACGAGACGCAGGTGGCGCAGTGGCGCGAGACGCCGCACGCGCACGCGTGGGAGACGGTGGTGAAGGACGGGCGGACGAAGGACCCGGAGTGCATCACCTGCCACACCACGCGCTACGGGGAGCGGGGGGGATTCGTCAGCGCCGAGGCCACGCCGGGGCTGGCCGGGGTGGGGTGTCTGTCGTGCCACCGGATCTCCGAAGGGCATCCGAACGACACGACGGAGGCGCCGGAGATCACCCCCCAGGTCTGCGTCTCATGCCACGACCCCAAGAACAGCCCGGCGTTCAAATATGAAGCGTATTTGCCTAAGGTGAAGCATTAATTGGGTATTTGAACAGCTCAAAAAGCCCCGGCAGGTCCTCCTGTCCGGGGCTTTTGCGTTTCATCCGTCATGTTAAAATGAACGATTTTAATTGATAAAATTGATAAAATTATATAAAATATTAATAAATTTAATTTTTAATATTGACAAAATTAATTTATTTGATTATCTTGTTCAGCGGCAGGACACGGTGAAGGATCTCTAAAGGAGATGAGGCCCATTCTATGCGCAAACCGATCAATCTCTGTCCGGTCTGCGACGGACAGCTTGAGCCGGTCAAACTCCGATGCAATTCCTGTGAATTGACGGTGGAGGGGCGTTTCCCGACCTCCAGGTTGTCGCTGCTGTCGGCGGAACAGCAGCAGTTCGTCGAGGCGTTCCTGGTCGCCAGGGGGAATATCAAAGAGGTGGAAAAGGAGCTGGGCATCTCTTACCCGACGGTGCGAAAGAGGCTCGACGAGGTGATCCAGGCGCTGGGCCACGCCCCCGAAGAGAAACGGCTTGAGCAACAGGAGATATTAGACGCTGTTGATCGCGGAGAGATGTCCCCCCAGGAGGGGATTGCGTTGATGAAGGTCCTTCAGAAGCCGTGAAAGGAGAAGGCCATGTATGCCGCCAGGCGCAAGGTGCTGGGCATGGTTCACGAGCACAAGCTGACGGTGGACGAAGCCGAGGAGCTGTTGGATGCGATGGAGATGCCGCGTGAATCGTCGTCTCCGGCGATCCCCAGGATCGAGCTGATCGGGGAGAGCGAGTTGAATCAGCAGTTCCTCAAAACGCTGGACAAGATCGCGGCCACGCAGTCGCCCGTCCTGATTCAGGGCGAGCCGGGAACGGGCAAGGCGCTCATCGCTCGGAGGATTCACTACAACAGCCGGCGCGCCAGGGGGCCGTTCGTGACGCTCAGTTGCGCCACCCTGTCGGGGACGCTCCTCGAAAGCGAGCTGTTCGGGCACGAGCGGGGCGCCTTCACGGGCGCCACCCAGACGCGCAAGGGGCTCCTGGAGGCGGCCCACGGGGGGACCCTGATGTTAGAGGCGGTGGAGGCCCTTCCGCCGGAGACGCAGGTCAGGCTGTGTTCTTTTTTGCAGGACGGTTATTTTACGCGCGTGGGCGGGACGAGGCCCGTGTATGCCGATGTCCGCGTGGCCGGGGTCACGCATCAGGACCTCAAGTGGCTCGTGGATCAGGGGAGGTTTCGTTCGGACCTCTATTACCGCCTGAGTGTCAGTCTGGTGCAGGCCGCCCCGCTCCGGGAACGGCGTGAGGACATCCCGGTCCTGGCAAAGTACTTTGTCCAGCAACAGGCCGAGCGAGACGGGAGGAAGCCTCTTAGAATCTCCGAGGAGGCGATGAAGACGCTTCACGAATACCCCTGGCCGGGCAACGTCGCCGAACTCGCGAACGTGATCGAGAAGGCGATGGTGCTGTGCGAGGGGGACGAAATCACGCCGGAACACCTTGCGATAGAGAAAGGGTCGTAAGCGTCGGTGAACGGAGCTTAAAAAATCGCGTCAAAAGCCCCGGAAGGATATATTCGAATGAGTTCTGCTACTATACGAACTTCTCTCACTCCATCCTACTACCGCGACAGGGCGGCCTCCACCCGGCTTAGATAGAACGTCATCTCCATGTCCCGGTACATCGAGAGGGCGGCGGAGAGTTCAGCGCGGGCAGGCTCAGGCCTACCACCTTTTTGATACAGCGTCCCCAATCCATAATGGCAGTGCGCCGCCAGCGGGCGCATCCCCAATTCCTCGGTCAAAGTGAGGGCCTGCCGGTAGTAGTCCTCCGCCTGCCCAACTTCCGGCGGGTCGCGGTGCGCGTGAATCTCTCCCAGGAGCCGGAGGGCATACGCCTCAAATCCTCGTTGCTTGTCCTGACGCGCGAGGTCGAGGGCGCGGGCGGCGAAATCAGCCGCCTCCTCCTTCCGTCCGGTTAGCAGATACGCCTCGCTCAAATAGACAACCTGGAGTGGGTAATCTGCCTTTAACAGGATAGAAACCTGTTTAACGGCCTGTTCCAGAAGTGGCAGGGCCTCGGAGACCCTATCGGACAGGACATATCCATAACCCAGGCCTGAAGCAGAGGAGGGAAGCATAGTCCGAAAATCCCGGGTCTGGCAGATTACAAGGCTGCGTTCAAGCAGAGGGATGGCGCTGCGAAGGTCTCCCTTGCTCAAGTAGAGATTGCCTACATGGACATACGCGGTGACCAGAGAGTATGGCTCATTGACTGCCTCAGCGATCCGTATCCCTTCTTCTCCCCAAGCGATCCCCTCAGTAAAATCTCCCAGTTCGGCAAGTGTTATGGCCAAAAAGGCACGGGAACTAACGGAGAGAAGGTGAGGTTGTCCGAAACGCTCGTGGATCAGATCCCCTCCGAGAGACTCCACGTTTCTCCTGAAGAGCTCAATCGCCTGACGATAGTCACCCAAAAAATAGTAGGCAATGCCTGTGTAAAAACTTGCCACGACCTGAAGTCCAAGGTCACCGACGGCGGCAGCGATGGCGAGGGCACGGCGGCCGGACTCGGCGGCTCGGTCTGGAGCACTCGTGGCACGCAGGAAATAGGGGGACATATAGGCGGAGACCCAGCCCAGTCGATGTTGATCGTCCAGAGCGCCTGCAAGGGCCTCAGCCTCGCGAAGGTATTCGAGAACCTCCTCAAATCGTCCGAGAGGCCAGAGCGAACTGCGCAGGTCCAGCCGGAGATCAATGGCTTGCTCAAGTGTGTCACGACTCTCAGGGAGATGCTTGAGGGCCTCCAGCCCCTGCTCAAAGGAGGCCACCGCCTCCCGGTAGGCCGAGCGTTCGGCTGCCTTCGCCCCGGCCTGACGGCAGTAAGTCAGCGCCTTCTCCCAGGACTCGCCCCGGAGGGCGTGGTGCGCGAGGCGTTCGGCGTGTTCGGGCAGCCGGTCAGCATACAGACCTTCGATGGCCTCCACGATCCGGGTGTGAAGGCTACGCCTCCGCTCCTGGAGCAGACTCCCGTAGGCCACCTCGTGGGTCAGGGCGTGTTTGAAGGTGTACTCCAGGTCGGGGAAAAGGTTCGTCTCGTAGAGGAACTCAGAAGCCTGAAGATGCGCCAGCCCCCGGCGAAGGCCCTCCTCCGGCAGGTCCGCGATGGGCTGGAGGAGCGTAAAAGGCACGTCCTTGCCGATGACGGAGGCGGTCTGGAGCAGACCCTTCTCCTCCGGCGGCAGCCGGTCGATCCGGGCGGCCAGGACCGCCTGCACCGTGGCCGGGACCTGGACCTCCGGCAGGGCCTTCGTCAGGCGATAGGCCCCCCGCTCCCCTTTTAGCGCCCCGACCTCCACCAGCGTCCGGACGCTCTCCTCCAAGAAGAACGGGTTCCCCTCCGTCCGCCCGATCAGAGGCCGCTTGAGCGGGGCCAGGCCAGCGTCATCCCCCAGCAAGGCCTGAAGGAGTTCCCCGGCGCTCTCCGGGGGCAGCGGGTCCAGCCGGAGCTGCGTGTAGCAGGTCTTGCTCCCCCATCCGTGCTGATACTCCGGGCGGTAGTTGACGAGAAGAAGAGCCTTTGCCGTGGGAAGGCTCTCCACCAGGCTGTCTAAAATCGCCTGCGTCTCCGAGTCGATCCAGTGCAGGTCCTCGAACACCACCAGCAGGGGCTGCTCCTGGCTCTCCCGCAGCAACAGACGCTTGATCGCCTCCAGCATCCGCTGGCGACGCTGCGGCGGGTCCAGGTTCTGCCACCCCCGGTCCTCCACCGGCACGTCCAGCAGAGACAAAAAGGCCGGGAGCGTCGGCTTCAGGCCCTCGTCCAGCGTCAGCAGCTTGCCCGTGACCTTCTCCCGAATCCGCCGCAGGTCGTCCCGGTCCTCGATCTGGAAATAGGTCTTCAAAAGGTCGATGACCGGCAGGTAGGGCGTGGCCCTGCCGTAGGAGACCGAGCTGCTCTGGAGCATCAGCCACCCGTGCACCCGATGCGACCGCGTGAACTCGTAGACCAGCCGGGACTTGCCCACCCCTGGCTCCCCCACCAGCGCCACGACCTGGCCCCGGCCTGCCCCGGCCTTCTCCCCGGCCTGCCGCAGCGCCTCCATCTCCGCATCCCGTCCCACGAACCGCGTCAAGCCCCGCGCCGCTGACGCCTGAAGCCGCGTGCGCACTGGACCTGCCCCTACCACCTCATACACCTCCACCGGCGCGTCCAGCCCCTTCACCGGGACCGGACCAA
>CAYRZX010000087.1:0-13158 GCA_964428665.1 uncultured Gemmatimonas sp.
TGCCCCCGCTCCTCCTCCACCCGCGCCTCGTAGGGCGGCGGTTTGGGGATGCCGAACAGGTCCCGCTTGGCGTCCAGGTAATACAGGTAGTTCTCATAGGTGACATCCGGCGGCACCCGGTGATCCACGTGCGGGATGTACCCCCCCATCTGCGCCAGCGGCTCGACCCGCCTCAGCTCCGCCAGGATCGCCTTCTTCCCCGCAATCAGGGCGTGCTTGTCCACCCCCCCCATCAGCCGCGCCCGGTCTCCATACCGCTCCCGGATCGTTCGAGGGTCCGACCCTCCCCCCACCTCGATCGGGAACATCGTGTTGACCCCCCCTTTCAGCCAGAGGGGGACCAGCTCGTTGATGTTCCCGTCGCAGTCCACGTAGACCACCTCCGCGCCGTGCTGCCTCAGAAAGTCCGTGATCCTCCGGTAGCGCGGCACGAGATAGCGTTCAAACATCGCCGGGGAGATGATCGGCCCGTGGTTGAAACACATGTCCTCCCACATCGACCCGAAATCGAAGTCCACCTCCCGCACGGCCTGCTCCACGGTCCTCAGCACGAACGTGGCGATGTGCTCCACGATCTCCTCGACCAGCCCCGGGTCGTCGTAGAGCATCACCGTCACCCCCTCAAACCCCATCCAGTTCCGAATCCACCCGAACAGGCTCCCCACGCTGATGCCGAGCGGATAGTCCCTCTGTCTCCAGGCCGCCTTCAGCGCCTCCCACCGCTCCGGGGCCAGATGCCGGCCCGGCGTCTCCGGGTCCAGCCGCCCCCGGAACGCCTCCCACGTCGCCCGGTCCCGAATCGGAAACTCCAGGTACTTCGGGATGGACGACGACCCATTCTTGTTGACGATGCACTTCACGCCGGAGCCATCCACGATGATGCGATGCCGGTCCGTCTCCTCCAGCACCCGCTGGACGAACCCCGGCATCAGCCCGATCCCCACCGGCGCATGGTCCCTGCGCGAGAACCCGAAGAACCGGTCGGCCTTCGCGTTGTCGTCCACCCACGCCGGGAGGCCCTGCGCGTGCCACGCGGTCAGCGTGTCCGTCCAGTAACCGAACTCCTCGTCCGGGACATAGTCCACCGGCTGAAAGCGCATGACCCGGTTCCAGCGTTCCCGTGCGTTCATGGGGTCTCTTTCAAACACAGGCGAATTTGTAGGGGCGACCGGTGGTCGCCCACCCAACCGCGTGGCGTATGAGAACAAAAAGGTAACCGAGTAACCCCTCCTCCACCCGTTACCCGATTACCCGTTGTGGCGACCGGCCCTCCGATCACGAAAAACCAAGCCTACAAAAACGCAACCCCTGTGCCAGACGGACACAGGGGTGCGCCATGTTTATCTAAAAAATAAGTAATAGATTAAATTACAATCAGTTAAGATTGTTCAAAGAAGAGAGGCGAAGAGGAGTTCGAGGAGCGATTTCAGGGCGGGTATGAGACGCGGCTGTCACACCCCGCAAACGCCTGTCTCACTTCAGACCTCGCGCCTCACGCCTCACGCCTCACGCCTGTTCTCTCACGCATACTTCGACGCCTCGATGCGGTGCTTCACCAACAGCCGGTGCAGGGACCGCCGGTCGATGCCGCTCCCCTCCGCCGCCCGCGAGATGTTGCCCTTGTGCTTGGAGAGGAGCTTGAGGATGTATTTCCGCTCGAAGCTCTCGATCATGGCCTCCTTGGCGTCCTTGAAGGGGAGGTCAAAGTGGGACCGCTCCTCGGAGGACGACTCGCCTGCCCCTTCGTCCGCGCCCCTCCAGAGCTGGTCGGGCAGGTCCTCGAGGCGGACGACGCCCTCCGTCGTCAGCGCCACGGCCCGCTCGATGACGTGCTGAAGCTCCCGGACATTGCCGTTCCAGGCGTGCGATTTCAGGACCGACATCACCTCCGGTGCGATCCCCTCCACGACCTTGCTGGTCGACTTGGCGTAGCGCTTCAGAAAATGCACGGCCAGAAGCGGAAGGTCGTCCATCCGCTCCCGCAGCGGCGGCAGGTGGATCACGAAGGTGTTCACCCGGTAGAAGAGGTCCTCGCGGAACACCCCCTCCTTCACCATCTGCTGGATGTTCCGGTTCGTGGCCGAGATCAGGCGAATGTCGATGTCGATCTCCCGGTTGCTCCCCACCCGGCGGATGCGCCGGTCCTCCAGCACGCGCAGCAGTTTGACCTGGAGGTTCAGCGGCAACTCGCTGATCTCGTCCATGAAAAAGGTCCCCGTGCTGGCGAACTCCAGCAGACCGGGGCGGGTGGCCGCCGCCCCCGTGAAGGCCCCCTTCTCGTGGCCGAACAGCTCGCTCTCGACCAGGTGCTCCGGGATGCCCCCGCAGTTGAGCGGAACGAACGGGCGATTCTTTCGGCTGCTGTTGGCGTGGATGCTCCGGGCGATCAACTCCTTGCCCGTGCCGCTCTCCCCGGTGATGAGCACGTTGGCGTTCGTGTCCGCGATCTTCCGGATGGCGTCGAACACCTCCCGCATGGCCGGGCCCCGCCCCACGATGTTGTCGAAGCTGAACCGCTCCTCTAACTGCCCCTTGAGCGCCCGGTTCTCCGCCGCCAGGCGAAGGTTCCCGACGGCCTTTTCCACGGCTAAGAGGAGATGATCCGGCGAGAACGGCTTGGTGACGAAGTCCGACGCCCCGCTCTTCATGGCCATCACCGCGTCCTGGATCGTGCCGTAGCCCGTGAACACGATCACGGCGCTGTCAGGGCTCTGCTCCCGGCTCAGCCTGAGCACCTCCATGCCGTCCATCTCAGGCATCCTGAGATCCGTCAGGATGAGGTCAAAAGGCTCCTCCTTGAGTATGCGCAGCGCCTCGCGGCCCGACTGGGCCACCTTCACCTCATACCCGGACCGGGACAGCAGCCGCTGACAGCTCGACAGCATGTCCGGCTCATCATCCACCACCAGAATTCGCTCTTTGGGCATACGCAAAAGACCTCACGCTTTATCCTTCACCGCAGGCAAATAAATCCTGAACTCCGCCCCGTGCCCCCACCGGCTCTCCACCTCGATCCGCCCCCCGTGCTCCTGGATGATCCCGTAGCTGATCGCCAGGCCCAGCCCGGTCCCCTTCCCCACCTCCTTCGTCGTGAAGAAGGGGTCAAAGATGCGAATCAGATTCTCGCTCTGAATGCCCTCCCCGGTGTCGCGCACCGAGATCGTCACCCACTCCCCCCTCCCGTCCTCGCCCAGAGAGATCATCTTCGACGCATCCGCCGGAAGCCCCCCCTCCCCGGCCCCCGGCCTGGGGACATGCCGGGTCTGCACCGTCAGCTCCCCGCCCCCCGGCATGGCGTCGATGGCGTTGGTGTAGAGGTTCAGGAGCACCTGCTCGATCCGCGTCGCGTCCGCCGACACGAGGGGGAGAGGCTCGCCCAGGTCGAGGCGGCACGCGATCCCCCGGTTGCGGAGCGTGGGCTCCACGAAGGAGATGGGCCTGGCCACGACCCTGTTGAGGTCCACGGGGGTCGGCGCGAACGGGGACTGCCGGGAGAACTGGAGCAGCCCGGACGTGATCGTCGCCAGCTTGCTGGACTGCCGCTGGATGACCTCGATGTCGTTCAGGAGGTCCTCCGACAGGCCGAGGGCCTTCGCGTCCTCCATCAGCGTGGCCGCCCGCATCACGATCACCCCCGTCGGGTTGTTGATCTCGTGCGCGATCCCCCCCACCAGCTCCCCGATGGAGGCCAGCTTGGCGGCCTGCAAAAGCTGCGCCTGGGAGCGCTTGAGTTCGGACGTGCGCGCCTCCACCTTCTCTTCGAGGTTCTCATAGGACGCCTTGAGCTTCGCCGCCATCTCGTTGAACGCCTGGGCAAGCTGCCCCACCTCGTCCCCGGACCGCACCGGCGCCACCCCCTCCAGATTCCCCTCGCCCAGCGTGCGCGTGGCCCCGACCAGCTCGTTCAGGGGGGAGGTGATGCGCCGGACCACGAACATCAGGATGGCCGTGATGGCGACGATCGTGGCGACCCCCACCCCCGCGAGCGCGATGCGGTCCGACCGCCGCCGGGTCTCCAGAAAAGTCATGGGGGCCGTCACGACGAACGCCCCCTTCAGGTCCCCCTCCCGCATCCCCTCCTTCGGGTGGCCGAATTCATCCGCCTCCCCCTTCACCCCGCCGTGGCACCGGAGGCAATCCTTCGTCAAATGCACCGGCACGGCGTACCGGAAGACCCGCTGACCCTCCAGCGCGGTCTCCTCAAAATGCTGCCGCGCGCCAGCGTCGCGCGCGAACCGCTCCAGCGCAGCCCGCTCGAACGCGTCCGGCTCGTTCCGCGAGGCGCGGGCGTTCAGAGAGGGCGTCCTGAACGTGTATCCCTTCCCCTCCGCGTACTTCTGCGCCGTCTGCCAGGCCGCGATGATCGGCACCGTCGGCATCTGCGTGTACACGGTGTCCCGCCTCAAAAAGACCTGCTGGTGCTCGGCCAGGTACTCCCGGACCGACTCGGCGTAGCTCGTGATCGTGGACAGCTCCCGGATGAAGTCCTCCCGGTCCAGCCGCATCCTCCGTTGCATCAGAAACAGGAAACTCGCCGCCAGGAGGAGGACCAGGGCCGTCCCCACGGTCGCCACGAGCTTGACGCCGATGGTGTTGAATCGCTGAAGCATGGGAGATGAGAGGAGGCGATTGTAAGGGGTGTTTTTCATAAATATAGGGCCAGCCTTAGTCCTGTGTCAACCGCAAATGCGTTTTCAACAAAAAGAGATGAGGGCCAGAAGACCAAGCAACGCAAATCGCTCGATCCCCGGCCCTCATCACTCTTCACTCTTCACTCTTCACTCTTCACTCTTCACTGCTTTTCTGTCAGATACCCATGAATCGCCCTCGCCGCCCTCCGGCCCGCCCCCATCGCCAGGATCACCGTCGCCCCGCCCGTCACGATGTCCCCCCCCGCGAACACCCCCGGCCTGGACGTGGCCCCCGTCTCCGGGTCCGTCACGATCAGCCCGCGGCGGTCCGTTTGAATCCCCTCCGTCCCCGACAGGGCCGACGAGTTCGCCTCGTTCCCCACCGCGATCACCGCCGTCTCGGCCTCGATCACGTATTCCGACCCCTCCACCGGCACGGGCCGCCTCCGCCCCGACGCGTCCGGCTCCCCTAACTCCATCCGCACCACCTCCACGCCCCGCAGCCACCCCCCCTCGTCCCCGATGAACCGCGTCGGCGCGACCAGCGTGATGAGCTCCACCCCCTCCTCCGCCGCGTGCTCGACCTCCTCCGCCCGCGCCGGCATCTCCGCCCGCGACCGGCGGTAGAGGAGCATCGCCCGCTCCGCCCCAACGCGCCGCGCCGTCCGCACCGCGTCCATCGCCGTGTTCCCGCCCCCGATCACCGCCGTGTGTCGGCCCACCTTCACCGGCGAGTCGAACTCCGGGAACCGGTAGGCGCGCATCAGGTTGACCCGCGTCAGGAACTCGTTGGCCGAGTAGACCCCGTTCAGGTCCTCCCCCGGGATGTCCAGGAAGTGCGGCAGCCCGGCCCCCGTCCCGACGAAGACCGCGTCATAGCCCTCCCCGAACAGGTCGTCGATGGAGACCGTCCGGCCCACCACCGCGTTCACCTCAAACGTCACCCCCAGGGTCCGCAGCGCCTCCACCTCCACCCGCAGGATCGCCTTGGGCAGCCGGAACTCCGGGATGCCGTAGACCAGCACCCCCCCCACATCGTGCAGCGCCTCGAACACCGTCACCTGATGGCCCAGCCGCACCAGGTCCCCCGCTGCCGTCAGCCCCGCCGGCCCGCTCCCGATGACCGCCACGCGCCTCCCCGTGGGAGGGGCCGTCCCACCCCCGCAGGCCGCCGGGACCCGGTCCGCCACGAACCGCTCCAGCCGCCCGATGGACAGCGGGGCCACCCGCTTGCCCAGGACGCAGAGCTTCTCGCACTGCTCCTCCTGCGGGCAGACCCGCCCGCACACCGCCGGCAGGGCGTTGTCCCGCCGCAGCCGATCCCCCGCCTCCTCGAACCGCCCCTCCGCCACCAGCCTCACGAACTCCGGGATGTCCACCCCCACCGGGCAACCCGTCACGCAGAGCGGCTTCTGGCACTGGAGACAGCGCAGCGCCTCCGTCTGCGCCTGCCCCTCCGTGAAGCCGAGGTTGACCTCCTCAAAGTTCTGTATCCGCACCTCCGGCGGCTGCGTCGGCATCTCCTGCCGGGGGATCTTCATGCGCTCCTTAGGAGTCATAGGTCCTCGCATAAACCTCACCCACCCCCATACCCCTCCCTCTCCGTATACGGAGAGGGAGGGGGAGACAAGGGCCTCTCCCCTTGGTTGGGGGAGGGTGAGGTCTTCACTCATCCAGCGCCCGGCGCACCGCGTGCCCCAGAGCGTAAAAGTCGAGCGGCTTCTGCACGAACCCCCTCAGGCCCCTGGCCAGCATGGCGTCGAGGTCCTGCTTAAAGGTATAGCCGCTCATCAGCAGGACCTTCACCCCTGCGTCGGCCTGCCGCAGCGCCTCGAAAAGCTCCTGCCCGCTCATTTTGGGCATCACCAGGTCCGTCACCACCAGCGCGATCTCATCCTGATGGGCGCGGTAGACTTTTAGCGCCTCCTCCCCGTTCGAGGCCGTCAGCACCGCGTAGCCCAGCCGTTTCAGCATCACCTGCCCCACGCTCAACACCCTGGCGTCGTCCTCCACCAGCAGCAGCGTCTCCGTCCCGCCCGCAGGGGATTCGTCCTCAGAGACGACCCGGAGGGGCGTCTCTCCTTCCACCGCCGGCAGATAGACCTTGAACTCGCTCCCCCTGCCCACCTCGCTGTACACGTTGATGTGCCCCTCGTGCCCCTTCACGATCCCGTAGACCACGGCCAGCCCCAGCCCCGTCCCCTCCCCCACCTCCTTTGTCGTGAAGAACGGCTCGAAGATGCGCGCCTGCACCTCCGGCGTCATCCCGGCGCCCGTGTCCCGCACGGACAGGCAGATGTGTTTGCCGGGCCGGGCGTAGGCGTACTTCCGGCAGTAAGCCTCATCCAGAATCACATCCTTCAGACCGACCGTCAACTCCCCACCCCCCGGCATGGCATGGCTGGCGTTGACACACAGGTTCATGATCACCTGCTGCATCTGCGTCGGGTCCGCGTTCACGGTTGCGACCTCGTCCGGGAGGTTCAGCCGGATGGCGACGTGCTCCGGCAGGGTGCGCTCCAGCATCTTGACCGTCTCCTTGACCAGCGGCGTCAGGGACATGGGCTGCTTTTCAGCGACCGCCTTGCGGCTGAAGGTCAGCAGCTGCGAGGCGAGGGCCGCCGCCCGCTTCCCCTGCTCCGGGATTCTGGCGATGTACTCCCGCACCAGAGGACTGATGTCCTCTTCCATCAGCGCCAGTTGCGCAAACCCTATGATCGTGGTCAGCATGTTGTTGAAGTCGTGCGCCACCCCCCCGGCCAGCGTCCCGACCGCCTCCATCTTCTGCGCCTGCCGGAGCTGCGCCTCCAGCGCGGCCTCCTGCGTCACGTCCCGCTTGGCCGCCACGTAGTTGACCACCTTCCCGGTTGCGTCCCGCACCGGAGAGATGATCGCCTCCTCCTCGAACAGGGTCCCGTCCTTGCGCCGGTTGATGAAACGCCCTGTCCAGACCTCGCCCCGCCTCAGCGTGTCCCACATCGTCCGGTAAAACGCCGTGTCCTGCCTGCCGCTCTTGAGGAAGCGGGGGTTCTGTCCGACCACCTCCTCCCGGCTGTAACCCGTGATCCACTCGAACGCCGGGTTGACGTAAATGATGGTCCCGTTCGGGTCGGTGATCATGATGGACTCCGCGGCCTGCTCCACCGCCCTGCTCAGGCGGGCGCGCTCCTCCTCTGCCTGTTTGCGCTCAGTGATGTCCAGGACGGCCCCGAGCATATGCACGGCCCTGCCCGACGTGTCCCGGAAGATCCGGCCTTTGTTGGCCATCCATCGGACGGCCCCGTCGGGCCGGACGATGCGATGCTCGACCTCGAAGTCCACCCCCTCTTCAACGGCCCGGTCCACGGCCCGCCGGACCGCCTCCCGGTCCTCGGGATGCACAAATTTGTAGAAGGCGTCGCGGGTCCCGGCGAAAGCGCCGGGGGCCAGGCCGAACAGGGCCTCTGTGGACTCTGACCAGATGAGCCTGCCCGTGAGGAAGTCCGAGTCCCAGACGCCCATGTCAGCAGAGTCCAGAGCCAGGTTCAGCCGCGCCTCACTCTCCCTCAGCGCCTCCTCCGCCCGCTTGCGCTCGGCGATTTCGGAGACGACCGAGAGCGTGGCCCCCACCTGATCCAGGAACGGGCGCATCCGCTCGATCTCCCGCAGGACGACCTCCTTGCTCTCCTGGGTCGATCCCGCGCAGACGATCCCGATCACGCGGTCCCGGGTCAGGATGGGGACGAAGAAGGCCGTCTGACCCGCGTTGAAGTCCCTGGGACGCTGGCGGGAGATGACACCGCCGTCTGCACCGACGCTCCACTCGTAGTAGCGCGGGTCCCATCCATCGATCACTTCGATCCGGCCCGTGCTGGCCACGTCGCAGAGGATGTCAGGATGGGACAGGTCGCGGCGCAGGCCGATGAAGTCGAGATTGGCGGGGACCGCCGGGTAGGCGCGGACGAACTCCGCGAACCCCTCCCGGTGGTTGACGGCTGCGATGGCCAGGCCCCGGAGGTGGAAGGCGCCCAGGATGCCCTGTTCGAGGACCTCGAACATCCGCGCCGGGTCGCGCGCGTCTAACAGGTCGCGGACGATCCGGTTGAGCGCCTCGAACTCCCGATGCGTTCTTCCAAGCTCTACCAGCGTCCCCCACCCCGGCGGCGCGGAGGCGGACATATCTCCCGACCGGGAGAAGTCGATCAGCGCGCCGGCGACCCCGTCCAGGGTATCTCCGGCAAGGGCCAGCACGGTGTAGATGACGCCCGGGTCCCTGTGAGGGCCGTCCACCTCCCGCAGCAGCCTGTGAAGGACGACCCAGAGGACGGTCTGTCCGGAGATGACGGCCTGAACATCCCCCCGGAACCCGGACGCCATTCTGCGGACCTCTGCGATCAGACCGGAGGGCGATGCGTCCCGGATATGCCCCGTGACGAGGTCGAGCAGGGTGCGATGAATGGGCAGAAGGGACAGGGACCCCGCCTGCCCCAGCCTTTCGGACAGCTCCGCCGCGATCCGCCCGCCCTGCGCGTCCAGAAAGGCCGCTGTCAGCTCCCGTATGGAGGCGTCTTCCAACTTCATCCTGGACCTCACGAACCCCCGTCTCCTGCTCAACTTCCTGGTGGAAGCGGATGCGCGTCCCCTCCGCCCGCCTCCATCCGGCGGTCCCGATCAGTCCAATTTACCTGTCTATACAGAGCTTGTCAATCCGTACAGGTACGTATTTTCTGCCTCCCGGCCCCGTATTTTTAAGAGACCTCCTCCGCGCCGCCGGCCGCCCCCCCGGAAGAAACCGCACCGCCAGCGCCAGCGCCAGGACCAGCAGAAGCCCCCCGGCCAGCAGCAGGCCCTCCGCGTGAGACAGGGAGTCCGTCTCCGGCTCCGTCAGGTACCCCCACCCCTGCACGATGCTCGCGCCGGTCAGGAGGCCGAAGCACGCCGTCGCCCCGAGCGCGACCGCCACAGCCCCCAGGAAGGCCCACCTCAGGAGGCCCGCCCGGTGAGTCATATCTTCTTTTTTCACGCTTTAACCACCTCCACCGCGCACGCCCTGTCCAGGGCCAGCCGCTCCTCCTCCCGGTACATCCGATGCCGTTTGATCAGCCCGTCGAAGTCCACCTGATGCCCGTCGAACTCCGGCCCGTGCACGCACGCGAACCTCGACTCCCCCCCCACCGTCACCCGGCACCCCCCGCACATCCCCGTCCCGTCCACCATGATCGGGTTCAGACTGACCAGCGTCCGGATGCGATGGGGCCGCGTCACCTCGCACGCCGCCCGCATCATGGCCGCCGGGCCGATGGCGTAGACCAGGTCGATCTCCCGCTCCTCGTCGATCAGCCGGTGCATCTCGTCCGTCACCAGCCCCTTCCGGCCGCACGACCCGTCGTCCGTGGTGATCAACAGCTCGTCGCTCACCGAGGCCAGCCGGTCCAGCCAGAAGACGAGCGACACATTCCGCGCCCCCACGATGCTGATCACCCGGTTGCCCGCCTCCCGCTGCGCCCGCAGGATGGGGTAGATCGGCGCCCGCCCGATCCCCCCCCCCAGGCAGACCACCGTGCCATAAGGTCCGACCTCCGTGGGAATGCCCAGCGGCCCGGCCAGGTCCAGCAGCGCGTCCCCCGCCCGCAGGCCCAGCATCCCCCGCGACGTCTTCCCCACCGCCTGCACCACCAGCGTCACCGTGCCCCGCTCCCGGTCCCAGTCCGCAAGCGTCAGAGGGATGCGCTCCCCCCGCTCGTCCACGCGCACGATCACGAAATGCCCCGCCTGCGCCTTGTGCGCCACGCGCGGGGCCTCCACCTCCAGCAGAGTCACGTCCTTCGTCAACAGCTCCTGACACCTGATCGGAAACATGTCTCCATAACCTCCCCGATGGACCCCCGGCTCACCGATTCTAAAGTTCGAAATTCGTACTGGTACCTTTGCCTCCGCCCCTCTCCTTTAGGAGAGGGGTATGGGGGAGAGGTCTGCCTCCGCCCCTCTCCTTTAGGAGAGGAGGGAGAGGTCTGCCTCTGTCCCTCTCCTGACGCAATCCGCGTGCCTGTCCGAAACAAAATCAATATGCCACGCAATCTATTGTTGTACAATGCGATGCAAAAACATGCATTTTAATCTGATCATCACAGAAATCCCTTTCTGGGACGGCATGCAAACGCCCTCTGAGACAACAACGTCTCAGTAGGGGGGCGATTAATCGCGCCCCTACTGTGGGGACGCCTCCCCAAACAAAACAGGCGCGGTGTGGCCACCGCGCCTGCTGTCCGCCGGTCAGATGTGGGTGGCACAGGCTGTGGCACAGGCCGCCGGCCTGTGATTGAACCTGTGCATGCCCAGGCGAGCCGCCTGGGCCACTCCTATTCACAATCACTTTGACAAAACTATCGGCCCTCTGCGGCGTTGAGATAGGCGATCAGATCGGCCATCTCCCGCCCTTTAAAGAGCGACCACGGGATGTTTCGGGCCTTCATCTTCTGGAGCATCTGCGGCCCGTGCGCCCACATGGTGTAGGCCAACCTCGCAGACGAGAAGCGCCCCCGCAGGCGGCCCAGGTCCGGCCCCTCCCGCTTTTCTCCGTTGAAGGCGTGGCACAGGTCGCACCGCTTCTCTGCGAAGACCTTCTGGCCCTCGGCGACGCGGCCCGGTTCGTCGAAGTAGCGGACGGAGGAGAGGTAGGCCACCAGATCGGCCATCTCCCGCTCCGAAAATCGGGGCCATTCCACCCCCCTCTCCCGCATCGCCTTCGACATCCTGGGCGCGTGGTTCCAGAGAAGCCCCACCATCGAGGTGAAGGTGCGCGGAAACCCCTCCATGCGCCCCAGGTCGGGCGCTGCGGTCCCCCCTTCGCCGCGCACGGCATGACACTGCGCGCACCCCTTGCTGGAGAAGAGGTCCCTGCCCGCATCGGGGTTCGCCGGGAGCAGGTCCGGCCCCTGAGCAGGTCCGGCGCTCACGCCCCGGAGGTAGGCCAGCAGGTCCCCCATCTCGCCCTCCTGGAACTCGGGCCAGGAGACCCCCTTCTGCTGCGCGACCTTCTCCATGGCCGAGGCGTGATTCCAGATCCGCTGCGCCCACGAGATCGGGTCGCCGGGCGCGCTCAGACGGCTCAGGTCAGGGCCGGCCGTCCCCCCCTCCCCCTGCACGGCGTGGCACTGGACGCACCCTTTGGACCTCAGAAGCTGCCGCCCCTTCTCCGGGTCCCCCACCCTGTCCATGTAGCGCAGGACATAGAGATAGGCAAAGACGTCCTCCAGATCGCGCTCCGTGAGGGCCGGAAAGCCCGCCCCGGACTCCCGCATCCTGTCCCACATCGCCGGGGCGTGGTTCCACATGACCCCCACGAGCTGCGTGAAACTGACATGCCCCTCCGGAACCCGGCCCAGATCAGGGGCGGTCTTCCCCCCCGTCCCGGAGATGGCGTGGCAGGAGGCGCACCCCCTGTTGAAAAAGACCTTGCCGCCGCGCTCGGGATCTCCCTGAAGAAAGGAGGACCACCCCTCCCGCCAGGCGCGCCCCCACAGCGCCAGCCCGACCACCAGGCCGACGGCGCCCAGGATGAGCCATCTCCGTTTCGACGTCATCGCCTCCTCATCACCTCCTCAAAGGGCCTGGAGGGGAGTGGTCATTCTGAGCCGGAGTGCAACGGAGGCGAAGAATCTCTAAGCCGAGATTCTTCGGGCGCATTGCGCCCTCAGAATGACAGCCCGCCAAAACTTCCCTGACAGAGCAGCAGGTTCGGCCCCTACTTGCCCGCCTCCTTCGGGACCGGGTGGGCGATCTTCTTGTAGGACTCCGCGAACACGAACTTCTTGTGCGTCGGGCTCTCGGCGTTGTGGCACTTCACGCAGGTCTTCTCGTCCGGGATGAGCAGCCCGTTCTGCATCGCCAGGGCCTTGTCCTTCATGACCTTCAGCGTCTTGTAGTTGCTCCCCGGCCCGTGGCACGCCTCGCACCCCACCCCGTCCTCCACCTTGAACGTCGCCATCAGCAGCTTGGCGTCAGCCCCGTACGCCGCCGTATGGCACCTGGCGCACTTGTCCGACTTTTGCGGGTCCTCAATGCCCTTCTTCTTGGCGATCTCCTTCGCCTCCGGCGTGGCCAGCGTGGCCCAGGCCTTCGCGTGCGCGGACTCCTGCCAGATGGCGAGCTGCTTCCCCTGCTTCTCCGTCTTGTGACAGACCCCGGCGCACTTCTCCACGCCCATGTACTGCGGAGGGCCCTTCGGCGCGTCCTGCGCCCGGGCCGACGTGGCGACGGCGAACAGCACCAGAATCACAAACGGCATCACGAACAACAGCCCGACCCCCACGACCCACCCGATCTTGACGACCGACTCCTTCATGATGTCCTCCATTTCGGATTTCGGATTTCGGATTTCGGAATAGGGTCTTTTCGTTTTCCATTCCGCAATCCGCAATCTGCAATCTGCAATGTGACACGCCTGCCTCACATCCTGTGACCTTCGAGACGCCTAAACCCTCCTTATTCCTTGAAAAAACCCGCTTCAACGAAGTCCAGCCATAGGAATATGCAAAATGGATGCCAC